>DBMG01000159.1:0-68123 GCA_002304785.1 Candidatus Accumulibacter sp. UBA704 | reverse complement strand
AGGTGCGAGTCGATGCTGTCGACCTCGCGCTGGTAGGTGGCACGCATGGCACGGCGCGAACCGTCGACGACGTCCTTGGGGTCGAGGTTCTTCTGGCTGCGCAGCTTGGCGAATTCGCGGAAGCCGGCTTCGAAGATGCGTTCCATGCTGCCGGTGCCGTGCCGGTTGTTGACCGCGCTCTGGTACAGGCTGTTGAGGTCGCCGCCGCTCCAGAAGTCACGCTCGAACTGCTCGGTCTGTGTTTTGGCCTCGCGCACGGTGAACCACTTGCGGAAGATGTAGTACCAAGACATGAAGGACACGCTGGCGAGCATCAGCATGACGGCCTGGACGACCGCGCTGGCGTTGAGAATCAGATGCAGGATGGAAAGATCTTGCGAGACGTTCATTGGAGAGCTTCCAGTTGGGTACGCATCGGAGCGGGAATGGAGGTGACTTTCATCTGCGCAGCATTGACGCAGACAATCTGGATCTTGCCGCTGATCAGTTCATCCCAGCCGTCCTTGGCTGCGGCGTTGGCGCGCCGGATGTGCTGGCGGAAGAAGATCTGCGATCGGGTGATCTTTTCGACTTCTAGGCTGACCGAGAGCAGATCGTCGAGACGGGCCGGTTTCAGGTACTCGAGGGCGACGCTGCGCACGACGAAGGCGATGCCGGGGTCGCGCAACAGGTTGGCCTGTTCGTGGCCGATCTCGCGCAGCCATTCGGTGCGACAGCGTTCAAGAAATTTCAGGTAATTGGCGTAGTAAACCACCCCTCCGGCGTCGGTGTCCTCGTAGTAGATACGAACAGGGATGGTGAAGGCGTTGGGCTTCTGCGCGTGCTTCATGTCGGAATTTTAAGTCGACTTCGAAAGTTTTAGTGTAAGTAATTGTTACAAGCCATTGTTTTATGGCATGTTCATTGTGTTCGCCACAGCTCGCTCTGGGCGTTCGGGGCCGGTGAGTCAAGGCCAAGGTGGCGGTAGATGGCGGCCGTGGCGATGCGTCCGCGCGGGGTGCGTTGCAGGAAGCCCTGCTGGATGAGGAAGGGTTCGAGCACGTCCTCGATGGTGTCGCGCGCTTCGCCGATGGCTGCGGCGAGGTTGTCCACGCCAACCGGTCCTCCGCCAAACTTGTCGATGACGGCGGACAGCAGCTTGCGGTCCATGACGTCCAGGCCGCCATGGTCGACGTCGAGCATCGACAACGCCTGGTCGGCGACGTCCTGCGTGATGTGTCCGGCGGCCTTGACCTCGGCGAAGTCGCGCACGCGGCGCAGCAGGCGGTTGGCAATGCGCGGTGTACCGCGCGAGCGGCGGGCGATTTCCAGCGCGCCGCCCGGCTCCGTTGGCACCTTCAGCAATTGCGATGAGCGCGTAACGATGTGCGTAAGCTCATCCGGCGTGTAAAACTCCAGTCGGGCGACGATGCCGAAGCGGTCACGCAGTGGGTTGGTCAGCATGCCGGCGCGTGTGGTCGCTCCGACCAGCGTGAAGGGTGGCAGGTCGAGCTTGACGGAGCGGGCGGCAGGTCCTTCGCCGATCATGATGTCGATCTGGAAATCCTCCATTGCCGGGTAGAGGATTTCCTCGACGACCGGTGAGAGGCGGTGGATTTCGTCGATGAACAGCACGTCGTGCGGTTCGAGATTGGTGAGCATGGCGGCCAGGTCGCCGGCACGCTCGAGCACCGGTCCCGACGTCTGGCGCAAGTTGACGCCCATTTCGGCAGCGATGATGTGCGCCAGCGTGGTCTTGCCGAGTCCCGGCGGGCCGAACAGCAGCACATGGTCGAGCGTATCGCTGCGGCGCTTGGCGGCCTCGATGAAGATGCCCAACTGTTCGCGGATCTTGGCCTGTCCGACGTAATCGACGAGGCGTTTCGGGCGCAGGGCGCGCTCGATGGCGTCCTCCTGACTCGATTTTGATTCGGGCGAGATCAGGCGGTCGAGCGGCGCTTCGCTGAAACTGCCGAAGGAGTCTGTTTCGATCATGGTCAGATGGAGGGAGACTCTTCGTATTCGGTCAGCGCCAGCCACTCGCGAATGAGCACCTGCCCCAGCGCAAGGAGCATTGGTCCGAGAAACAGGCCGATAAAACCGAAAACCAGCACCCCGCCGAAAATACCGACGACGATCAGCAGCAGCGGCAGGCTGGACGTACGCGAAATGAGGATTGGCTTGACGAAATTGTCTACGCTGCTGATGCCGAACATGCCCCACAGCAGCATGAAGATGGCCCAGCCGGTCTGTCCGCTGTCGTAGAGCCACAGGGCGGCGCCAAGCCAGATCAGGGTGGCGCCGATGACCGGAATCATCGAGAAGATGAAAGTGGTAAACGTCAGCATCGCGACGCCGGGAACACCGGCGATGGCGTAGCCGATCATGGCCACCACGGCCTGCGCGGCCGCTGTGCCGACGATACCGATCATGACGCCGGTGACCGTGCCTTCGGCCAGCTTGAGCATGCGCTCGCCGAGGTTGCCGGCCAGCTTGTGGGCGCCGTTGCGCATGGCTGCAGCGTATTTTTCGGAATCGCGGAAGATGAAGAATACGAAGAAAATGACCAGCATCAGCTGCAACAATCCCTGCCCAAGGATCGATACCGTGGCAAGGGCCATTTTCCGGGTCGGATCGATCAGCTGGCGCAGCAGGCTGTTCATTTCCTCCCGGCTGGCGGCGAGCTTGTGCCAGTACGTTTCGATGCTCGAACCGATTACGGGGAACTCGGAAAGCCATTTCGGCGGGTCCGCCGACAGCCCGGATTCGAGCATCGGCCGCAGATAGCGCAACGCCGATTCGACGCCTTCCGCAAGTGTCCCGGAGAGCAGTGCCAGCGGGGCGACCAGCAAGACTACCAACAGCAGCGACATGACCAACGCGGCCAGATGGCTGCGCCCCCGGCACAATTTCAGCAATTGGTCGCGGAGCGGTGCCGTGGTGACGCAGATCACTACGGCGAACATCAGCGTGCCGGTGAAGGGGAGCAGGACGGCGACGCAGCCGATCAGCAGCAATGCCACGATGGCGGTCTGGATGATCTGTTTCTGCGCGGAGGTAATCTGTTGCATTATGCTTTGGAGAGTAGTTTGAGCGCTTGGCGGATGCCGTCCGAGGTGGATAAGCCGGGCGGCAGCTGTTTCATGACCGCGGAGGCTTCGCGGTCATTGTAACCCAGCGCCAGCAGCGCATTGAGAATGTCATGCTGGCTGTCTTCGACGGGATGGGCGGTGGCGGGCAGGGCGTCGGCGAGTTTTCCCTTGAGTTCGAGAAGCAGCCGTTCCGCCGTCTTCTTGCCGATGCCGGGAACCTTGGTGAGTCGGCCGACTTCCTGGCGGGCAATGGCTTCCGCCAATTCGTTGACCGACAGACCGGAGAGCACGGACAGCGCGGTGCGTGCACCGATGCCGGAAATCTTGACCAGCTGGCGAAAGGCATAGCGCTCGGCGTCGCTGGCGAAGCCATAGAGGAACTGCCCGTCCTCGCGCACCACGAAGTGCGTGAGCAGGGTGACCTTCTCTCCGGTTGCCGGCAGGTTGAAGAAGGTACTCATCGGCACGTCGACTTCATAGCCGACGCCATGCACGTCGACCACGACCTGTGGCGGGTTTTTCTCCAGCAGTGTTCCGGCGATACGCCCGATCATTGTTTTCTCTCTTCCGTTTTGCCCAGAATCATGCGTCCGTTGCGTATCCTGAAGCCCTTCGTTGCCAGCGCTCCCATGCCTTGCCCGCCATGTGCGTGGGCGATGGCGCAGGCCAGCGCGTCGGCGGCGTCCGGACTCGGTTCGCCCGGCAGGGACAGCAACCGGCGCACCATGTGCTGCACCTGCACCTTGTCCGCGTGGCCGTTGCCAACTACCGCCTGCTTGACTTGCAGGGCCGTGTATTCGGCGACTTCGACACCGCCGGCGACCAGCGTGGTGATTGCGGCACCGCGCGCCTGGCCGAGCAGCAGGGTCGATTGAGGGTTAACGTTCACGAACACGATTTCGATGACAGCCTGATCCGGTTTGTATTGCGCGAGCAGTTCGTTGAGGCCCGCATGGATCGTTCCCAGTCGCGTCGGCAAGTTGGCTTTGGCATCAGTCTTGATACAGCCGCTGGCCAGGTAGGCAAGCCGGTTGCCGGATTTCTCGATGACGCCGAACCCGGTGACGCGCAAGCCCGGGTCGATGCCGAGGATGCGGATCGTGCTGGTATTTGTCGGGTTCAACGTCGGTGGGCTCGCAGAAGCGTGTCGCTGGCAGACAGAGGCTCACAGTATACAGAGCAGACCCGGGCATCGCGCATTCCTGTGCGCGGATTTTCGCGCAGGGAGCGAAGGATTTTCCGGATTCATGCGCGGCGCATCCGGCAGGGTTGTCGGTCCGCCGTATAAATGTATATGTTTTTCAATTGTTTATGATCTCCTTGAGGTCCGGTTGGTTCGGGAACGGGAATTGCAATGTCGAGGCGGCAGGCAAATAACCGCATAACCTGAAGGAGGATCGACATGAACACCAAGGCAACAACGCTCGCCTCGGAGGCCGGGGCCGCCGCTCCGGCCGTCGAAGAGCAAAAACTTATTCTTTCGCGCTATGGCCTGCTTCTGGCCTCCGCGTTCCTGCTGCTGATCACAAGCCTGCCGCAACAGTCCGGCCTGCCGGTCGCCGGGCAGTATATGCTGGCGATTCTGGCCTTCGCCGTTACGATCTGGATGACCGAGGCCGTGTCATATCCGGTCAGCGCCATTCTGATCACCGTGCTGATGGCGTTCATGCTCGGATTTGCGCCGGAGGTGGCCAGCCCGGACAAGTTGATCGGAACCAGTAAGGCGTTGTCCGTTGCGCTGGCGGGGTTCAGCAATACCGCTTGGGCGCTGGTCGGCGGCGCGTTGTTCCTGGCGGCGGCGATGACCCGCACTGGTCTGGACCGTCGCATCGCATTGCTGGTTCTGTCCAAGGTCGGGGCAAAAACCAACCGTATCCTGATCGGGGTGATTCTCATCGGCTTCGTGCTCAGCTTCTTCGTGCCGAGCACGACGGCGCGCGTGTCGTGCATGGTGCCTATCGTCATGGGAATTATCGTTGCATTCGGCGTGCCCCTGAAGAGCCGCTTCGCCGGTATGCTGATGATTGCCGTGGCGCAAGCCGACAGTCTGTGGAACGTCGGCATCAAGACGGCGGCGGCACAAAACATGGTTGCCGTCAGTTTCATTGAGAAACAGTTGGGTGTCAGCATTTCCTGGCTGGACTGGTTCATCGCCGCCGCGCCGTTCTCGGCAATCATGTCGGTGGTGCTGTACTTCATCCTGATGAAGATGATGCCGCCCGAAAAGCAGGAGATCGAGGGCGGCAGAACCATCGTCGAAAAGGCGTTGAAAGACTTGGGGCCGATGCCGCTCGCCCAGAAGAAACTGTTGGCGATTTCGCTGGTCCTGCTTTTCTTCTGGTCAACGGAGAAGATTCTCCATCCGTTCGACACGTCGACGACGACCATCGCCGCGATCGCCCTGATGTTCATGCCGCGGATCGGCGTGATGGACTGGAAGGAGGTGCAGAATTCGATTCCCTGGGGCACCCTGGTACTGTTCGGCATCGGTATCAGCCTTGGCTCGGCGTTGCTGTCGACCAAGGCCGCTCCCTGGCTGGCAACCTGGATCAGTTCCTCGTTTGGTTTGCAGGCCGCGTCGGCTCTGGTGATCCTGGCGGTTCTCGCCATGTTCCTGATCCTCATCCATCTGGGTTTTGCCAGTGCGACCGGCCTCGCCGCGGCGATGATTCCGATCGTCATCTCGGTCCTGCAAAGCGTGAAGACGCCAGGAATCAACGTAGTCGGCCTGACCATGATTCTGCAGTATGTCGTAAGCTTCGGAATGATCCTGCCGGTCAACGCGCCCCAGAACATGGTTGCCTACGGAACCGACACCTTTGAGGTCCGCGACTTCGTGCGTACAGGGATTCCGCTGACGGTCATTGCGTACCTGCTGGTGCTGCTCTTGGGGACGACGTACTGGCGCTGGCTCGGCCATATGGGGACTTAGAAAACGGGGTGGTGTGCGGATTTTCGCGCATTCTCAATGGCAGATTCTGAAATTCCGGAAAGTGCTATGCTTGGGCTTTCCGGACTCGATGAGAATCGTCATGTTTTCAGCGACTTGCCATTTCTGTTCGGGCGAGTGCGCGGGCACGGGTCTTGCGAGGATTGTTTAAGCCGTTGCGGGAATTCCGCAGTGGTTTGGAGAGTCAACGAAACCCGTGGCCGGATATTCGGCCCGATCAACAGGAGAGGATCGAATGAAGAAGCAATTCAAGCGTGGATTGGCAGTAGGCGTGTTGGCTGCCGGCATGTGCGTTTCGGCCGGTGCCGCGGAGTTCATCAATGTCCTGACGGGCGGGACCAGCGGTGTGTATTACCCGCTCGGCGTGGCGATGTCGCAGATCTGGGGCAAGGCGGTCGAGGGCTCGAAGACTTCCGTACAGGCGACCAAGGCCAGCGCGGAAAACCTGAATCTGTTGCAGGCCGGGCGGGGCGAAGCGGGGATATCACTGGGCGACGCCGTTTCCGACGCCTGGAACGGCAACGAGGAGGCCGGTTTCAAGAATCCGCTGAAGAAGCTGCGCGTGATCGCCGCCCTGTGGCCGAACTACATCCACTTCGTGGCCGCGGCCGACTCGGGCATCAAGTCGCTGGCAGACATCAAGGGCAAGAAGATCTCCGTCGGGGCACCGAAGTCGGGCACCGAACTGAATGTGCGTGCGATCCTCAAGGCGGCCAACATCAGCTACAAGGATTTTGCCAAGGTCGAGTACCTGTCCTATGCCGAGTCAGTCGAGTTGATGAAGAACAAACAGCTCGACGTCACCTTGTTGTCCTCGGGCCTCGGCGTGGCGGCGCTGCGAGATCTGGCGGTATCCCAGAAAGTTGTGTTCCTGACTATTCCGGCTGATATCGTCACCAAGATAAACGATCCCGCCTACACCGTCGGCGTCATCCCGGCGAAAACCTATGAAGGCCAGGACAGTGACGTGACAACAGTGTCCATCCAGAACTACCTGCTGACACACGAGGGGGTTTCCACCAATACGGTTTACACAATGACAAAGTCGATGTTTGAGAACCTCGACCAGATGGCGGCGGCGCACTCCGCAGGCAAGTCAATCAAGCGCGACGTGGCAGCCAAGAATCCGCCGGCTCCCCTGCACCCCGGTGCCGAGAAGTACTACCGCGAAGTCGGGGTTATCAAGTAATCGCGGACGCTTCTGCGTCCCACAGTGGACATACGCTTTCCATCCCTCCCTGAAGGGAAGGATGGAAGGGTGCGTGTTCGCCGGAAGAAATCAGAACGAGGGGTCAATATGAGTGAGAACACGACAGAAAACCTGGCCGATGCGCATTCCGGGCCTTCCGAATTCGAAGAGCATGGACATCAGCGCAAACTAGCGGGGTGGGCGTTGCGTGCGGCGATGCTGGCAGCTCTGGCATTTTCAGCTTTCCAGATATCCGTGGCGGCCTTCCATCCATTTTCAAGCCTGGTTATTCGCGCGCTCCACGTCAGTTTCCTGATGATGCTCATCTTCCTGCTTTATCCGCTTCGGCAGGGAAGCCATTCCGGGAAACTCCCCTGGTTTGACGTTGTTCTTGCGTTGGTCGGTTTTTCGCTGGGTTTCTATCACTTGATCTTCGAAGCGGATCTGATCGCTCGTTCCGGCGATCCGACCATGCCTGACCTGGTGGTGGCCACGCTGGCTTCGGTGCTGGTGTTTGAGGCGGCCCGGCGGGTTGTGGGCTGGGCCTTGCCGCTGGTCTGCGGCGGCTTTCTCTTCTATGGCTTCTTCGGGCAGTATTTTCCTGAGGCAATGATGCACCGGGGCTTCGGCTTCGACCAGATCGTCGGCCAGCTCTACCTCGGCAGCGACGGCATCCTGGGAACGCCGACGCTGGTGTCGGCTACGTACATTTTCCTGTTCATCCTGTTCGGCACATTCCTCGAACACGCCGGCATGATCAAGCTGTTCAATTCCCTCGCACTCGGACTGGTGGGGAGGGCCCAAGGCGGTCCGGCAAAGGTGGCGGTGTTCTCGTCGGGCATGATGGCCACCATTTCCGGCTCCGGCGTGGCCAACGTGTTGACCGTCGGGCAGTTCACGATTCCGCTTATGAAACGCTTCGGCTACACGCCGGTGTTTGCCGGTGCCGTTGAAGCCACCTCGGCGATGGGGGGGCAGATCATGCCGCCGGTGATGGGGGCGGTGGCCTTTATCATGGCCGAGACGCTCAATGTCCCTTATGCCGAGATCGTCAAGGCTGCGGTAATTCCCGCGATGCTTTATTACTTCACTGCGTTCTGGATGGTGCATCTCGAAGCCGGGCGTTTGAAGTTGCTCGGATTGCCCAAGGATCAATGTCCGAATCCATGGACGGCGCTCAAGGAAAACTGGTATCTCGTCGTGCCGCTGGCCGTCCTGGTATTCATGCTCTTTCACGGTTTCACGCCGATGTTCTCGGGAATGATGGGGCTGGCGCTGACGTCCATTCTGATTCTCGGTGCGGCACTGGCGGCGCGGATATCCGGCACGGCCTTGCGTTACGTGTTCTGGTTTTCCCTTGGGCTGGGGGCGGCCTCGTTCGCCAAATGGGGTATCCAGCCCGTATTGGTCGTGATTGCCTTGCTGGTCGTCGCCTGTTTCTTTGTCAAGGGTGGCAGCAAGACGCTGCACACGATGCGTTCCGGACTGATCGACGGCGCCAAGCAGGCGCTGGGCGTGGGCATCGCCTGTGCCATCGTCGGCGTGATCATCGGCGTGCTGACCCTGACCGGCGCGGCCACCAACTTCGCCGGGTTCATACTTGAAATTGGCGAAAAGAGTCTGTTCCTCTCGCTGCTGCTGACAATGATCGTCTGCCTAATCCTCGGCATGGGCATTCCGACCATTCCGAACTACATCATCACCAGTTCAATCGCCGCACCGGCATTGCTCAAACTCGGCGTTCCGCTGATCGTCAGCCACATGTTCGTGTTCTATTTCGGAATCATGGCCGACCTGACGCCACCAGTGGCGCTTGCGGCCTTCGCCGCTTCGTCGATTGCCAAGGCGCCTGCGATGAAGATCGGCTTCAAGGCCACGCAGATCGCCATCGCCGGGTTTGTTGTTCCATACATGGCGGTCTATTCTCCGGCACTGATGCTGCAGGGCGACGCCGGTTGGATGGCCGTGGTCTATGTGGTGTTCAAGGCGGTGCTGGCGATTTTCCTGTGGGGCAGTGCGGCCATCGGTTACCTGTGGGCGCCGCTGGGCACGGCTGAGCGGTTGCTGGCGACGGCGGCAGCGGGGTCACTGGTCGTGGCCATGCCGATGACAGATGAGGTCGGTTTTGCTCTTGCCGTGGTTTTCTTGGCCTGGCATCGTTGGCAGAAGAACAAGCAACTCCGGCCGGCCTGAAGGACCTCCTACGGCGGTTGATGCCGCAAGGTGGGTTCGCAGAAGAACCAAGAACATTCCCGCTGAGTCGATGATTCAACGGGGTGAGGACAAAACGGAACGGAGTGGATGCGTATCGCCGCCATATTTTCCTCCCAGCCCGGCCGATCCTGGCACTGGCTCGGGCCGCGCCTGGCGTTGGCGCTGGCACTCAGCGTGCTGGCTGGCTGGGGGGTGCGGCAAGTGGTACTGGTGCGGCAGATCGACCTGTTGGCTCAACAATCCCATCATCACGTTGAGTTTTACCGCCTGAGCCTTGAGTCCCTGCTTTCGCGCAACGAATCGCTGCCTCGAATCATCGCGCAGGAAGATCGCCTGAAGGCGCTGCTGTTGCACCCAGAAAGAAATAACGCGCAGAACGAGGCCAATTCTTACCTGCTCGAGGTCAAGAACGGGGCGGATATCAATGCCGCGTACCTGATGGACCGATCGGGCCTTACCGTGGCGTCCAGCAACTACCAGACAACGGGTTCCTATGTCGGGCACAACTACGGCTATCGCCCGTATTTCCAGGCAGCCATGCAGGGCAATCTGGGCAGATTTTTCGGGGTTGGCGCAACGACTGGCGAGCCGGGGTTCTTTCTGGCGGCGCCGATCGAAGATGGAGGAGCGGCTATCGGGACGGTTGTCGTCAAGATCAGCTTGGAGGATTTCGAGTCGGCGTTGATTCGCAGCGGCGATCCGGTGCTGCTGGTCGATGCCCATGGCGTCGTATTTCTGGCCTCGGTGTCTGAGCTCAAGTATCACTTCCTGATGCCGCTCGAGCCTGGAGTGCTGCAGCAGATCGGGCTGTCCCGCCAGTACGACAACCAGCATCTGCGCCCTCTGGGAATGAACGTGCGTTTGCAGGATAGGCCGCAGACGATCCGGGCTGAACTTCCAGGCAAGCCGGCCCAGGATTATCTCGTCCAGTCGGCCAGAACGGGGCCGCTCGGGTGGTCGATCGTCCTTCTCACACAAACTCGCCAAGAGCGCCAGAATGCCTTGCTGGCGGGGATTGCGGCGGGGTGTGCGGTAGCTTTTCTGATGTCGTCGGTTATTTTTTTCCGTTTGAACATCAAACGCTATAACGAGCGTCGGCAGGCCGAGGCGGAGTTGCGTCAGGCTCATTTGCAGCTTGAACAGCGCATTGTCGAGCGCACGGCGGATCTCACGGCGACCAATGCTTCGCTGGAAGAAAAAATCCAGGCGCTGAAGACAACGGAAAATATCTTGCGCGAAACGCGCGACAGCGCCGTGCAGGCCGGAAAGCTGGCCGTTCTCGGACAAATGGCCGCGGGGATCAGCCACGAAGTGAATCAGCCGCTGACCGCGATGCATACCTTTACCGACAACGCCGTCAGCTTGCTCGACATGGGTCGGCTGGACGATGTTCGTGAAAATCTCGGTTTCATCAAGCAGATGGCCGTGCGCATGGAACATATCGTCGGCGAGATCAAGACTTTCGCCCGGAAGCCCGCAGCGGCCAAATGCGCGGTCGATCTCGCCGATGTGATCGGGCAAGCACTGATGCTCGTCGAACCGCGGCGCAGGAGCGTGGGCGCGCGGATAGACGGGCCGGAGCCGTCTGCCGGACTGCGTGTATGGGCCGACCCGCAGCGATTGGAGCAGGTCCTGGTTAATCTTCTGCTCAACAGCCTTGACGCCGTCAGCGATGCGCCGGAGAAGCGCGTGGATATCGGCGTTGACAGCAGGGGGCAGCAGGTCTGTATCGTCGTCCGTGACCATGGGCCAGGGATTACGGCCGAGGTATTGTCTCACTTGTTCGAACCTTTCTTCACGACGAAGAGTTCCGGAAAGGGATTGGGGCTGGGACTGGCTATTTCGCGCATGATCGTCGCCGAGTTCGGCGGATGGATCGAGGCCGGGAATCATGAGGCGGGCGGAGCCGAATTTACCGTTGTACTGGAGCGAGCATGAATACAGATGGCCGTGGGCCCGTGCCTTTCCCGGTTTACTTGATTGACGACGACGAGGTCGTGTTGCGGGCCTGCGAACAGACGCTGAAGCTGGCCGAAATCACCGTGCGCACCTTCCGCAGCGCGGAGCAGGCGCTCGCCGCATGCGAGGAGGAGCCGCCAGCGGCGGTCGTCAGTGACGTGCGCATGGCTGGGATGAGCGGGTTGGAGTTGCTCGATGTCATGCAGAAGCGCGATCGCGAAGTGCCGGTGATTCTGATTACCGGTCACGGCGACGTGTCGATGGCGGTGCAGGCCATGCGTGCGCATGCCTATGACTTTATTGAAAAGCCTTTCAATTCGGCGCGGCTGGTCGACGTCGTGCGACGTGCGCTGGAGAAGCGCGCGCTGCTCATGGAAAACCGCGTGCTGAGGGAGCAACTCGGCAGCATGCGCGAGATGCCGTTGATCGGCTCGTCGGAGAGCATCCAGCGGGTGGGCAGGACAATCGATTCCCTGGCGGCCACCGACGTGGATATCCTGATCCACGGCGAAACGGGCACCGGCAAGGAAGTCGTTGCGCACGCCCTGCATGCCCGCAGCGGCCGCAAGGGGCCGTTTGTCGCGCTGAACTGCGGGGCGCTGCCGGAATCCGTGTTCGAAAGCGAGATGTTCGGCCACGAAACCGGAGCCTTCACCGGCGCCGACAAGCGGCGCATCGGCAAGATCGAACACGCCAGCGGCGGTACGCTGTTCCTCGATGAGATCGAGTCGATGCCACTGGCCTTGCAGGTCAAACTGCTGCGCGTATTGCAGGAACGCAGCATCGAGCGCCTGGGCAGCAACGCCACCATTCCTGTCGATTGCCGCATCGTGGCTGCGACAAAGACCGACCTCAAGCGGCTTTCGGAACAGGGCGGGTTCCGTTCGGATCTTTACTACCGGCTGAATGTCGTCACCATCGAGTTGCCGCCGCTGCGTCAGCGGCTGGACGACATCGGCCCGCTGATGACCTATTTCCTGTCCCAGGCCAGCCGGCGTTTCAATCGCGATGCGCCGGCGTGGGATGAACAGGATCTGTTCCGCTGGCAGCACCATGATTGGCCGGGAAATGTGCGCGAACTGAAAGCGGTTGCAGAGCGCCTGTGCCTGGGCGTTGGCGATGGCCTGGATACCATCCAGGCCGAGGCTGTCTCGCTTGCCGCGCGTCTCGACAATTATGAGCGCAGCCTGATCCGGGAGGCGCTGCGCAGTTCTCGTGGCAGCGTGGCTATCGCTGCCGAACGCCTGCACCTTCCGAAGAAGACTCTCTACGACAAGCTGGCGCGGCATCAGCTTGACCCAGAATCTTTTCGCGGCTGACGTTGCGGGAAGGCCGAATGCCCAAAAACAAAGCCTCCGCAAGCGGAGGCTTTGTCGTGGATCAGTGCGAGATTACTTCAAGCCAAGTATCCACTTGGCCAGCTTCGCGGCCTCGTCCGGTTTGACCGTGGCGTTAGGCGGCATGAACGGGAGCGTAGCCTTGCCTTCCTTCTGCCAGCCCACTCCGGCCGGGGTCGGCGTTCCCTTGACGATAGTCGTGGCCAGCTTGGCTTCGGCGTCCTTCTGCCCCGCATATTTTTGGGCAACTTCCTTGTAGGTCGGGCCGATCAGCTTCTTGTCGACCGTATGGCAGGCCAGACAGCCCTTGGCCTTGGCCAGGGCTTCGTCGGCCAGGCTGGCTCCCGAGCATAGGAGTCCGGCGGCGATCAACAGGGATGCGTGGATGACTTTCATTCGTTCGCTCCGTTCAATGGTTTCTGGTGGCTTGGCAAAAAAACTTGTTTGGGACCTTGGTGCAATGGCAAAGTTCAGTTTCGCGCGGACGTGGCGAGCAGCACGCCGGCACCGACGAAAATACCGCCAAAGAAGCGGTTCTGTGCCTTCATCGCTCGCAGGTCATGCAGCCAGCGGCGCAGGCGCGTGGCCAGCAGCGCGTATCCGGACATTACAATCGTATCGACGCCACACATGGTGGCGGCGAGGATCAGGAACTGAAGCCATTGCGGCCGCGCCGGATCGATGAATTGCGGCGTCAGCGCGGCGATGAAGACGATGGCCTTGGGGTTGGTGAGGTTGACCAGCAGGCCCTGCATGAACAGCCCGCTCGGCGGAGCGGCGACGTCTTCGCCGTCGATCATCCGCGGGACGTCGCGCCACTTCTGGATCCCGAGCCAGATCAGATAACCGGCGCCGAGAAACTTCATCACGTTGAAGGCCGTTGTCGATGCGGCGAGCAACGCGCCGAGTCCGGCAGCGACAACGCACAACTGGATCACCAGCGCGCTTTGCAGACCGAAAATGGCGCGCAGGGCGGCCCAGTAGCCGTGGCGCAGGCCAACGCTCATGCTCGTCGCTGCTCCCGGGCCGGGAGAGACGGCGATGAGGATGGCCGCCAGCAGGAACGCCAGCCAGGTCGTCAGGGCCATGGGATCAACGCCGCTTCAGTTGGTTGACATCGCGCACGGCGCCCTTGGCGGCCGAAGTGGCCATCAGTGAATACGCCTGCAATGATGCAGAGACGAGGCGCTTCCGCGCGGCCGCCGGGCCCCATGCGTTCTCGCCCTTGGCTTCCATCGCCGCGCGCCGCTTCTGCAGTTCGGCTTCGGACACCGCGAGGTGGATGCGGCGGTTCGGGATATCGATCTCGATCGCGTCGCCGTTTTCGACGAGCCCGATCAGGCCGCCTTCCGCAGCTTCCGGCGAAACGTGGCCGATACACAGGCCCGATGAGCCGCCTGAGAAACGTCCGTCGGTGACCAGCGCGCAGACCTTGCCGAGATGCTTGGACTTGAGGTACGAGGTCGGGTAGAGCATTTCCTGCATGCCCGGCCCGCCCTTCGGACCTTCGTAACGGATCAGCACGACTTCGCCGGGCTTGACCTCGTCGCCGAGGATGCCCTGCACCGCAGCATCCTGACTTTCGAAGACGTGGGCGGTGCCGGTGAACTTCCAGATGGTCTCATCGACGCCCGCCGTCTTCACGATGCATCCTTCTTCGGCGAGGTTTCCATAGAGAACGGCAAGGCCGCCGTCCTGCGAGTAGGCGTTGGCTTTGTCGCGGATGCAGCCTTTCGTGCGATCAAGATCGAGTTCCGGATAGCGCGCGCTTTGCGAGAAGGCCGTTTGGCTTGGAACGCCGCCCGGTGCGGCCTTGAAGAATTCATAAACGCCGAGATCGTGCGAGCGGTGCATCACGTCCCAGATGTCCAGCGCTTCGCCGATGGTCTTTGTATGCACGGTGGGAACCCGGCGATGAATGAGGCCGCAGCGGTTCAATTCGCCGAGGATGCCGAAAATGCCGCCGGCGCGGTGAACGTCCTCGATATGGTATTTCTCGGTCGCCGGCGCGACTTTGCACAGGCACGGCACCTTGCGCGAAATGCGGTCGATGTCGGCCATCGTGAAATTGACGCCGGCTTCCCGGGCGATCGCCAGCAGGTGCAGTACCGTGTTGGTCGAACCTCCCATGGAAACGTCGAGCGACATCGCATTCTCAAAGGCTTCGAAGGTGGCGATTCCGCGCGGCAACACCGATGCGTCGTCCTGCTCATAGTAGCGCCGGCAGAGTTCGACGATTTGCTCGCCGGCCTTGAGGAACAGGCCCTTACGGTCGGCGTGCGTGGCGACCACGGTGCCGTTACCCGGAAGCGCCAGGCCGAGCGCTTCGGCCAGGCAGTTCATCGAGTTTGCAGTGAACATGCCTGAGCAGGAGCCACAGGTTGGGCAGGCCGAGCGTTCGATTGCTTCCACGTCGGCGTCGGAGACGCTCGTGTCGGCGGCCTTGATCATGGCGTCGACGAGATCGAGGTGGATGGTCTTGCCGTTCATCACTACTTTGCCCGCCTCCATCGGACCGCCGGATACGAAGATGGCCGGGATGTTGACGCGCATTGCCGCCATCAGCATGCCCGGCGTAATCTTGTCGCAGTTGGAGATGCACACCATGGCGTCTGCACAGTGGGCATTGACCATGTATTCGACCGAGTCGGCGATCAGGTCGCGCGAGGGTAGCGAATAGAGCATTCCGTCGTGGCCCATGGCGATACCGTCGTCGATGGCGATCGTATTGAATTCCTTGGCCACGCCGCCGGCTGCCTCGATGGCACCGGCCACCAACTGGCCGAGATCCTTGAGGTGAACATGACCGGGGACGAACTGGGTGAAGGAATTGACCACGGCAATGATCGGCTTGTCGAAATCGCCGTCCTTCATCCCCGTGGCGCGCCAGAGAGAACGCGCGCCGGCCATGTTGCGGCCGTGGGTGGATGTGCGTGAACGGTAGGCGGGCATGAGCGTCTCCAAAACAAAAAGCGCCAACAGCGGCGCATGGGGCTGGAAGATATAATTCCGATTCTATCCGAAGAACCGCCGGTTGGTCCGGTGGATAAACGCTGCCCATGCTGATTTACCCGAAGATTGACCCGATCGCGCTGGAGATCGGCCCCTTGGCCGTACGTTGGTACGGACTGATGTATCTGGCGGCCTTTCTGCAATTCTGGTGGCTCGGTCGCCGCCGCATCCTGAAGCATCCGCAAATGGCCAAGGCGGGCTGGAAAGTACAGGAGCTCGACGACCTGCTCTTCTACGGGGTGGTCGGCGTGATCGCCGGCGGGCGCCTGGGTCAGGTGCTCTTCTACGAGCCGGGCTACTACCTGCAGCAGCCGCTGGAGATTCTCGCTGTCTGGCATGGAGGCATGTCCTTCCATGGCGGGTTTCTCGGCGTGCTGCTGGCAATGGGGTGGTACGTGCGCAAAAGCGGACGGGCCTGGCTGGAGATCACTGATTTCATTGCGCCGCTGGTCCCGCTGGGACTCGCCGCCGGGCGCATCGGCAACTTCATCAACGGCGAGTTGTGGGGAAGAGTGGCCGACCCGGACTTGCCGTGGGCCATGGTCTTCCAGCATGTCGATTTGCAGCCTCGGCATCCGTCGCAGCTCTATCAGGCAGGGCTGGAAGGTGTTCTGCTGTTCATTGTGCTGTGGCTTTATTCCGGCAAGGAGCGTCCGCGCGGGGCGGTCTCGGGCGCTTTTCTCATCGGCTACGGCGTCTTCCGTTTCGTTGCCGAGTATTTCCGTGCCCCGGATGCGGGAATCTTTGGGCGGTCCGACGTGATCAGCATGGGCCAATGGCTGTCGCTGCCGATGGTGTTCGCTGGCATGGCCATGATGGCGTGGGCCTTGCGCTCGAAAAACTGAACCTTGTTTCCCCACCGGGGCGTGGTCATGTCCGTCGGCACGCCTGCGGCTTTCCACATCGCCGGTCCTCAGCAGTACTTTTTTGGTAGATAATTTATCCCCGGTGTGTTTCAACATCTCCCCGTTTTGCCATCGTTATAAGGAAAGTCATCATGAAACTCTCGCACATTGAGCATATTGGTATTGCCGTGAAAAGCCTCGACGAAGCCATTCCGTTCTGGGAAAAGCAATTGGGCATGAAGTGCTACTCGATCGAGGAAGTCAAGGAACAGAAAGTCCGCACCGCGTTCTTCAAGATCGGACAATCCAAGATCGAATTGCTGGAATCGACCGAGCCGGACGGCCCCATCGGCAAGTTCATCGAGAAGAAGGGCGAGGGCATCCAGCATCTGGCCATCGCCGTCGAAGGCCTGCAGGAAAATCTGACCGAGTTGGAAGGCAAGGGCGTGCAGCTGATCGACAAGGCTCCGCGCAAAGGTGCCGAAGGTCTTGATATCGCCTTCCTGCATCCGAAGTCCACGTTCGGCGTGTTGCTGGAGCTGTGCGAAGATCCCAAGAAATAATATTCTCTGGTAGTATCCCGAGAGAATCAGGGCTGATCCAGCCGGCAAGGCCGGCGGGCCCTCGATGGATGTGACCGAAAACCGCCCGCCCTGGGCGGTTTTAACTCTCTAGGGAGGCGTCGATGATCGGTTTTTCGCTGCCGTCGACTCAGGCGGCCAATCTGGCGGATTTCCGCGATGCCAAGAGTGCGGAGAAATGGCTTGCCGCGCAGCCGCAGGCGAATGTCGCAGTCATGCTTTCCAGCTTGGTAAAGCAGATCGACGCCTTCAACCGCTACGACATTGCCGCGCGAGAGCGTTTCAAGACCATGGAGGTGCTGCGCAAGGCCATCTTCGCGGTCAATAACGATTGCCGCCGCCGCTTCGAAAACAAACCGTTGCCGCTCGCGCCCGCAGAACAATCGACGCTCGATGCGGTTCGCCGATTGTGGCGGCTTTGCGCCGTGGCCTACCAGCACTGCCTGAAATCCTGCGTGGAGGGCGACGCCGCCTTGTCCGCGCACGCGGCGCGCGTGGCACACCGGGTTCTGTTCTGCCTGCGCGTTGAACAGCTGGATAGCTACGCCGCGGCGGTCGAGCCGGCGTCGGGCTTCTGGCGGAACCTGCATGCCGTATTGATGGCGGCCGAGGGGCTCGGTGTTGCGGGCGAACCGGTCGACGATCGTTTGCTCGGCGAGACCACTGAGTCGACGGTTACCGGACAATATGCCATGGCGCTGCTGCTGCATCTGACTCGCCCTTTCTCGCTGACTGGCGGACAGTTTGCCGCTGTCGTGCGTTGGCTGGCCCGCTGGCGCGAACAGGTTTCGATCGCCGACCGACCGGACCGGAGCGAAAAATCCATCTGCATACCTCTGGACCTGTCGGCAGATCGGCCGGTCCATGCTTCGCCGGACCCGGCCTATCTTCCCCGGTGGCTGTCGCTCGGCAGCGTCCTGCGCAAGATGCGGCGGCGGATCGAGTCCCTGGATGCCGGCGAGTCTCCGGAAAGCCTCAAACTGGGAAGCGGCCTTTCCGCGGATGCCTGCCGCGTGCTGCTCGAGACGCTTGGTCGCCATCTGCCGCGCCCTCCGGTGGATCCGGGTGATCCGGACCGCCTGCCGGAACTGGCCGTTGGCGCCGGGCTGGTCAATATCTACCGTCTGCTCGGAGGCGAGGGGCTGGAGGATCCGCTGCATCCGGCCTCCTCCGCGGACAACCATCTCTCAAAGGAGCAACTGGCCGTATTCGGGCATGTCGTGCGCGAACATCGGGCTCCTCCGGAAACAACGCTCGAGACATGGCGTCTGGGGCGCGGCGACGGGAACGAAATGGTACTGTTGCGTCCGGCAGGAGCCGGGACGTCGCGGCTGTCACTGCATGGTTTGCTCGCCATCCGGCGGCAGGATCGCTGTCAGCTTGCGGTGATCGCCGGCCTGGAGCAACGTGCCGACGGGGTGCTGTGCGCTACCCTCGATCTGCTGTCCGGGGATGCCGGTCCGCGTGTGGCCGAAATTCGCGAAAGAGCCTCCGGCAAGAACTCTCGTCACCCGGCCTTTCTGATCTCCGCGAGTGGAGGCGGCCAGCAGAATCTGCTCCTGCCCGGAGGAATGATGGCGCGGGCAACCGCCGTCCGGTTCTACGATGGCAGCGGTCAGGCCTTGCCGGGGCTGCGTCTGGTCGACTGCCTGGAACGGGGCGGCGAGGTCGAGTACTGGCGGGTTTCGGCCGAAAAATGAACGAAACGGCGGGTTGATGGGCCGAAACGGTACTGATGGAATGATCTCTCAATGAATGTCCTGCTTGTCCTGACCAATCTGCCTGACCGTGAATCTGCCGAAGCCTTGGCCCGGAGTCTGGTGGAAAAGCAGGTGGCCGCCTGCGTGAACATCTTGCAACCCTGCCGTTCGGTTTATCGCTGGAAAGGGACCATCGAGTGGGCGGACGAGGTGCCGCTGCTGATCAAGACCACCGAAGCGCGCTACTCGGATCTGGAGGCCGCGATCCGCGAACAGCATCCCTACGAGATTCCCGAAATCATCGCCCTGTCGGTGGTGAACGGCTTACCCGATTATCTCGCCTGGCTGGTTGCGGAGACCGAGACCGACAATTGGTTGTCCGCGTGATGCGAACTCTGGCCTTCATTCTGCTGTGGATGGCGAGCAGCCTGGCGGGGGCGGCCGAGCTTTTGCATCCGGCAGAAGCCTTCAAACCCTCGGCGCGCGCGCTCGATGGACAGACGATCGAGGTGCGCTTCGAGATTGCCAAGGGTTATTACCTGTACCGCGACAAATTCCGTTTTGCCGTCGACGGGGAAGTCGTCAAGCTGGGCACTCCATCGCTTCCGAAGGGCAAGGAAAAGATGGATGAGACTTTCGGCAAGGTCGAGGTCTTCTACCGCGAAGCGCTCGTCCGATTACCGGTGGAGCGCAACAGTTCAGGGGTATTGCCGCTGACCCTGCAGGTGACTTCCCAGGGGTGCGCCGATGCCGGCGTGTGCTATCCGCCACAGAAGCAGCAGGTCAGTGTCCTGTTGCCCGACCCGGCCAGCGTGCCGCCGAGCCCGCCTGCGGAGAGCGATGAGTCGGGGCGTATCGCCCGCCTGCTGGCCAACGCAACCCTGTGGTGGGTGGCGGTCAGCTTCCTTGGATTCGGCGTGCTGCTTTCGCTGACGCCGTGCACCTTCCCGATGGTGCCGATCCTGTCCGGCATCATTGTCGGGGCTGGGCGCAATGGATTGGCGGTGTCGCATGCGCGCGCCTTTGCCCTTTCGCTGGCCTACGTTCTCGGCATGGCGGTGATGTATGCCGGAGCGGGGGTGGTTGCGGCCCTGTCCGGAACGATGCTTTCGAGCGCTCTGCAAAACGTCTGGGTGCTCGGTGGCTTCGCCCTGATCTTCGTGGTCCTGGCGTTGTCAATGTTCGGTCTTTTCGAGTTGCAGTTGCCTTCATTCCTGCAGAGCAAGATCACGGAGGAGGCGTCGCATCTGCACGGCGGTTCCCTGCCCGGCGTGGCACTGATGGGGGCACTGTCGTCGCTGATCGTCGGGCCGTGCGTGGCGGCGCCGTTGGCCGGAGCCTTGCTTTATATCGCTGGAACCGGAGACGTCCTGCTGGGCGGTCTGGCCCTGTTCTGCATGGGGGTGGGCATGGGTTTGCCGCTCCTGGCGATCGGTCTTTCCGCGGGAACACTGTTACCCAAGGTCGGTCCCTGGATGGTGGCCATCAACAAAGTCTTCGGTGTTTTCCTGCTGGCCAGTGGCGTATGGATCGTCAGCCCGCTGCTTCCGGTGGCCGTGCAGATGCTGGCCTGGGCGCTGCTGCTGATCGTCCCCGCCGTATTCATGCGGGCCATCGACCCGCTGCCGCAACACGCCCACGGGTGGCAGCGTTTCGGCAAGGCAGTCGGCGTGGTCATGCTGCTGCTGGGAGCGGCGATGCTGGTCGGTGCGCTATCCGGTGCCAGGGATCCGTTGCAGCCTTTGTCCGGGTTGGGCCAAATCGGAAGTGGCGAATCTCGCCGGCTCCCCTTCGAACGTGTCCGCTCACTGGGTGAACTCGAAACACGGATTGCCGGCGCCGGCCGGCCGGTGATGCTTGATTTCTATGCCGACTGGTGTGTGTCGTGCAAGGAAATGGAGCGCTTCACTTTCTCCGACGCGCGTGTTCAGGATAAATTGTCCGGATGGCTGCTGCTGCAGGCCGACGTGACGGCCAACTCGCCTGAAGACAAGGAACTGCTTGCCCGCTTCCGGCTTTTCGGTCCACCCGGCATCATCTTCTTCGATCCGGCCGGAAAAGAACTGGCCGGGGTGCGTGTCGTCGGATTCCAGAAAGCCGAAGAGTTCCTTACTTCGCTGGCGGCGACTCGGTTGTAACCGTGGCCGCGATCCCGGCGGTCAGGATGCCGAGCATGACCTGCGCGTGTTCGGCGGCCTCGCGGCCGAGACTGGTCAGGTAACCGCCGTCGATCTGGGTGATCAACCCCTTGGCGTGCAGGCGCACTACTGCCGCCTTGATATCCGCATCGGCCGTCTTGTGTACCTTGATTCCTTGCTGTCCCGTGTCGAGGTCGAAACGGATCAGGGTGTTGAGCTCATGAACCAGATCGGGTGTATAGGGCATGGTGTTCACCTGGCTGCGGAAAGCCTCATTCTACGCGAGGTTTTTCAGGAGCTGCACGAGAGCATCGAGCATCCCGGCTTATGGCGCGCCCAATCGGGACGTTTCTGCGCGAACGATTCCGCGCCGGGCTGCTCGTCGTAAGGACGGCGCACAACCTCGAGCAACTCGTGAATCATCGATGGGTCGCCTTGTTCGGCGCGGTCTATGGCCTGCTGCGCGAGGTAGTTGCGTAAGACGTAGACCGGATTGACGGTATTCATGCGCTTCCGGCGGGTGTTGTCCGGCTCGCCGTCGGACGTCACACGCCCGGCCCAGCGTTGCAGCCAGGCCTCAAGGGTCGGGAGGTAGTCGGCCTGTTTGTTGGCGTCGTAGAAGGCTTCTGCCAGCGCAGTTATGTCGGGCGAACGCGGGTCGACATCGGCCAGGCGGCGGAAAAACAGCGTCATGTCGATCTCGGCGCGATGCAGCAGATCGAACGCTTCCTCGACGAGCGGCGCATCGTCTTCGTGCCAGGCAGCAAAGCCGAACTTGGCGGCGAAAGAACGCTGGAATTCCTGCGAGTAAGTCTCGTTGAATCGCTCGAGTCCTGCTTTGAGTGCCTCGGTATCCGGAGCGACGCGGCCCAATGCTTCGGCCAAGCGCTCGAGGTTCCAGCGCGCGATCTGCGGCTGGCGGGCGAAACAATAGCGGCGCCCTTGTGCGTCGGTGGTGTTCGGTGTCCAGGCCGGGTCGAAGTTATCGACCCAGCCGTACGGGCCATAGTCGATGGTCAGTCCAAGGATGGACATGTTGTCGGTATTCATCACGCCGTGCACGAAGCCGACACGCATCCAATGCACGACCAGGCGTGCGGTGCGTTCACAGACCTCGCCGAACCACTGCACCAGCCGTTCGCCAGGATCGCCCAAGATTTCTGGGAAATCGCGATCGATGGTGAACTGGATCATTTGCCTGAGCAGCGCCTCGTCGCCGCGCGAGGCGGGGAGTTCGAAGTGCCCGAAGCGGGTGAAGGACGGCGCGACGCGGCAGACAATGGCACCCGGTTCGGCGACCGGGTTGCCGTCGTAGAACATGTCGCGCACTACGGCTTCGCCGGTGGTTAGCAGCGCGAGCGCCCGGGTGGTTGGCACTCCCAAATGGTGCATGGCCTCGCTGCACAGGAATTCACGAATCGACGAGCGCAATACGGCGCGGCCGTCGGCTCTCCGGGAGTACGGTGTGGGTCCGGCTCCCTTGAGTTGCAGTTCAAAGCGCTGCCCGGCCCGATTGACGGCTTCGCCCAGAAAGATGGCGCGACCGTCGCCGAGCTGGCGCGCCCACGATCCGAACTGGTGACCGCCGTAGCACGTGGCGTAGGTGGCCATGCCCGGCAAGACCCCGTTGCCGGAGAGCGCCGCCAGCCATTCCGGCGAAGTCAGCTCGCGTTCGCCGAGGTCCAGCGTGTTGGCCATCTCTCTCGACCAAGCGATGAGCTGCGGCGCAACGACTGGTGTCGGGGCGACCGGGGACCAAGCGGCGCCAGTCACCTGGCGCGGATGGTTACGCGTGTCGGCATCGCCGGGCAGTTCCCGCACCAGGCGGTTGTCGAAGCGCAGCATGGGGTCTTGTGCCAAAAGGAAGGTGAATTTTGGGCACGAAATACGGCAAACAAGTTCCCCGGCAGGGAGGCGCGGATTTCGGCGTCAGATGGAAAAACAGCCTGGAAAGCGTTGGCCTTCCAGGCTGTCGAATAATGTCCCCGCCTGTGCCGTTAGGCCGGCATCCTGAACCGGAGTTCAGATTGGGATGCTTTCCTTCCGCATCAGGTCCACCCGTCAGAGGGGCGGGCACAACAGCAGTATTAAGGTCAGCAACCGATGCCAATTTAGCATTGGTTCAAGGAATCTATGGCCTTGACAAACACCGCAGGGAGCAACTGTCGGAAGCTCAAATCAACTTGTCTTGCGGTACCAGGACCGAGTCGAGCTGCGCTTCCATGAGGGAGATTCTACGCTTTACGGCACCGAAGTCCAGCCCTGTTTCGGGGCGCGGGTCGTGAGCCGGGAGTGCCTGCGGTTGAGCGCTTTGAGACAGGAATTCGTGCGCAATGTTGAGTGCCGCCATGACAGCGATGCGTTCGGAAATGTTGCTGCGGGTCTTTTCCGCGATGTCGTGCATTTTCGCGTCGACGTAGGCGACGGCGGCGAGGAGAGCGTCCCGCTCTTCGGGAGGGCAGGCGACCCGGTATTCCTTGCCGAGCAGTACGATGTCGAGATAATTGGCTTCGTTGGGCATGTGCGGGTTCAGGCGGTGCTTGCCTTGGCCTCCGGCAATTGTTGCGCGAGTTGCTCGATCCGGTTGCGCGCGGTGTCCATGCGCTCTTCGAGCCCTTTCTTCTCGGCCTCGGAGGCGGCCAGTTGCTGCCTGAGCTGATTGTTTTCCGCACGCAGGCTGCGGCACAGCGAAGCCACCTGGGCAATTTTGCTTTCGAGTGCGTTGAGTTCGTTGACCATTGGCGGACTATAGTTTCAAAAACCTAGCTGAGTCAAGGGCTAAGCGCAGGTTTTAAATGTGAATTGTTTCTCCCGGATGATTGGCGAAAAGCGGCTTGGCGCCGCGTGGGCTATAATCCGCCGTTCCGTCGCTGGTTCAGCGGCGGAAACAAATGTGCAAGGTGCCGCCAAGCAGATTCTCTGCCGCGGTTAAACGGGAAACAGGTGCGTGTTCCAACAACGCAATGCCTGTGCTGCCCCCGCAACGGTAAGCAAGTGTGGATGCATCGAAAGGCCACTGGGCAAATGCCTGGGAAGGCGGTGCATCAAGACTTGCGAGCCCGGATACCGGCCTGTGCGCGATGGAAGGAAGTGCCGCGGGGAGGCGGACACGGAATTTTCAGCCCGAAATCGGGGCAGGGTTCAAGTCTTCTCCCGCAGGTTCTTCCTGTTTATTGATTGCCGGCATGCGGGGACGCCTGCCGGCTTGAAGGAGAAGCAAATGAATCCATGCAATACCCTGACCGCGGGCGCCCTGGCGCTCGCGGTCGCCTTTCCTGTCCAGGCCTCCGAGCCCTCGGATGGCGCGGTGGTCGTTACGGCGAGCCGCCAGCCGCAGCGCATGAACGAACTGCTCGCTGACGTGTCCGTCATCAATCGCGAAGAGATCGAGGCGGCGGGCCAGACCAGCCTGCCGGAATTGCTGGCCCGCCAGCCGGGTATCGAGTTCACCCAGAGCGGCGGAGCGGGAAGCACGCAAAGCCTGTTCATCCGTGGCACCAACAGTGAGCATGCGCTGGTGCTGATCGACGGCATGCGCGCCAATTCGGCGACGCTCGGCACGACCTCGCTGTCGCGCATTCCACTATCGCAAATCGACCACATCGAAATCCTGCGCGGCCCAGCGTCGGCACTGTACGGGGCGGATGCCCTCGGCGGAGTCGTCCAGATTTTCACCAGGCAGGGCAGCGGCCCGGCGGCCTTCAATTTCGAGGCGGCCTACGGAAGCGACAACACCACCAAGCTGGCCGCCGGCGTGAGCGGGCAGAACGAAGGATTGCGCTACAGTATTCAGGCGTCTTTTGACGACACTGATGGCTTCTCCAATATCCGCAACAAGCAAAGCAAGGCATACAACCCGGATAACGATGGCTTTCGCGACAGCGCGTTTACCGGCAATTTGTCCTACCGCTTCAACGGGGACCACGAGGTCGGGCTGAACGCATTCACCAGCGATGGTCGCGACTATTACGATGGCGGCTATGGTGCGTCGGCGGCCAAGGATTACCGCAGCGATACCCGGGTCAGCAGCTACAGCGTGTATTCGCGCAACCGCCTGCTTCCAGCGTGGCAAAGCACGCTGCGTCTCGGGCGCGGCACGGACGATACCGGGTACTACACGGATGGCGTCGAAACCAGCAACGTGCGCACCGACCAGGATCAGGTTTCGTGGCAGAACGACATCAGACTGCCGCTCGGGAAAGGATTGCTTGCGGCGGAATGGCTCAAGCAGAAAGTCACGGCGTCGCAGGACTACGACAAGACCGAGCGCACGATCAAGTCGCTGCTGGCCGGCTGGAGCGCCTCAGCCGAGGCGCACCGCTGGCAGGCTAACCTGCGGCACGACGATATTTCGCAGACCGGCTCCAAGACCACCGGCACGGCGGCCTACGGTTATCAGATCAGCGATGCCGTTCGGGCGCACGCGGCCTACGGCACGGCCTACAAAGCCCCGTCGATGAACGACCTGTACTACCCGGTCATGCCTTACATGGGGCAGGGGAATCCCGACCTGAAGCCGGAATACGCGCGCAACCGGGAAGTTTCCCTGCATTACGATACCGCGCAGCATACGGCGTCTGTAACCTACTTTCATAATCGCATCGACGACCTGATCCAATGGGAAGAAACGTCTCCGGGGTCGTGGTTCTACACGCCGAAGAATGTGGCTTCGGCGCGCATAACCGGCTGGTCGCTGGCCTACAAGGGCTTTTATGGCCCGTTATCGGTGCGTTCCAGCGTCGATTTCCAGGATCCACGCAATATGGAAACCGACACTATTCTGACGCGGCGGGCGCGCCGGCATGCCAATCTAGGCCTTGAATACACCACCGGGGCATGGATTCTCGGAAGCGAAGCGGTCAGCAGTGGCGAACGCTACAGCGATGCGGCGAACAATGAGCGCATGGGCGGCTACACGCTGTTCAACGTGAGCGCCAACTACCGGGTAGACCGAAACGTGTCGCTATTTGCGCGGATCAACAACCTGTTCGACAAGAAATACGAGTACGTTAACGATTTCGCCACGCCGGGCCTCAACGCCCTCGTGGGTATCCGTTACCAGCCCAAGTAAACCATCATGCCCACTCGTCACCGCGCTCTCGCCATCCTCGCGCTCCTGACCGGAGCGTCGCTGGGGAGCATGCTGCTCGCACTGGCGGTGGGCAGCATGCATATTCCCGTTGGCGACGTCTTCAACGCGTTGTTCGGCGGCGAAGGGTCGTTGTCCGGCGATGTGGTGGCCCATTTGCGCCTGCCGCGTGCGCTGGCCGGTTTTGCCTGCGGCGGGTTGCTGGCCTTGTCCGGTGCCTTGCTGCAGGTGCTCCTGCGCAACCCGCTCGCCGATCCCTACATTCTCGGCATTTCGGGGGGGGCCGGGGTTGGGGCGATCCTGGCCATCCTGCTCGGCCTCGGTGTGGCCGGCATCAACGGCGCTTCGTTCGTCGGTGCGCTGGCGGCGATGGTCGTGGTTTTCGGGCTTGCCCATGGTGACGGGAGCTGGACGCAGACGCGCCTGTTGCTGACAGGCGTCATCGTCGCTGCCGGCTGCGGAGCGCTGGTGGCCCTGATCCTGTCGATTGCCCCCGATCATAAGCTGCATGGCATGCTGTTCTGGCTGATGGGGGATTTGTCGCAGGCGACCAATCCGAAGCTGGTGCTCGGGGTGCTGGCCGCCGTGCTGTTCGTCGCCATGCCTTTCGCGCGCGAGCTCAACCTCCTGGCGCGCGGGCCGGACATGGCGCAGGCATTGGGTGTGCAGGTGGGCAGCCTGCGGCGTGGCGTCTATATCGTGGCCTCGCTGGCCACGGCGGTAGCTGTCACGCAGACCGGATCGATCGGTTTTATCGGCCTGATCGTGCCGCACCTCGTCCGACTGGCCGTCGGCAACGACCAACGCCTGCTCCTGCCGGCCTCGGCCCTGGCCGGCGGCAGCCTGCTGGTGGTGGCCGACACTTTGGCGCGTTCGCTGATTGCGCCGCAGCAATTGCCGGTCGGCGTGCTAACCGCACTGATCGGCGTGCCGGTGTTCCTCTTTCTGTTGGCGCGAGATTCGCGGCTCCGGCGCTGAAATGACGACCCCACCACCGCTCCTGCAAACCCGCCGGCTGGCTGTGTCCATCGGCCAGCGGATTTTCTGCTGTGACCTCGATCTGAGCCTGCATGCAGGTGAACGGTTGGCCATTCTTGGGCGCAATGGCGCCGGCAAATCGACGCTGCTGTCGGTGCTCGCCGGGCTGCGTGCCCCGCAACACGGCGAAGTGCTACTCAAGGGCGCCGGCTACGCCGAGCTTGGTCCGCGCAAGAGCGCATTGATCCGAGGCTGGTTGCCGCAGTCGCGCGGCGACGCGTTTGCCTCGACCGTGCTGGAAACGGCGCTGGTTGGCCGGCATCCGCACCTCGACCGCTGGGGCTGGGAGTCGGCGAAGGATGCCCAGATCGTTCGGCGGGCGCTGGCGGCAGTCGATTTGGCAGAATTCGAGCAGCGCGACATCCAGACCCTGTCCGGAGGAGAACGCCAGCGTCTGGCGATTGCCACATTGCTGGCGCAGCAGCCGGAGTTGTTCCTGTTGGACGAGCCGGTGGCCTATCTCGATCTCAAGCACCAGATCGCCATGCTCGAATTGTTTGCCGGCGCGGCCCGCGATTGCGGCGCGGCCGTGGCCATGGTCCTGCACGAACCGGCGCTGGCGTGGCGGTATTGCGACCGCGTGCTGCTGGTTCACGGCGACGGGGCGACCGAATGCGGCCCGGTACGAGAGATGCTGACTGCCGACAAGCTCTCGGCGCTTTATGATTACCCGATGCTGGCGCTCGAGCGCGATGGCCAGCTCTGTTTGATTCCCCAGTGAGGTGGGCATGAATGATCCGGACAAGGCCGAGCGCCATAACCAGCGCATGAGGCGCAAGAAGGCCGTGGTAGACGAAGCCATCGCCGCCGCGCAACAGGAGCGCGGCGTGCTGGTGGTCAATACCGGGAACGGCAAGGGCAAGTCGTCGGCCGCTTTCGGCGTCGTCGCTCGAGCGCTCGGGCACGGCATGAAAGTGGCGGTCATCCAGTTCGTCAAGGGGCGCTCCGACACTGGCGAGGAAGCCTTCTTCAAGCAGGCCGCCGACCCAGGACGCCTGCATTGGCACGTGACCGGCGAGGGCTTCACTTGGGAAATCCAGAATATCGAGCGCGACGTTGCCGCGGCTCAGGCGGCATGGGCGCTGGCCAGTCGCTACCTGAACGATCCGGAAATCGGTCTGGTGGTGCTCGACGAAATGACCTATGCGTTCAAGTACCGCTGGCTGGAGCTGGCGCAGGTGCTGGAAGTGCTCGCCGCGCGGCCGCCGCTGCAGCACGTCATCATTACCGGGCGTGCCGCGCCGGAAGCCCTGATCGAGGCGGCCGACACGGTGACCGACATGACCATGGTCAAACATGCGTTCAAGGCGGGCGTTAGAGCCATGCCCGGATTGGAGTGGTAACCATGCCTGCCTGCCCCGCTTTTCTCGTCGCCGCGCCGGCTTCCGGCCAGGGCAAGACCACCGTGGTCGCCGCGCTGGCGCGATTGCATGCCCGGTTCGGCCGCCGCGTTCGCGTCTTCAAGTGCGGCCCGGATTTTCTCGACCCGCAGATCCACGCCATCGCCAGCGGCGCGCCGTGCCAGAACGTCGATCTGTGGATGTGCGGTGAAGACGACATCGCCTGGCGCCTGGCCGAAGCCGCGCGTGATGCCGACCTGATCCTCGTCGAGGGCGTCATGGGGCTTTACGACGGAAGCCCTTCGGCCGCCGACCTAGCGCGAAAATTCGGCTTGCCGATTCTGGCCGTGATCGATGGGGGCTCGATGGCCAACAGTTTCGGGGCCATCGCCTTCGGCCTGAAAAACTACCGGCCGGGTACGCCGCTCAATGCCGTCCTCGCCAACCGCGTCGGCAGTGCGTATCACGCCGAATTGCTGGAAAAAAGCCTGCCGCCCGACATCGCCTGGTACGGCCACCTGCCGCGCGACGCTGAAGCGGCCATGCCGGAGCGCCATCTCGGCCTGTTGCCCGCGGCCGAGATCGATGGGTTGAGCCAGCGCATCGACCGCATGGCCGAGTTGCTGGCGACCACCGCCGCGACGCAACTACCTCTCCCCGTCGAGTTCGCCGACGTTCCTCCACCGGACATCCCGGCATGGCTTGCCGGCAAGACCATCGCCGTTGCGCGCGATGCCGCTTTCTGTTTCCTTTACCCAGCCAACATTGATTGCCTCGAACGGCTTGGAGCCACGTTAACCTATTTTTCGCCGCTTGCCGATTCAACGTTGCCACCGAGTGATGCCGTGTGGCTGCCCGGCGGCTACCCCGAACTGCACGGATCGGTTCTGGCGGCCAACCGTGCGCTGTGGGATGCGCTGGCCGCGCACGTCGAAGCCGGGAAGCCAATGCTCGCCGAATGCGGCGGCATGATGGCGCTGTTCGAGTCGATGCGCAGCACTGAAGGCGAGGAATCCGCCCTGGCCGGGCTCTTGCCGGGCCGGGTTGTCATGCAGAAGAAGCTGGCCGGACTCGGGATGCAGCAGGTCGAACTGCCGGAAGGCGCCCTGCGCGGACACGCCTTCCACTATTCGCGAACGGAGACTCCGCTGTCACCCGCGTGTTCGACGTGCCGTCCCGATGGGCGGCCGGGAGAAGCGGTATATCGCCGCAAGCGGCTGACGGCGAGCTACATGCACCTCTACTTCCCGTCGAATCCGCTGGCGGTGGCGCGGCTGTTCGCTTGACATTCCGCCGGAGCGGCGCCGCAGGCCGGGCGCCGCTCCGTATTCGGTGGGCGGGTTAGCGCGCTGCCGGCACGCCGCGCAGTTCGTCGAGTCCCTGGCGGAACTGCTTGGCCCAGGAGTTGACGATCGGCGACAGATCGTTCCAAGTGATGCGATCGTTTTGCGTCAACGTCTCATCCGACTTGCGCGTGGTGACCGCCGCGGCAACCGGACGTCCCTGTCCGTCGAGCACCTCGAGTTCGGCGGAAATTTCGGCAAGGCGAGGCGAGGCGCCGGCAGCGGCGCGACCGGCGTTGAACACGGCCTTGATCGGGAGGAAGTCGGTCACGCCAATAGCCGTCGGAACAGGCTGAACTCCCGTAATTGCCAGGCGGACGCGCAGCACGTCCGGTCCCGGGGCGTTCACCACCTGGTAGCCTGTGCTGACGGCACTGACGAATGCCGTGCTGAACGAATCGGCAATCCGTTTCAGCACGTCGGGCTGAACACCCTTGTAGGCTTCGGGATCATTCGACAGGAAAACCTGCACGGGATCGATGAAGATCTTGGCATAGGGTTTCAGATCGGTCGAGCGGTCAAGATAGCGCTGGATGCCTTCCTTGCCTTCCACCGGGCGCAGTTTCGAGTAGTCGGACAGGAAGCCGGAATTCACCTGTGCGGCCGTGCCGGAATCCATTCCGCCATTGGTTGTCGCGCAACCGGCCAGCAGGACGGTGGACGCAACACCCAGAACCATCAGCATTTTCTTCATGTATTTCTCCTTCTCGGGTTGGTAGGTCTGTAGCGGGGAAAACGATCTTCCCATTCGGTGCCATCGTGTTCATTGGCAGCGTGGCGGGAGACTTTTGCGTCGCCGGGCGACAATGAGTCGGTGGCTTCATCCGGCAGTGCCATGGTGCGCGTCTAGGTCAGATCGTGGTGCAGTTGCCAAACATGATATAGGCGCCGAAGCGATTGGTCATGCTGGTAGTCATGGCTCCGGTTTCGGTGTTGATGGCCATCGTCCAGGCGAAGCTGAATTCCCTGCCGGTGAGCAGCAGTTGGCCTTCGGAGCGGTCAATCAGCAGGATTGCGGATTCGACCTTGGGGCCGATTACACGCTTGCCAGCCACGTCGACGCGCAGGAAGGACGGAGCGCCGAACTCATCAGGTAGTCCCCTGGTGCAGTTGTCACCAACCGAGCAATCCATGACCTGTACCGGCGCGCAGATCAGCCGCTTGCTGCCATCGAACTCGGATTCGGAAGCGTTGGCGGCAACGGCCACTGCCATCGCGAAAACGGCTGTCGTCATTTCTTTCATCTTTTCTCCATTACTTGATGGTGTAGCCGCGGCCTTCAAGACACGCACCGTAGCCACGGTAGTACGTGTCCATCTGCGCCTTACGCTGATTCTGGGCTTGCTGCTGCGCTTGCGCCTTCTGTTGCTCATAGGCCTGTTGTTCCTGTGCTTGCCGCTGGCGCGATTGCTGTCCGCCACGCATCACGCCGACAACTGCACCAACGCCAGCCCCCTTGCCCGTATCTCCGGCAATGGCGCCGATCGCCGCACCACCTACCGCGCCGCGCGCCGCACCGCGCGCGCGTTCGCCGCCTGCCTGCGAGGTGTTGGGGGGGGGAGGCGCTTGCACGTTCAGGGGTTGCGAGGCGAGTACGCGTGGATCGATGCCGGTCGTGCGCACGGCCCACGCGTCACATTCTGCCTGGTCCTTCTGTTGTAGCTCAGGGGTTTGGCCCTTGGCGGGATAAACAATTGGCTGAGCCGCGAAAGCCGTGCTGCAAGCCAAGGCCAGCAGCGACAGAAGCGCGGCGTTCCGGTTCGAGAGAGACATGCGGTTTCCTTTGAAAAAAGCGCTCGGAATGTTCTATTTGGATTAATTTACTGGAAGACAGGAACTGGCAACTCGCTGCGGACGCCGTTTTCGGTTTCGCCGCTGCGCCCGCATCGGTGCCGGTTCCGGATCAACTTACAACTTACTTGATCTTGGTGATCTTCTGCCCTTGCAGCGCCATGCCGGCCATCAAGCCTTCCTGGCTGAAGACGAAGGCATAGACGCCTTTCTTGCCGGTGGTGGTGTTGAGTTCCTTGCCGGCGCCGGCGTCGATCACGACGACCGTCGGGGCCGCACCGATGTCCCAGCCCTTGCTGTTCTGGAAGTCCTTGAGATCCTTTTCGGTCAGGAAGAACACAGCGTAGGCGAACGATTGAGCGCCGGCCTGCAGGCCGACCGACGCGCTGCCGGAACTGTAGTAGGAATGAACCTTTTCCTTCTTGAACAGCACGCCTTCTCCGCCCGAGCCGCCGACGATGAAGCCGGCGCGGACGATCTTCGGAAACACCAGCACGCCGACCGCTTGTGCCCCCAGCGTCTTGGCTCCGGGATGCGTCTTGTAAAGCGATTGCAGCGCGGCTTCGGCATCCTGCGTCAGCAGGGCCTTGTCGGCGGCGCTGGCGGCAGACATGCCGATGAAGGAAACGGCCGCCAGCGCGGCGAGAAGGAAACTGCGTGTGATCTGTCTGAGAGTGCTCATGGGATTACCTCGTTGGGTTCATTGCGGAAATCGGGAACGCACGGTACCGGCCTTTCCTGCCGGCGAAATGCCCCGAACCATGTCAAAGCCACAAATCAGGCTGTATTGAAGGCTTTTGGCAGGATTCTATAATCCTGCAACGGCATACTTGCAGCAACAGAATCTTGGGCAATCTGCCCGTGTGTCGTCGGCGAATAGACATTTTCCGCCACAGGACGAGGTTGATCCTCTTGCGCGGGGCGTAATTCAGCGATGATGGTTCGATAAGCAGGCAGAATGTCGGTTATAAGCCGGTAAAGTGTTGCGAATATCAGAGAGATACGGGCGCAGGGAGTTGCTGCCAGGAGGGTACGGTATGTGGATGCACACGGTTTCCGTTGAAAGAAATGGACAACGCTCGACAATGCTCGGTACGCGCGCAGTGGTTGGCGTGCTTGGTACCGTGCTGGCACTCGCGTTTGTCTCGCCATCCGGGATGGCGGCTCCGGTGCCCGTGCCGGGTATCGCGAAAAGCGTTGGCAAGGTCGAGACGACGACGAATGGCCCGGACGATGTGCGCAAGGAACTTGAAGCGGCCCGGCGAGAACTGTCTGCGGCTGAAGCCGTGCTGCGCCGCTCGCCCGGCACCGATGCCGGAATCGAAGGTCACGCGGAACAACAGCGTTATCTTTTGCGCGAGATGGTTCGTGCGTATGAGCAGACCTTGGCCGCCAAGGAGCGCATCGAACTGGCGCAGAAGCTCGTCGATGAAGCGCAAAAACAGGCGGATTCCTGGGCCGGATTCGAAGCACCACCGCCGTATTCGGTGCTTTTCGTCGATAAGCTGATCAAGGATGTCGATGCTGCCGAGCGACGCGTCAAGGCGAGTGATGGCGAGTACCAATCGTTCAATGCCTTTCGGGAACAGCTCACCCGTGCGATTCAGACCAATGCCGCCTCGATCCGACGGGAGGAAGAACGGCAATCGGGAGGTAAATCAGGGGTTGAGGGAAACGCGCGCGAGGTTCTCGATCTGATGCGTTTGCGCGCTCGCGCTCAGACAGCCGTTCTCAAGGAACTCGAATCCAGCGGGGAAAAACTCCGGCTCGATGTCGTGCGCGCGGGAATCGAGGCCAAGCTCGCCCGTCGCAAGGCGGATACTGCCCGCGCCGACGTGCATTTCCCGCTGCCCGATTACAACCAAGTGCGCAGCGAACTGGATGCAGAAAGCCGTGATGCGTCAACCAACCTCGCCAAGCTGCTCGGCGAAACGGGTGCGGCGGAAAGCAAGCAACTTGCCGCGCGCGAGGCAGCGCTGCGCGATGCGCGTGTTCCTGCGGTGACCAGTGGCGGCATGCTCGATGCCTTGCGCTTGTTGCCGACGGTCATCGAAATCAAACGCGGCGCCTGGGATTTGCGCTACAGCATTTATAACGATCGCTCTCCGGCGCTGCTCGCCGAGGCTGCCCAACGGCAGAGTCAGTTCTCGAATTCCCTCGAACTCTTCGCCTCCAACGTGGAGCGGCAACTGGCGCGCTCCGGTGAAGTGGCCGGCCGCCTGGAATCGCTCTTGATGGATGCCGACGCGGCCGGATTGCGGCAGACGCTGCGCATGCAACTGGAAGATTCCGTAAAACGGCGCAAATACCTCGAGGATACGGCGGCGACAGTGGCTTCGGCGCAGTTTGTCGTCGCCCGGTTGGGAGATGAACTGGGCGTCAGCAAGGCCTCCATGGGCATGCTGGATCGTCTGAAAACGATGGCCAGCAACGCCTCCGAGATGGCTGGAAAACTTTGGAACTTCGAGTTGTTTACGGCGGAAAACACGATCGAAGTCGATGGTCGCAAAGTCACGGGAATCAGCAGCATCACCATCGGCAAGATCGCGCGGGCTGTGTTGATCTTTGCCGTCGGCGTCTTCGCCACGTTGTGGCTTGGCCGTGTCGCAGAAAACTATGTCGTCGGGCGTTTCGGCTACGATGCCACGCGCGCGCGCATCCTGCGCAAATGGCTGTTCACGCTCGGGTTGCTGATCCTGCTGGTGGTGGTGCTGACATGGGTCAATATCCCGCTCTCGGTATTCGCCTTCCTCGGCGGCGCGGTGGCCATCGGTGTCGGTTTCGGCATGCAGACCCTGCTGAAGAACTTGATCAGCGGCTTGATGCTGCTGTTCGAGCAGCCCTTCAAACCCGGAGATCTGGTGCAGGTCGGCGATATCAAGGGCAATATTACCGAAGTGGGCATCCGGTCGTCGGTCATTCGCGACGCTAATGGCATTGAAACGCTGGTTCCGAACAGCGTCTTTCTGGAGCAGAACGTTACCAACTGGATGTATGAAAACCCTCGGGTCCGTTTCTGCATCCGGCTTGGTGTGGCTTATGGCTCCCCGGCACGGGATGTGGCCGAGATTCTCGACGAATGCGTCCGCCGGCATGGCTTGGTGCTTCATGAGCCGGCACCGATGGTCCTGTTCGAGGATTTTGGCGCCGATGCCCTGCAGTTCGCCGTTTATTACTGGGTCGAAATCGGGGCGAAGGCGAATCCGGTCCAGATCGCCAGTGACCTTCGCTTCATGATCGACAAGGCGCTGAGCGATAAAGGCATCGTTATTTCGTTCCCGCAACGCGACGTTCATCTTGATTCGGTATCGCCGTTGAAGATCGAAGTGGTGCGCAAGCGAAACCCAATCCCGCAAGAGCCATCATCTGCCGGGTGACCCGGCACGCTCGTCGTCAGGCGTTTCCGAAAGTCGGGTAGGTAGTATGCGGGGAGGGGTGCCCCCGACTAATGTGGACAGTGTCTGGCCGAGCAAGGGAATAATGCGGGCGTTGATTGCCTTGGCGCCATGTCGACGGCGAATTGCCGGTCCAGCGTTTGAAGGCGCGACCAAATGAACTCAGGTCGGAATACTCGAGCAGGCGTGCGACCTCGCCGAGCGGCATGTCGGTTTCGCGAATTAGCATGCAACTCGCCGAGAAGCGCGAGTAATCGGCAATTTCTCGATAACTGGTGCCGGCCCGTTCAAGATGGCGGTTCAGCGTGCGGGTACTGATCTTTAGCGCGGCGGCGACCGACTCCTGGCTGCATTGGCCGGCCAGCAGCAGACTGAGGGCGGTTCGCCGGACAAGTTCGACCCAATCCATGGCCGCTGATGCGTGTAGCGTGGTTTCTGCCATGGGCAACTTGCCGCCGTCCCCTCGGGAGGGTGCGCAAGGATTGGAAAGCGGCAGATCCAGGGTTGAGGAGGGAAAGACGATGTCCGACCGTGTGGCGTTGAAGACGCACGGAGCGCCAAAAAACCGCAAGTAAACCTCCGGGTTCCTGGGGGGGCGCCGCATCAGGTGCACTTTGCTTGGACACCATTGTTTTCCGAGGAGCCGGCGCATGATGTTCAAGGCCGCCGCCATCGTGCCGTCCTGCAGTTCCTGAACGCCCCGAAAACTGCCGGTCAGAACGGAATAGCCCAGCGACGCGCGATCTTCCGTGCAGCGCAGAGTGACGATGGACGCGCGGTTGTGCAGGTGGAAAAACCGCTGCAGGGCGTCGAGCGCGGATCCGACAGTCGGAAACTGAAGCATCAATTTTCCCGGGACGCCGATTTGTCCCGTACCCGAATGACTTCCGGCGAGCAGTCCGAAATGTTCGCAACCGGTTTCCTGCGCACCCCGATGCAGCAGTTCACCGAGCGTGGCGATGGGCAGGACGTTATCGTGATTTTCGAGGAATTCTTCGGATAGTTGCAGTGGGCGCAGGACGGCTTCTGGTTGTCCGCCCAGGCTGCGGATCAGTCCCGGAACGGCGTGATAGGCACCAACGCGCGCATGACCGGCGGGAATTGTCGGATTCGCCATTGTCGGATGCATTTTTCTTCGAGGGACCTTGTCGGACAGTGGTTACGGTCGATGCCGAGGATATTACCACTGTCATGTCGCTACTGAGTCGAAGAAATCGAGCATTGTCTCGGTTTATCGTGGTTCGTTGCGTGCAACGATTCTGTCGGGAAAATGTCCGAGAGAGATGAAGGCGGAGGGATGGACCTCATGCAATACGTTGTCCGTTGTCTCTCGTCTCTCCGGTGCTGCCGGAAAATTCGCCTGCCGGCTGCTATGTTGAAGAGACGGCCTGAATGCCGCCAAGCCTCTGCGAGAGGAAGCATGAAACGTCTTCTTTTCTTGGTCATTGCTCTGCTCGTGTCCATTCCTGCTCTCCCGGCCACGGTCAAGGTGGCGGAGATACACGGGGCAGTCAGTCCGGCCAGCGCCGCGTATTTCCTGCGGGCGCTGGAGGTCGCACAGCGCGCCCGGGCCGATCTGCTGGTGCTCAAGCTCGATACCCCAGGCGGTCTTGATTCGTCGATGCGGGAAATGATCCAGGGCATTCTCGCCTCCCCGGTGCCGGTGGCCGTATGGGTGGCGCCATCCGGCGCGCGAGCCGCCAGCGCCGGCACGTATCTGCTGTATGCCAGCCATGTCGCTGCCATGGCGCCGGGCACCAATCTCGGCGCCGCCACGCCGGTGGCGATCGGCATCGGTGGCGCCAAGCCCGGCGAGGACAAGCCGGAAAAAGGAAAGAGCGAGGGCAAGGGTGATGGAAAGAACGAAGGAAAGAGCGAAGCGCCGACAGGGAGCGCCATGGAACGAAAAACGATCCACGACGCGTCTGCCTACATCCGCAGCCTGGCGCAATTGCGCGGACGCAATGCCGAATGGGCCGAACGCGCGGTGCGCGACGCGGAGAGCCTGTCGGCCGAGGAAGCGCTCAAGCAGAACGTCGTCGATCTCGTTGCCGCCGATCTCCCCGCGCTCCTGCGCGCTGCCGAGGGGCGCAAGGTGACCGTGGCGTCCGGGGAGACTACGCTCGCCTTCACCGCGGCGGCGCTGGAGATGGTCGAGCGTAACTGGAAGGAGCGTCTGCTGGCGGCCATCGCCGACCCGAATATGGCGCTGATCCTGATGATGCTCGGCGTGTATGGCCTGTTGTTCGAGTTCTACACACCCGGCTTCGGAGTGTCCGGGATCATCGGCTCAATCTGCCTGCTGCTGGCGCTTTACGCACTGGCCATGCTGCCGGTCAATGCCGTCGGGGCGCTGCTTCTGCTGCTCGGCATGGCCTTGATGGTCACCGAGGCCTTTCTGCCGAGCTTTGGTGCCTTTGGCATCGGCGGCATCGTGGCTTTCGTTGCGGGTGCGCTGATGCTGATCGACGGCGACGTTCCCGGGTTACAGATCTCGATGGCTTTCATCGTTCCGCTGGCCGCGGTCAGTGCCGTGGTTCTTGGCGGGGCGGGTGCCCTGGCGCTGCGTGCCCGGAGACGCCCGCCCGTGTCCGGGGTGGAGGCAATGATCGGTACCACGGCGGTGGCGCTGGAGGCGTTCGAGGATGAAGGCTGGGTACGTGCCGGCGGAGAGAGCTGGTGGGCGCAGAGTCCGGTGCCGGTGGCGACCGGCGACCGGGTGCGGATTGCGGCGGTGGAAGGACTGCTCCTGAGGGTTGAACCGGAAGGCGAAGGAGAACGGAAATGATGGTCTGGGACATCGGTTGGGACATCGGCTGGGGCGGCGCGATCGTGCTGCTCGTCGGGCTGGCGGTCGCCAGCATCCGCATCCTGTTCGAGTACGAGCGCGGCGTCGTGTTCCTGCTCGGACGCTTCTGGAAGGTGAAGGGGCCAGGCGTGGTGATCATCGTGCCGGGCATCCAGAAAATGGTGCGGGTGGACTTGCGCCTGGTGGTGATGGACGTGCCGAGCCAGGACGTGATCTCGCGCGACAACGTTTCGGTGCAGGTCAACGCCGTGGTCTATTTCCGCGTCGTCGATCCGGAAAAAGCCATCATCCACGTGGCCAATTTCTTCGAGGCCACCTCGCAACTGGCGCAGACGACGTTGCGCTCGGTGCTCGGCAAGCACGATCTGGACGACATGCTGGCCGAGCGCGAACGGCTCAACATGGACATCCAGCAGAGTCTCGACGCGCAAACCGATTCATGGGGCATCAAGGTGACCAACGTCGAGATCAAGCATGTCGACATCAACGAATCGATGGTTCGTGCCATCGCGCGGCAGGCCGAGGCCGAGCGGGAACGGCGGGCCAAGGTGATTCACGCCGAAGGCGAATTGCAGGCCTCCGAAAAGCTGCTGGAGGCATCGCAAGTGCTGGCAAAGACCCCGCAGGCCATGCAGTTGCGCTACCTGCAGACGCTGACCAGCATCGCCGGCGACAAAAGTTCGACGATCGTCTTCCCGATGCCGGTGGATCTCGTCGATTCGCTCAGCCGCCTGTTTTCACCCAGGGCGGGCGAGAAGGAATAGGGTTATTCGGCCGTGTGTTTGGTCATCAGCCGCACTACGCTGCCGATGACGATCAGTGTCGGCGGTTTGACCTTGTTGTCGCGGGCGACCTCCGGGAGCGTGTGCAGCGTTCCGGGGAAGATTTTCTGATTTGGCCAGGTGGCGCGATAGACCAGCGCGGCCGGGGTATCGCCCGGCAATCCCGCTTCCTGCAACCGCGTGGAGATGGTTTCCAGGCCGGTGACGCCCATGTAGATGACCACGGTCTGGCCGGGGCGGGCAAGCGCCGGCCAATCGAGATCGACAGTGTGATCCTTGAGGTGGCCGGTGACAAAGACGCAGCTTTGCGCGTGGTCGCGGTGCGTGAGCGGGAAGCCGAAACTGGCGGCGGCGCCGAGGGCGGCCGTGACGCCGGGAACGATCTCCACCGGGATGCCTGCGCTCATCAGTACATCGACCTCCTCGCCGCCACGTCCGAAGACGAAGGGGTCGCCACCTTTCAGGCGCACCACGAATTTGCCTTCCAGTGCCTTGTCGACCAGCAACTGGCAGATTTCTTCCTGTGGCAAGGTGTGGTTGCCGGCCATCTTGCCGACGAAAATGCGGTCGGCGGTCGGCGAGGCGAGATCGAGAATGCCGGGAGCGACCAGATTGTCGTATACGACGACGTCCGCCGCCTGCATCAGCCGTGCGCCTTTCATGGTGATCAGCTCGGGATCGCCAGGGCCGGCTCCGACGAGAGCCACGCTTCCAACGGCGGCTTGGGCAGTCTGTGTCATGTCTGTTCTCCGGGGTCGTTCCATGGATTATTCTGAAACATCGTTGCTGTCATCTTCGTCGATGTCCAGCGGTTCGCTCAGCACGGCGGCGATGTACTCTTCGGGCAGGCGGTAGATTCTGGCCAGTTCGGCCGGCGACTGGCCGCTGGCGTGGATGGCGGCGAGCCAGCCATTGAGGCCGCTGGAGAGCGAATGGCCGGCCTTTTCGCCGTCGCGCGCGGCGCTGTTGCCGATCTCGACGTCGTATTTGTTGGCGTAGCCGCGCGGGGTAATCATCAAGCCGTGCTTGACGAAGGTGTTGGAGTTGCCGATCAGCACCGTGGTCAGCATACCGATGTCGGCGTCGAGCAGCTTCTCCAGCGTAGTGAATTCGACGCGCTGCTTGGCGCGGAATGCGGACTTGACCACGGCGACCGGCGTTTGCGGGTCACGATGGCGCAGGAAGATGCGCTGCGCTTCCTGGATCTGGCGCGTACGCTTGCCGCTCTTCGGGTTGTACAGGGCGACGACGAAATCGGCATAGGCGACGGCATCGAGGCGGCGGGCGATGGTCGGCCACGGAGTCAGCAGGTCGGAGAGCGAGATGGCGCAGAAGTCGTGCGTCAGCGGCGCGCCGACCAGCGAAGCGCAGGTGTTCAGCGCCGAGGCGCCGGGAACGATCTCGACCTCGATGCCTGAGTCGGGAGTCCAGCCGGCCTGGAACAGGACTTCGAAGGTCGGACCGGCCATGCCATAGACGCCGGCATCTCCTGAGGAAACGATGGCCACTTTCTTGCCCTGCCTGGCGCGGTCGTAGGCCTCGATGGCGCGGTCGAGTTCCTCGGTCATCGCCTTCTTGATGACTTCCTTGCCCTCGAGTAGGTCCTTGACCAGGCGGATGTAGGTGGCGTAACCGATGACCGTGTCGGCTTCGGCGATGGCCGAGCGGGCGCGGCCGGTCATGTATTCATGGCTGCCCGGGCCGAGGCCGACGAGCATGATCTTTCCAGTGGGGCGTGCGTGGGTCATTCCGGGATCCTTGCGATGGAGACGGTGGCATTGCGGCCGTCCGGGCCGCGATGGCGGTGTTTTTCGATGAGGAGTTGCGACTTGTCGGTGCCGGCAGCGAGTAATGCAGCGGCTTCGGACACCGACGGCGTGCCGGTGTGCCGGCGCACGGTTTCCGACGGGTGAGTGACGTCCACGACAGCCAGTTTGCCGGCCGGGTAGAAACGGATCGTCCAGCCGTTTTCGGTGGCGAGCTGCAACAGGGCGGGTTCGTCGGCCTTGAGGTCGATGCTGGCCACGGCGGCGACGTCGGTGATCCGGGCCTGGCACGCCGCGAGTGCGGCATCGATCGCTGCGCGCAGGGTCAGGAGTGGCGTATCGCGGTCACAACCGAGGCCGAGGGCGATCTTCATGCATCCTCCGTCGGCCGGTAGATGATGCAGCGCCCGGCAAGTTGCCCGGCCAGCGCTTGCGGCATGGCGCGGCGGCTGATCCACAGCACGGCGGCAAAGCGGCCGGGATCGATATCTTCCAGGCGGTCGAACAGCGTGATGTTCGTCGGCAGCGCTCCGTCGCGGCCATTGGCGTGGCCGGCCCACCAGTCCGTGCGACCCGCTTCCTGCACCAGCGCCACGGGTTCGTCGTTGACCACGGCGGAGCTGGCGTGCACGAGCGCGTCGTGCGTTGCGTCAAGTGTCCAGCCGAACTCGCGGCCGAGCAGGTCGACCGCCAGCGTTTGCCGCACATCCGAGGCCGTGGTCAGCACGGGCGTGGCGCCGAGCGCCGCGGCCAGGTGCCCTGCCAGCGCGTTGGCGCCGCCGAGGTGGCCGGAGAGCACCGGGATGACGAACCGGCCGGCTTCGTCGAGCACGACGACGGCGGGGTCGGCGGTTTTTGATTGGAGATATGGCGCGATCAGACGTACCAGCGCGCCGAGCGAGAAGATGGCAATGAGCGCGTCGTATTCGGCGAACAGCCGGCCGATCTGTTCGCTGGTCTTGCACGGATAGCTGTGTACGGAGCCGGGCGCGGCGAGTTCGGCTTCGGTCGCGAATTTCGCCGGCGCGAACAGTTGCGCGCCGGGTAGCGCGGCGACGATCCGGCCGGCCAGGGCAACGCCGTGGCGGGTGATCGAGATGATCGCCGTCTTCATCGCCTGCCGATCTCCCGTGGAAAAGCCCCCGCTATTCCGGCGAAAGCCGGAATCCAGAAGTTTGACGCACAAACTGGACACCGGCTTTCGCCGGTGTGACGGAGAATCTGAAACCGGTCAGGCATTTTCGGATTCCATGCGCCGACGGCATCCGCGCCGCAGTTCGCCGCGCTGGCGCTTGGGATTCTGCACCAGCAGCAGCGAGAGGTAGTTGACCGTCGCGCCCTTCAGGGTGGCGAGGTCGCGCACGATGCGTTCCTCGGGGGATCCGACCTTTTCGATGAAGCAGCTCGTCGCCAGCAGGCCGCGGCGCTCCAGAAGTTCCAGCACTTCGTCGAGCAACGGCTTGACCTTGAGCAGGATCAGCGTATCGAACTCATCGAGCATGTGGTCGATGACGCCGGTACCGTAGGCAGCCGGGATGATGGCCAGCGTTTCGTCCTCTTCGGCCAGCGGCATGCCGGCCGTGGCAGCGGCGGCGGTAAATGACGAAACGCCGGGGATCGTCTCGACCTCGACTTCGGGTACCAGTTCGCGCACGACACGGGCCAGGTGGCCGAAGGTGGCGAAGGTCGACGCGTCGCCTTCGACGAGGAAGACCAGGTCGCGGCCGTCGGCCAGCAGTTCGACGGTTTGCTGGGCGGCGCGGATCCAGGCCTTGGTCAGCGCTTCGGCGTCGCGCGTCATCGGGAAGACGAGTTCGACCGCGTCGGCTGGCACCGCCAGCCCGCCACGCTCGACAATGGACAGCGCGTAGGAGATCTCCTCCGCCTTTTTAACGGGGTAGATCCAGCGTGCGCGGGACTGCAGGACGGCCCAGCTGCGCCGGGTGATCAGTTCGGGGTCGCCGGGGCCGAGCGAGGCGCCGATCAGTTTTCCGTAGGGTTTCTTGTCAGTCATGGAGGGCTTTGCGTGCTTGTCTGTTGGAAGTGACCGTCATTCCGGCGCAAGCCGGAATCCAGGATTTCAACCGCCGGACTGGATCCCGGCTTGTGCCGGGATGACGGAGAAAAAACGGAGGGGTGGGAATTTGAGCCGTCATGCTTCGCTCTTCGATGCAGTAACGAACCACACCGGGTTCTGCGCCGCCATGCGGTGCATGTCGAGAATCGGGTGGCTGCGGCTGGCTTGCAACTGGACGACATCCCATTCGGCGTTGAGCGCGTTGAGTGCCGCCGTGGCGGTGGCCAGATTCTCCAGTGTGACGAAGTTCATCACCAGTCGTCCGCCCGGATTGAGGCGGGCGAGGATCAGGCGGATCAACTCGCCGAGTTCGCCACCCGAGCCGCCGATGAACACGGCATCCGGATTCGGCCAGGTGTCGAGATGCTCGGGCGCCTTGCCGTCCATCAGCGTGTAATTGGTGATGCGGAAGCGGGCGGCATTGGCGCGGGCGTTGGCCGCATCGCCCCCGTTCTTTTCGATGGCCCAGACGTGACCATGCGGTGCCAGGCGTGCCGCCTCGAGACCGACCGAGCCGGCGCCGGCGCCGATGTCCCAGACGGTGGCATCGAGGCCGATGCGCAGTTTGGCCAGCGACAGGGCGCGTGCCTCCTGCTTGGTGATCAGCCCCTTTTCCGGCGAGCGCTGGAGGTACTCCAGATCGTCGAGGCCGAACGTCGGAGCGCCGGTAACCCCGGAGCGTCGGACCAGGACGACGTTCGGCTCGGGGAAGTCGGCTGCTGCGGCCTCATCGAGGGATAGCGCCGGGAACAAACGCTCGTCGGGCAACTGCAGGCGGCAGGCGACGTCGAGGGCGATCTCGTTGCTGGCATAACCGGCGGTGAGCAGCGCGCGGGCCAGGCGGGCCGGGTTGTTTTCCGGACCGGTGAACAGAAAAACCTGCGGGTGCAGGGCGATGGCACGCATGGCCGGATACAGGCCGTGCTCGGGCGTCGCGCCGACGAACCATTCACCGGCGTCGCGGCTGTGGCAGGAGGCGATCCTGATGTCCTGCCAAGGACGCCGGAAGCGGGCGCAGGCCAGTTGCAGGGCGGACAGGTTGGGCAATATCTCGAATGCGCTGTCCAGTTTGTCGTCCAGCCAGGACGCCATGCCGTGGCACAGGGGGTCGCCCGTTGCCAGAATGACCACCGCTTGGCTCGTCGCCAGCGCGGCGCTGACCCATTCCGGCACCTTGGCCAATGCCCCATCCATGTTCTTCACGGTGGCGCCCGCCGCGAGATGCGACTGCACGAGGTCGAGCGTGCGTCCGGCGCCGATGATCACGGCAGCGGTGCCGATGCGTTGGCGTGCCGCGTCGGAGAGGCTGGCCCAGCCGTCGTCGAGGATGCCGATCAGGGTGCAGGAACTCATAGCGCTTCTTCCTCCTCGACGCGCACGATGAAATTGCCGTCGAAATCGCAGACCAGCATGGTCAGGCGGTACGGGCCGGGATAGCAGGCTTTCAGGCTGCGGATGGCCTTCTGCGCCAGTGCACGGTGAAAATCCACCGACAAACCCAGGGCGGCCAGGCGTTCCGCGGCGAAGCGCGCGGTCTCGGCTGAACGGATCTGCTCGATGAGATCCGGCGCGGCGCCGATCTCGCGTGCGCAGTCAGCCAGCAGATCGCGGTTGATCGCGGCTTTCCAGGCATGCGTGACGGCGAGACCCTGGCCCATCTTGGTCAGCTTGCCGGCCATTGCGCCGACATACACGTTCTGCATCTTGCGCTTGACCGCCGTCTGGAACGCGGCCTTGACGAAGTCGCCCATCTGCACAAAACACGATTCGTCGAGTTCGGGCAGTTGCCGCATGGCGAATTTTTCGCTGCGCCCGCCGGTGGTGAACACGATGCTCGTCTGGCCCTGATTGGCCGCGACGTCGATGGCCTGTACGACGCTGGCCCGGAATGCCGCCGTCGAATACGGGCGCACGATGCCGGTTGTGCCGAGAATGGAGATGCCGCCGAGAATACCGAGCCGGGCGTTCAGCGTCTTCTTGGCCATGTCCTCGCCACCGGGGACGGAGATGGTGATTTCCAGGCCGTCCTGGGTGAGCAACTCGCCGGCCACGGCGCGCACGTTTTCTTCGATGCTGCGGCGCGGCACCGGATTGATCGCCGGGTCGCCGACCTCCAGACCGAGCCCTTCCTTGGTCACGGTGCCGACGCCGGGGCCGCCCCTGAGCACGATCTGCCCGGCAGCCCGCGCCAAGCGGCGTGCGCCGGCGGTGAGATGGGCGCCGTTGGTGGCGTCGGGGTCGTCGCCGGCATCCTTGACGACTACGGCGTGCGCCGTGCCGCCTTCGATACGGCCTTCATGTACCGGGAAATCGACTTCCAGCCCATTGGGCAGGGTGCTGCGAATGTTCGCCGGCACCTTGCCGGTCACCAGCGCGAGCGTGGCCGCGCGCGCCGCCGCCGCTGCGCAGGCGCCAGTGGTGAAGCCGCTGCGATGGCCGCGCTTGCGCCGGCTGTCGCCTTTGCGGATCTTTTCGCCCGTGTTGCTCATGCCACCTTTTTCTGTTCGGCTTCCGCGACGCCGAGCAGAGCGTGGATGGCGGCGACGACCAGCGTCGAACCGCCCTTGCGGCCCTTGATGGTGATCCAGGGCACTTCGTTCACCGTCATCAGCAGGTCTTTCGATTCGGCCGCCGAGACGAAGCCGACCGGCATGCCGACGATCAATGCCGGCCGCACGCCTTCCTCGCGCACCAGGCGGATGACCTCGAGCAGCGCGGTCGGCGCATTGCCGATGCCGACGATGGCGCCGTCGAGCCGGCCGAGGCGATGGGCCTTGCGCATGGACTGTACGGCGCGGGTGGTGCCCATATCATGCGCCAGTTCAATGACGTCGGGGTCAGAGATGTAGTGGTGCGTGGTCATGCCGAAGTGCTTGAGGCGCGGTGTCGAGAGGCCGACGCAGATCATCTCGACATCGGCGACGACCGGCGTGTCCAGCTTGAGCACGGCGGCGAGGCCGGCGCGCATGGCCTCCGGGTGAAAAGCGGTGAGACCGTTGAAATCGAAATCGGCGTTGGCGTGAATCATGCGTCGCACCAGCGGCCACTGCTCCGCCGTGTAGTCGTGCGGGCCGGCTTCGGCGTCGATGATCGAGAACGAATCGTGCTCGATGGCACGGCCGGCGGCGGTGAGTTGTTCGGTAACGATATTGGTGGTCATGGCTTGATGGGGGTGGCCTTGCGGAAACGGTGGGTGAATTCCGGGTCGTACAGCTTGGAACGAACGAGGGTTTCCCAGTTCGCCGCGCCAAGCGTCGGGCTGGCGACGATCATCGCCTGGCTGCCTATTTTCTCTTCCTGGCATTTCGCCTTGATGTCGGCCAGCGTGCCGCGCACGATCTTTTCCTGTCCCGGCCAACTGGCTTTCTGGACCACCAGGATCGGCGCGTCCTCGCGCCACCCGGCGGCGCGCAGCGCGTCCTGCACCTCATGCAGCAGGGTGATCGAAAGATAGATGCACAGGGTGCAGTGGTGAGCCGCCAGTGCTTCGAGATCCTCGCCCTCGGGCATCGGCGTGCGGCCGGCGGTGCGCGTGAGAATTACCGTTTGCGTGACCTCCGGCAGCGTCAGCGTTTCGCCGGCGGCGGCCATCGAGGCCATCGCCGAGGAAACGCCGGGAACCACGGCCCATTCGATGCCGGCGGCGGTGAGCGGTCGGGTCATCTCGATCAGCGCCCCGTACAGGCCCGGGTCTCCGGTCTGCAGGCGGATGACAATGGCGTGCCGGCTGGCTTGGTCGAGCAGCCAGGCGACCATTTCCTCCAGCGTCATGTCCTTCGAGTCGCGAATTTCGCAGCCCGCCGGAGCATGCAGCGTGGCGGCTTGGTCGACCAGCGAGCCGGCGTAGAGAATGGCGCCGGCCTGTTCGAGCAGTTTGCGGCCCTTGACGGTGATGAGGTCGGGGTCGCCGGGTCCGGCGCCGACGAACCATATCTTTCCGGGCATCAGGAATCCTTTCCTTGGTTAAGCAGGGTAATCAGTTCGCCGACACTGCGCGGCGCGGGGATGTCCTTGGCCACGGCGGGGAGATGATGTGCGCGCAGCAGGCGATGTAGCTCGACAACGCCGGGAACCGGCAGGCCGGCCGCTTCCAGCGCGTCGGCGTGGTGCGGCAGATCGGGCGTGGCGAACGACACGGTGCAGGCGCCGCCAGCGATCAGGTGAGTGCGATCGGTCCAGCGGTAGGCAAAATCGATGTCGTGAGTGGCCAGCAGCAGCGTGATGCCGCGCGCGTGCAGGTCGTCGAGCACGGCCAGCAGTTCCTGGCGCATGGCATGGTCGAGTCCCGCCATCGGTTCGTCGAGCACCAGCAGCTGCGGCTCCATGGCCAGGACTCCGGCGATGCATACGCGCTTCTTCTGGCCGAAACTCAAGTTGTGTACCGGTCGGTCGGCGAACTTGGCCATGCCGACCGCGAGCAGCGCTTTGTCGACACGCTGCCGGGCGGTCGCCGTGTCGAGCCCCAGATTGAGTGGCCCGAACGAGACATCCTCACGCACGCTGGCAGAGAAGAGTTGCTGGTCCGGGTTCTGGAAAACTAGGCCGACTTCGCTGCGCAGGCGGCGCAAGCCGGCGCGGCTGTAGTCGATCGGCTGTCCGGCATAGCGGATGGTGCCGCCCTGCGGCCGCAGCAGTCCGTTGGCGTGCTGGAACAGAGTGGTTTTGCCGGCGCCATTGGCGCCGATCAGCGCGTTGCGGCTACCGCGCGTGATGCGCAGCGAACAGCCGTCGAGCCCGACGTTGCCGTCCGGATAGCGGAAGCTGACGTCGGCGAATTCGAGCAAGGTTTCCGGGGTGGGCCGGTTCATGACATCCCCAGTGCAACGCCGATCAACAGGATTGCCCCGGTTCCGGCTAGCGCCAGATCGCGCCCGGAGTTGGCGTATTCCGGTTCGAGAAAGCGTAACGGGCCGTCGTTATTGCGCGACAGGGCGGCCACATGCAGCGCATGGGCGCGTTGCCAGATTTGCAGCGTCAGGTTGGCGGCGAGGCTGCCGAGTGAGCGCAGCGCAAGCCGCGGCGCGGCATAGCCGAGACGGGCAGCTTGCGCGGTGCGCGTGTCGCGCACGGCTTCGGAAAAGACGAACAGCATGCGGTAGCAAAGCACCATCAGTTCGAGCAACACTTCCGGCAGGCGCAGGCGTCGCAGCAGGGCGATGAGGTCGATCAACGGCGTGGTCACGGCGAGGAACAGCAGCGCGGCCAGTGCGCCGACGGAACGCCCGCCGAGCATCTGAATCGGCGCCCAGCCGTCGGGCAGCCAGCGCACTACGAGACCGTGGCTATTGCCTTGGGAGTCGGAGGGCCAGGCCAGCGAAAAGGCCAGGGACAAGCAGCCGAGCAACAGGAATCCGAGCGGAGGCAGGGCGATGCGCAGGAAACGGGCGAATGGCACGCCGGCTCCGGCTACCGCGCCAAGGGTGACCAGGCATGCGACCGTCATGGCCGCCAGTGGCTGTGCCGCGGCAAAGGCCGCGATGAAACCGCTCAAGGCGAACAGCCCCTTCGCCGCCGGCGAAACGGCACGCCAGCGGTTGCTGTACGCGCATTGCTCGATCAGCACGGGAATCCTAGTGGTGCGCGGCGCACTGCTTCTCTTCAATCTCCCGGCGCATTTTCTCGCGGGTGCGGGAAACGCCGAGGTAGTAGCCGATGAATCCGGCCCCGAGTGCCGCCTGCAGGGCGAACAGCAGCGAGGCGATTTCGCCGCTGGCCGGTTCGATCAGCGGCTGGAACCACGGCTCGTAGTCCGGACGAATCTCGCCGATCAGGTTCCGGGCCTTGTCGTCGGCGCCGGTGAAAATTTCGGATGTCTTGCCATCCGGTCCGGCGGCGGGTTTTTCGACAACCCACAATGGCAGGATTCCGAGCACGATGACGCCGAGAACCAGCAGGAGGTTTTGCGTACGCTTCATGCCTGCACCTCTGATCTTTCGGCCAGCTTCATGGCGCGCAGTTCGGCCGGGTTGAATCGGGCCAGGGCGTTGAAGATCAGGACGGTGAGCAGGCCTTCGCTGACGGCCAGCGGAATCTGCGTGACGGCGAAGATGCCGGCGAACTTGGCGAACGAAGCGGCAAAGCCGCCTGCCGGATCAGGGAAAGCCCAGGCCAGTTGCACGGAGGTGGTGACGTAGGTGAGCAGGTCGGCCAGGCCGGCGGCGAGAAACACAGATATGGCCAGCGATGCCTTCAGCGAACGCGCCAGGCGGAAGACGGCATAGGCGGCGAACGGCCCGACGATGGCCATCGAGAAGACGTTGGCGCCCAGAGTGGTCAGCCCGCCGTGGGCCAGCAACAATGCCTGGAAGAGCAGGACGACGGCACCGATCGGCGCCATCGCCGCCGGGCCGAACAGCAGGGCGCCTAGGCCGGTGCCGGTGGGGTGCGAGCAGCTCCCGGTGACGGACGGCAGCTTCAGCGCCGAGAGGACGAAGGAAAACGCGGCGGCGACGCCGAGCAGGATGCGCTGCTCCGGATTGGCGGCGATGCGCTTCTTGATCGAATGAACCCCGTAGGCGACGAACGGCGCGGACGCGAGCGTCCAGCCGACGGCATGCGTGACGGGCAGAAAACCTTCCATGATGTGCATGATTCCCTCCAACCGCTTAAACCTTGAGTGCTCGCGCGAGGGAGTCGGATCGGAAAGATCGGCCGTCGGTGGGTTCGTGAATCCTGTGTTGACGAATACGAAAGCCGGGCGGCGAATCTACAGAACCTTTCCCCTCACCCCGAGGATTGGCACCACATTCGTTCCAGGCCGGTCTTCTGACTCGCCTTCATCCTCGTCCGGCGCCTTCCCATGCGAAATACGTCGCACAGTGGCATGTTGCCGGCTTCGTCAGGCCTACAGCAGCGGGGGGCTGTGCCGGAGTGCCCGCAAGAACGGAGTCACCGGCTTCCCGTTTCACCCGCCCCACGGTCGTGGAGCAAGGAACCCAAAACGGCGGTAAGTATACGCTGAAGGCACCATCAAGAGGAAGGGATTTGCTCTAGCGGAAATCCACAGGAGGGGGGCTTTCGTAGAGATGTTCCGCCCATTCGCACCAGACCGCCCAGGCGACCGCCAGAATGATTGGTCCCGTGAACAGGCCGATCAGGCCGAAGGCCAGGATACCGCCCAGCACGCCGAACAGTACCAACAGGAAGGGGATGTCGCTGACGCTGCTGATGAACAGGGGGCGCAGGACGTTGTCGATCTGGCTGACGACAGCGAAACCCCACAGCCAGACGCCTATGGCCGCTCCGGTTTCCCCTTGCGAGAGTAGCAAGGCTCCGGCGGCGCCCCAGGCTACGGGAGTGCCGAAGGGAATCAGGGCGCACACGGCGGTAAATAGGCCGAGCGTTACCGGTGACGCGAGGCCGGCTACCCAATAGCCCGCGCCGGCGACCATGCCCTGGATCAGTGCAGTGAGCAGGATTCCGTAGACTACGGCGCGAATTGTCGTGGCGGTGGCAGCCAAGTAGTCATGCATGCGCTGCCCGATGAAGCGCGCCATCACGTGGCTCAGTTCGTGGATGATGCGGCTGCCGTCGCGGTAGAAGAAGAACAGGACAACCAGCACCACAATAAGCCTGGCCAGCGTCCGCCCCAAGCCGCCGGCCAGCATGGCGACCTGGTCCGTATGCGCGCGCAGCCAGATCTTGACCGCTTCGGAGACTCCCTGGGGGTCGCCGAGCAAATGCTGGCGCTGTTGCGTGAGCCATTCGCCGAACCAGGGGATGTCGAGCAGGAATTTCGGGATCTCTGGGGGATACGCCAGCAACGTGCGTAATCCGGCAAAGACTCCCGCGATTTCCTGCTGGGCCAGCCACCCCAGCCAGAGCAGCGGGACGAGCAAGGTGATTGCCGCCAGCAGCGTCGACAATCCGGCCGCCAGCGAATCCCGCCCCCCGCATCTTCCCCTCAGCTTTTCCGACAGTGGCCACGTCGCGTAAGCCAGGATGCACGCCCAGGCCAGTGAGCCAATGAAGGGGCGCATGACGATAAAAACCAGTACGACCAGTCCGCAGAGGCCTAGCCAAGGGGTGAGACGACGATTGAACGGTAAGGGATCTGTCATTCTGCCTGTGCCCGCTGGCGGCGGGGCTCGCGAAATATTCTTGATAGACTTCCTCGAATCGGGTCGTGTTCTCTATTCGTTTTGACTTTAGCACATGCCGCCGAGCCGTTCAGGAGATCCACGCTTCCTGCGGCGCCTTGCCCACAGGAGGGCGATCCATGCAGTCCACTACGTCCGCTTAAGATCCGTTTAAGCCAAGCTGACTACGATGCGGTCCATCGACAATAACGACGGACCGATCATGCGAACTGCGAAAAACTCGTTGCTGGAAGCCGTCGCCGCCACTGCATCAATTCCCGGCCCGGTCAGCACGGCCCATGCCGGTCTTGCATCGCCTCGCCGGAAGGAAGCCGAAGATTTCATTCGCGACGTCTTTCGTCGTCATCACGAAGCGCACGTCCGGTCGTTCGCTCCTAACCTGCTGCTGCTCGAGCAGCAGGATCGGGTGATTGCCGCCGTAGGTTGGCGTGGCGCGGATCAGGAAACCCTGTTTCTCGAACGCTATCTTGACGAACCGGTCGAGCTTCTCCTGGAGCGCCTGACGGGGCAGGAATTTTCCCGCAATCGCGTTGTGGAGGTCGGGCATCTGGCGTCGGAGAAGCCGGGGGGCAGCGTGCAGGTGATCGTGTCGCTGGCCCGCCACCTGTCGCGGGAAGGCTACGAATGGGTGGTGTTCACCGCGACACGCGAACTGGTCCGCATCTTCACGAAACTGGGGTTGCCGCTACTCGCCCTGGCCAAGGCCAATCCGGCGCGGCTGGGTGCGCAGGCTCGGGATTGGGGGCGCTACTACGAGACACAACCGGTAGTCGTTGCCGGCCCGATACGCCTGGCGCTGGAGCGGGTCGGAGGGATGGAATGAGCGCAGCCGTTCTCTTTGCGGCACTGGCCGCGCGTCATCCGGAAAGCCTGGTTTTCCAGGGGTCTCATTCCTCTTGGCGCGCACGGGAAGCGCGCGACGAAATATCCGCTATCGAACAGCGCCTCGCTGGCGTGCGCGTGGTGGCCATCCTTGCCGACAACTCCCCGGAGTGGGCGCTGGCAGATCTCGCCGCACTCAAGGCGCAAACGCCGGTGCTGCCGCTGCCTCTGTTCTTCTCGCCGAAGCAACTGGCGCATGCCCTGCAGCAGACGGGCGCCGACGTCGTTCTCACCGATCAGCCGGAGCGCATCCTCACGCTCGGGATCGGCTTTGCGGCCGGCGAGCAGCGCGGGAGCCTGGTGTGGCTGCGTCGCCAGACTACGCCCGTGGTGCTGCCCGACGGAACCGCCAAGATTTCGTTCACCTCCGGCAGTACCGGTGCGCCAAAGGGCGTGTGCTTATCCGCCGAGGGACTTGTCGACACCGCCATGGCCCTGAAATCGTGTTTGTCGGACGAGCGCATCGAACGACACCTGTCCGTATTGCCGTTGGCGCTGTTGCTGGAAAACAGCGCCGGAATCTATGCGCCGCTGCTGCGCGGCGCGGAGATCCATCTGCCCGATCTGGCCAGCCTGGGCTGGCAGGGCATGGCCGGTTTCAATCCGCAGGCCTTGCAAGACAAGGTGCGCGAACTGCGGCCCAACAGCCTGATCCTCGTGCCGGAACTGCTCAAGGCGTGGACGATGTTCCTGGCACACACCGGGCAGCGCGCGGCGGATGAACTCGCCTACGTCGCGGTCGGCGGGGCGCGTGTCGAACAGGGATTGTTGGCCCAGGCGCGCCATTTCGGCGTGCCCGTCTACCAAGGGTACGGGCTGACCGAATGCGGATCGGTGGTCAGTGTGAACCGACCGGGCGACGACGGCGACGGGGTCGGCCGGCCGCTGGCGCATGTACGCATTACCATTCGCGAGGGCGAGATTCATGTCGCGTCGCGCGCCTTCCTTGGCTATCTGGGCGATGCGACAGGTGAGCCTGGGGCTGAATATGCGACAGGCGACCTCGGATATTTTGACGATGAAGGCCACCTGCATCTCACGGGGCGGCGCAAGAACCTGCTGATCACCTCGTTCGGCCGCAACATCTCGCCGGAATGGGTCGAAGCCGTGCTGCTGGCGCAACCGCAAATCGCACAGGCCATTGTTGCCGGCGACGCCCGGCCGGCTCTGGCGGCCATCGTCGTGCCTTATCCGGGGGGGGGCTCCGCGGACTTGAATACGGCGATAGGCCGTGCCAACGCCACGCTCCCAGACTATGCCCGCCTCGGTGGCTGGATCGGTGCCGCCCCCTTCACTCTGCAGAACGGAATGCTCACTGGCAATGGCCGGCCCGTCCGTTCCACCATTATTGACCACTACGCCGCCGAGCTGGCAGCGCTCTATGACGAACAAGCCATCGAGGAGCCCTCCCGTGCCTTTTTATGAAGAACTCGCCGCCGCGACTGCGGCCGAACGCGATTACCTCCTGTCGTCTCCGATCATCGCCAATTGCATGCGCGGAGACGTGTCACGCGAGAGCTATCTCGCTTTCCTCGGGCAGGCCTACCATCATGTCCGCCACACCACGCCACTGCTGATGTCTCTGGGTGGGCGCCTGCCGGAGCGACTGTCTTGGCTGCGCCGCCCGGTAGCGGAATACATCGACGAGGAAATCGGCCATGAAGAGTGGATCCTGAACGACATCGGCGCTGCCGGCGGCGACGCCGAAGCCGCGCGACGAAGCCGTCCCGAGCTGCCGGCCGAAGTGATGGTGGCCTACGCCTACGACCTGATCAATCGTGGCAATCCCGCGGCCTTCTTCGGCATGGTTTTCGTCCTCGAAGGCACCAGCGTGGCGATGGCGCTTAATGCCGCGGATCGCATCCAGCAGGCGCTGGGTTTGCCGGATGCCGCATTTTCCTACCTGCGTTCGCACGGGACGCTGGATCAGGAGCACACCCGCCACCTGGCGGAACTGGTGGAAAAAATGACGCCGGAGGATCAGGCCGATGTCGTACATGCCGCCAAGGTTTTTTTCCGGCTTTATGCCGAAATTTTCCGTGCCCTACCGAATTGAGGAGAAGTCGCATGAGACTAGAGAATGCTCGCATCCTGCTGACCGGCGCCACCGGCGGGTTGGGACGCGAACTGGCGCGCCAGCTCGCCGCATCGGGGGCGGCATTGTTGCTGGCCGGCCGGGATGTCGCGCGACTGGAGGCGCTGCGCGCCTCGCTGGGCGCGCGCGCCGCGGTGGTCGTTGCCGATTTGACCCGTGTCGAGGGCGTTGCCCTGACGGCTCGTGCCGCTCAGGATTTTGGCATCAACGTGCTGATCAACAATGCCGGGACCAGTGCTTTCGGCATGCTCGAAAACCAGTCCTGGTCGACCATCGAGCAGGTCTTGGCGACCAGCCTGGAAGCACCGATCCACCTGACGCATGCGCTCCTGCCCTGGCTCAAGGCGCAGCCGCAGGCGGCCATCGTCAATGTGGGTTCGACCTTTGGCAGCCTGCCGTTCGCCGGCTTCGCCGTCTATTCGGCGGCCAAGGCCGGGTTGCGGGCGTTCTCGCAGGCTCTGCGGCGGGAACTGGCCGATACGCTGGTGTCGGTGGTGCACATCGTGCCGCGCGCCATCGACACACCGATGAACACCGATGCCGTGACGGCGCTCAACCGTGCGCTCCATAGCCAAAGCGACAGCGCCGCCGACGTGGCCTGCGAGATCGTCGCCGCGCTGGTGCGCAATGCCCGGGAACTGCACATCGGTTTCCCGGAGCGCTTCTTCGCCTGGCTCAATGGTTTCGCCCCCGGGCTGATCGACCGAGGTCTGGCCGGAAAGTTGCCCATCGTCAAATTCCATGCCAACTCCCGTTAAACGCCGTGAAAGGATTCTCCATGCGCTCGATGATCAAGACCTCCGCTTCCGTTCTGCTCGGCCTGGTGCTTTCCGCTGCCGTTCATGCCGCCACGCCCGAAGAAATAATCCGCCCCATCCAGGACCAATGGGCGGAAATCAAATACCGTACGCCCGAGAAGCAGCAGGCCGAGCAGTACGAGGCCCTGGCGCAGAAATCCCGGCAGATCGTCGAAAGCCATCCCGGATTGGTGGAGGCGCTGATCTGGGAAGGCATCGTGATTTCCAGTGAGGCCGGCGCGCGAGGCGGGCTGGGGGCGCTGTCGCTGGCCAAGGAGGCCAAACTGCGCTTCGAAGAGGCGTTGAAGATCGACGACAAGGTTCTGGGCGGTTCGGCCTATACCAGCCTGGCAACGCTTCTGGCCAAGGTGCCCGGGTGGCCGATAGGCTTTGGCGACAAGGCGCGGGCCGAGGACTATTTCAAGAAATCGCTGGCGATCAATCCCGACGGGATTGACCCGAACTTCTTTTATGGGGAATATCTGATTGATCGGGATCGTTTTCCAGAAGCGCGCCAGTACTTGGAGAAGGCGTTGAAGGCTGCTCCGCGTCCAGGGCGCGAGTTGGCGGACAATGGGCGCCGGCAGGAGATCAAGGCGCTGCTGGCCAAATTGGACAAGGAAGCGAAGTAAGGGAAGGCAAGTAAGGAAGCCAAACAAGAACGAGGCAAACGTGCGGATACTGCTGGTCGAGGATGATGCGATATTGGGAGACGGCATTCTTGCCGGGCTGAAGCTGGCGGAACACGCCGTGGATTGGGTGCGTGACGGCGAAGCGGCCCGGCTGGCTCTCCTCGATCATCCCTATGAGGCCTGCGTTCTGGATCTCGGTTTGCCCAAGCGAGACGGGATCAGCGTGCTGAAGGAACTGCGTGAGCGCGGCAATCGCCTGCCGGTGCTGATCCTGACGGCGCGCGATTCGAGCGCCGACAAAATTGCCGGACTGGACGCCGGTGCCGACGATTACCTGACCAAGCCGTTCGACCTGGCGGAGTTGCTGGCCAGGCTGCGCGCGCTGGTCCGACGGGCGGCCGGCGAAGCCAGGCCGACCCTCGAACATGGCGGCGTGGTGCTCGATCCCGCCTCCAGACAGGTGACGTTCAATGGCCAGGCGGTGGCGCTGTCGGCACGAGAGTACGCGCTGCTCGATGATCTGCTGCGCCACCAGAACCACATCCGTACCCGCGCCCAACTGGAGGAGAGCATCTATGCCTGGGGCGAGGAAACCGGCAGCAATACCGTCGAGGTGTTCGTGCACCATCTGCGCAAAAAATTCGGCGCAGATTTCATCCGTACCGTGCGCGGACTCGGTTATCAGCTCGGTGATGTCAACTGATGGACGGATCCCTGGATAGCGGACGCGTTCCCTCTCTGCGGTGGCGTCTTCTGATTCTGGTGTCCATCGCCTCGCTGCTGATCATGGTCCTGGCCTCGGCGTTCAGCTATCGCCGCGCGCGCCACGAGGTGCAGGAGTTGATGGACGGGCAGATGGCGAAAACCGCGCAGTTGATGCTGGCCCAGGTCATGCTTGGCGAAGAGCATCTGGCCGACCTGACGGCGCATATCGCCGGAATCCGCGGCCTGAATGTGCGGAAAAACCAGCTCACTCTGGAATACCAGATCGGCAAGGCCGATGGTGTCGTGTTGGCGCGATCGGCACAGGCGCCGTCAACCCCGCTTTCCAGCGCGCTGGGGTTTTCGACGATCAGCGAGAAAGGAGAATCGTGGCGCAGTCTGATTCTGGAAGCATCTGACGGCAGCCACCGCATCCAGATCGCCGAATCGATCCCCAAGCGTGACAAGGAAGCGTTGGAAATCGCGGCCAAGACCGTGCAACCGATGCTCTTCATCTTCCCGCTCCTGTTGCTGGCTATCTATGTTTCGGTTCGGCGTGGGCTTAAACCGATCGACGACCTGGCTTCGGACGTCGCCACGCGTTCTTCTGACAATCTGACGCCGCTCGCCGCACGCGAAATTCCGCGCGAAGTGCAGCCGTTGGTGGCGGCGATCAATCGCGTGCTGTTCCGCCTGGGCTACTCGCTGGAAAGCGAACGCCGATTCACTGCCGATGCCGCGCACGAACTGCGCACGCCGCTGGCAGCGGCGCGCATCCAGGCACAGGTGGCGTTACTCAGTCCGGACGCCGAAAGACGCAACCACGCTCTGGCGCAGATGCTCTCCGGGCTTGATCGGGCGGCACGCCTGGTCGAGCAGATGCTGCGGCTGGCCCGTCTCGATCCGCTGGCGCAGTTGCCGCAGCGGCAGTCGATCAATCTTGTCGAACTGGTGCAGCGTGTCGCTGCCGGAGCACAGGACGCTGCGCCGCATACGCGGATTGACCTGGACCTGCCGGAATGCGCGCAATCCATCGACGGCAACGCCGATCTGCTGGAAGTGGCGTTGCGTAACCTGCTGGATAACGCGATCCGCTATTCGCCGGACGAAAGCGAGGTCACCGTTTTCCTGCACAGCGCAGGTGACGCTTTGGTGCTCGGCGTAAGCGACAACGGACCAGGAGTGGATCCGGAGGAGTTGCCGCGCCTCATGGAGCGTTTCTATCGTGGAGCGTCGGTCACCGCCGAAGGCAGCGGACTCGGGCTGACCATCGTCAGCCGCATCGCCGAGTTGCACGGCGCCACGCTGGAACTGGACAACCGAGTTGGTGGCGGCTTCGAAGCACGGTTGTGCTGGCGGGCGTGATGCCGGCTATTTCATCCGGTCGCGCCGCGCCAAATCCGGAAACAGTCTGATCCAGGAAGCGGCGACGAGCAACGTACCGATGCCGCCCAGCACGACCGAACCGACCGGCCCGAACAGCGCGGCAGTGGCGCCGGATTCGAATTCGCCGAGCTGGTTCGAAGCGCCGATGAATATGGTATTGACGGCAGCCACCCGGCCGCGCATTTCGTCCGGTGTTTCAAGCTGCATCAGGGTCAGGCGGATGACGACGCTGACGTTGTCGACCGCCCCCGAAACGGCCAGAGCCAGCAGCGACAGGGTGAAGCTGGACGACAGCCCGAAGACGATCATGCATACGCCAAAAGCGGCTACGCAGGCCAGCATGCGGTGACCGACCCGTTCCTGCAGCGGCCAGCGGGCGAGAACCAGCGACATGGTGAGCGCGCCGACCGCCGGGGCGGAGCGCAGCAGCCCGAGGCCGACCGGCCCGGTGGCGAGGATGTCGCGGGCGAAGATCGGCAGCAGCGCAGTGGCACCTCCGAGCAGCACGGCGAACAGGTCGAGCGACATGGCGCCGAGCAGTACCTTGTTGGTCCACACGAAAGACACGCCGGCGAAGACGCTGCGCAGGGTGCTTGCCGAGTGCGACGGCTGGTGGGCGTAATGCACGGCCAGGGTGAGGCCGAAGGCGATTAGCAACAGGATCATGCCGGTGCTGTACACCGTCATTGCGCCCACCGTGTATAGCACGCCGCCGAGTGCCGGCCCGCAGATAATGGCCGTCTGCACGCCGCTGGTGGACAGGGCAATGGCGCGCAGCAACAGGGGCGGCGGCACCAGTTGCGGGGTCAGCGCCTGTTGTGCCGGTTGCTGGAAGGCGCGGGCGATGCCGAAAACGATGGATACGCCGAGGAGCAGCCCGCGCGTGGCGAAATCGCCGGGAATCGCCGCCAGCAGCAGCAGCGCCACGAGCGCCTGGGCGATCATGCAGGCGGCGAATACCTTGCCGCGATGCAGACGGTCGACGACGTGGCCGGCCGGCAGTGTCATCGCCAGGGCGGGAACGAACTGGAACAGTCCGACCAGGCCGAGATCCCAGGCGCTGCCAGTGATGTCGTACATTTGCCACGCCACGGCGACCATCAGCATCTGGTTGGCGATGGTGCCAGACAGGCGCGCCAGCCAGAAGAGCACGAAAGGACGCTGGGCGAGAAGCTCCGCAAACGAGGAGCCGGTTTCGGGTGATCTCAGCAAGGAACTCCCGGCGAACAGGTCATCGCTGTCGTTGCCGGCACGACCGGACGCCTTTCCGAAAGCCAGCCGTTGAGGCCGCTGCTAACGTTGTAAACGGTCTTGTAGCCGGCCTGCTCGGAGAGATACTGCGCGGCGGCCCGGGTACGGTTGCCGCTGCGGCAGATCAGGATGACGGGTTGATCCGGTTGGGCGATACCTTTGGCCGAAGAGAGCCAAAGCGCGGGATTGGCGTCGCCTTTCTCATTGAAGAAGGTCAGCAGCTTGCTGCCGGGAATGACGCCGGTGCTTTTCCACTCGCCCGCCGTGCGGATGTCGATCAGCGGCACGCCCTTTGCCGTCAGGCGGGCCAGTTCGGCGTTGTCGATGTTGATCACTTCAGCGTGTGCTGGCCAGGAAATCAGGCAGGCCAGGAAAGTTGCCAAGGAAGCTCGTAGGAGTCTCATGGGTCGGATCGTCCGGAAAAAGGCAGGAGGCAATGGCTGTGCGGCAAGGACGAAGTATATCTCCCGGTCGCGCCAGAGGGATCGCGCCGCGGCGGATTTCATTTGTCCGTATATCCGTATACTTCGTTCTGTCCCGAAATTGCTCGGGGTCCGTTTCGGGAGATTCGATGCCGCTTTGTCTTTCCGCCGGGGCCATCACCGCGAGTCTGGCCATCCAGGGGTTTACCCTGGCCTGGATGCATTCGATCGAGAAAATCCGTTGGGAGGAGGACTGGCGGGTCGAAGGCCGCCAGTTGCACCTCGTCGCTGCGCGTATCCGCGGCACGGGGGCCGGCATGGAACCACCACTCGGGGCGGTTTTGCGTGATGGCGTCTTGCACTATGTTCCTGCCGTTGCCCCTCTCGATAGCCTGGCCCTGGCGCACTCGCCCTATACGCGGGGGTACGAGCTGTGTCTGGATTCCGGGTGCCGCCCACTGGCCGATTATTTGCCCGGCATCGCGGAAACGGCGACGATCCTGGTTTCGTCCTGTCCTCCATGACCAGCAGAGCTTATGTATTCCGTCCGGATTTTCCGGGCGGCAGTCCGCAGGGAAAGCAGCGCGGTACTGATAGAATGCCCACTTTTTGGATCCTGCCGTGGACGCTCTGCTTCTCCTCAAGGCGCTGATTCTGGGAATCGTCGAAGGCCTGACGGAATTCCTGCCGATATCCTCGACCGGCCACCTGATCCTGGCCGGCGACCTGCTCGATTTCAACGATGATCGCGGCAAGCTGTTCGAGATTGTCATCCAGTCGGGCGCCATCCTGGCGGTGGTCTGGGAGTACCGTGAGCGGATACTTTCCGTCGCGCGTGGGTTGGGGCGCGAACGTCTGGCCAATCGACTGGTGTTGAATCTGTCGATCGCCTTCATGCCGCTGGCCATTCTCGGGCTGCTGTTCAAGAAAGCCATCGAGGCGCACCTGTTCAAGCCGTTGCCGGTGGCGGCGGCGTTCATCGTCGGCGCGCTGCTGATCCTCTGGGCCGAACGGCGCGAGCACGTGATCCGGGTGCAGTCGGTCGACGACATGTCGCCTTTCGATGCGCTGAAGCTGGGGCTGGCGCAGGCGCTGGCGCTGATTCCCGGCACCTCGCGCTCGGGGGCGACGATCATCGGCGGCCTGTTGTTCGGCCTGTCGCGCCGTGCGGCGACCGAGTTCTCGTTCTTCCTCGCCATCCCGACGCTTATCGCTGCGACGTTCTACCAGCTCTACAAGGAGCGTGCCCTGCTCAATGCCGCCGATATCGGCATGTGGGTGGTCGGTTTCGTCGCGGCCTTCGTCTCGGCCTTCCTGTGTGTGCGCTGGCTGTTGCGCTACGTCGCCAGCCACGATTTCACGCCTTTCGCGTGGTACCGGATCGCCTTCGGCATTGTCGTCATCGCCACTTGGCAATTCGGATGGGTCGAGTGGACCGCCTCGTGAGTGCCGGCATTCTCTACCTGCACGGTTTTTGCTCCTCGCCGCAATCCTGGAAGGTGCGCCTGCTGGCCGACGAATTGGAACGGCGCGGGCAGGGCGAGCGCCTGTTCTGTCCCTTCCTATCGCACGTGCCGGAGGAGGCGATCGCTCAGGCGGAGGCGATTATCGCCCGCGAAACGGGGCCGTTGACCCTCGTCGGCAGTTCGCTGGGAGGGTTTTACGCCACCTGGCTGGCCGAAAAGCACGACCTGCGCGCCGTGCTGATCAATCCGGCGGTGGTTGCGCCGATCTCATTGGAAAAGTACCTGGGTACGCAGACCAACCTGCACACGCAGGAAACCTTCGATTTCACGACCGAGCATATCGGCCAACTGCGCGCGCTGGAAGTCGGGCGGGTGACCCCGCGGCGCTATCTATTGATGGTCGAAGCCGGCGACGAAGTGCTCGATTACCGGCTGGCCGTGGCCCGCTACGCGGGCGGCCGGCAGATCGTGCTCGAAGGCGGTGATCACAGCTTCACGCGATTCGCCGAGTACTTGCCGCAACTCATTGAATTTTGCGGGTTATAATTTATACGATGTATGTTTTATTTGAAGAAGAGGGCGCCTTCAAAGCTGCCTCCGTTCTGGCCGACAACGACTCCTCGTTGCAGGTCGAAATGGCCTCCGGCAAGCGCGCCAAGATCAAGTCGTCGAATGTTCTCCTGCGCTATAAGGAACCGTCGCCGGGAGAGTTGCTGAGCCTTGCCGAAGCGATGGCGGCGGGCATCGAAACCGAGTTCCTGTGGGAGTGTGCGGGCGATGGCGAATTTTCTTTTTGTGATCTTGCCGACGACTACTTCGGAGGCGCCGGGCAAAAAGCCTCTCCGGTCGAAGCGGCTGCGTTGCTGCTGGCCCTGCACGCAGCGCCCGTCCATTTTCATCGCAAGGGCAAAGGGCGCTTCCGCAAGGCGCCTCCCGACATTCTCGCAGCCGCTCTGGCCGGTCTTGAAAAAAAGCGTCAGCAGGCACTAGCCATCGAGCGCATGGCCGGGGAGCTCAAGGCGGCGACCTTGCCGCCAGAGTTCGCGCCGCTGCTTGATCAATTGCTTTACAAGCCGGACCGCAATCGCCCGGAAACCAAAGCGCTGGAGGCCGCTTGCGCGGAGACCGGGCTCTCCGCGCTGCATCTTCTGGAGAAGTGCGGGGCCATCCGTTCGCCTTACGACTACCACTTCCAGCACTTCCTGCGCGAGCAGTTTCCACGTGGCACGGAATTCCCCGAGGTCGAGGCGCCGTCGCTTCCCGATGGGCTACCGCGTGCCGAAGTACGTGCCTTTTCCATCGACGATGCCGCCACCACCGAAATTGACGATGCGTTCTCCCTGCAGCAACTCCCGGGCATCGGGTGGAGAGTGGGCATTCACATTGCGGCGCCGGGGCTGGGCATTGCCCCCAACTCCCCGCTCGACCAGATCGCGCGGTCGCGCTTGTCGACCGTCTATATGCCGGGCAACAAGATCACCATGCTGCCCGACACCGCCGTCGCCAATTTCACACTGGCCGAAGGGCGCGATTGCCCGGCAGTATCGCTCTACCTGACAGTTACGCCGGAGTACGAGATCACAGGACACGAATCGCGGGTCGAAATCGTGCCGATTGTCGCCAATCTGCGCCACCACGACGTTGAGCCGTTGTTCAACGAGCAGACGCTGGAGCAGGGGTTGCCGGACTTTCCGTTCCGTGACGAGCTGAAAACGCTGTGGCAGCTGGCCAATGCGTGCGAAGGCCGGCGCGGCAAACCGTCGGCGATGCAGGGCATCAACGACTACAACTTCGCCATCGAAGGCGACCTGGCGGATCCCGAGCAATGCCGCGTGGAAATCAGTGAGCGGAAGCGCGGCAGTCCGCTCGACAAGCTGGTGTCGGAGCTGATGATCGTGGCCAACAGCACGTGGGGCGGGCTGCTGGCGGAAAAGGGGGTCCCAGGTATCTACCGCGCCCAGACCGGCGGCAAGGTGCGCATGACCACCTCGCCGCTACCGCACGACGGTCTCGGCGTCGATCAATACGCTTGGTCGTCGTCGCCGCTGCGCCGTTATGTCGATCTGGTCAACCAGTGGCAGCTGGTGTCCTGCCTGAGAGGCGAGGCTCCGCCATTCAAACCGAAATCCGAACTGCTGTTCGCCGCCATGCGCGACTTCGATCTCACCTATAGCGCGTATGCCGAGTTCCAGCGCCATATGGAACGCTACTGGTGCCTGCGCTGGCTGCGTCAGGAAAAAGTGCAGACGATCGAGGCCACCATCCGGCGGGAAAATCTGGTTAAACTTGACCATCTGCCGTTGCTTCAGCGCGTGCCCTCGGTTCCCGAGCTGAAGCCGGGGCAGCGCGTCCGGCTGTCGGTCGAGGCCATGGATTTCCTGACGCTGGAACTCAACTGCCGGTACCTGGAGACCTTGGAAGTCGCTGCGATGGAAGTCGGCGTCGAGGATGAAGAAACAGAAGGAGCGGTTGACTGACGTGAGCGGGGCCATGGCGCTGAAAGGGACAGCTTCTGATAGCGAGCGGAATCTGCGGATTGCGCTTGCCGTTTCGTTGCTGCTGCACGGCGTGCTCCTTTCCTTGCACTTCAAGTTCCCGGAAGCGTCGCGTGCCTTTCAGGACAAGGCACTGGATATCATTCTGGTCAATGCCAAATCGGCCAGGAAGCCGACCGAGGCGCAGGCTCTCGCGCAGGCCAACCTCGATGGCGGCGGCAACAGCGAGCAGAACCGCCGGGTCAAGACACCGTTGCCTCCGTCCGCCCGGCAGCAGACCGGCAACGATCTCGAGCAGGTGCAGAAGCGGGTGCAGGCGCTCGAAGCGCAGCAGAGGCGCCTGCTCGACCAGACCAAGAGCAAGCAGGTGCTGCCGTCCAAGAGCGACGAGGAACCGCAACCCGCGCCCGAGCCGACTCCGAGCGGCCGCGATCTGATGAGCAGCGCGCTGGAAATGGCACGCCTGCAGGGCGAGATTGCCCGGAATACCGACGAGTACAACAAGCGGCCACGCGTGAAGAATCTCGGTACACGTGCCGTGGAGTACCGTTTCGCCCAGTACATGGAGGACTGGCGTGTCAAGGTCGAACGCGTCGGTACGCTGAACTACCCGGAAGCCGCGAAGGGAAAGCTTTACGGGAGCCTGGTGCTGTCGGTCAGGATAAAAAACGACGGCAGTGTCGAACGGGTCGATATCGATCGCTCCTCAGGACATCGCGTGCTTGACGACGCAGCTCGCCGCATTGTGCGCATGGCGGAACCTTTTGCCGCTTTTCCTGCCGATATACGTCGTGATTTTGACATTCTCGAGATCACTCGCACCTGGAGCTTCACCTCTGGCAATCAGCTCGAGACCAAGTCGCGCTGAAACCTTTCTTCAATCACAGGTACTTCGAGCATATGACTGACAAATACTGCGTATTCGGCAACCCCATCAGCCACAGCAAATCGCCGATCATCCATGCGGCCTTTGCCCGCCAGACCGGGCAGGATATCGAGTACCGGGCGATCCTGGCCCCGACGGACGGATTCGCCGACGCTGTAGACGCCTTCATCGCCGAGGGCGGCAAGGGCGCCAATGTCACACTGCCCTTCAAGCAAGAGGCGTTTCAGCTGGCTACCCGGCTGACGTTGCGCGCCGAGCAGGCCGGTGCGGTAAATACGCTGGTATTCAACGATAACGAGGTGGTTGGCGACAACACCGACGGCGTTGGCCTGTTGCGCGACATCATGATCAATCTGCGCTACCCGATCAAGGGCAAGCGCGTGCTGCTGTTGGGGGCCGGTGGTGCGTCCCGCGGCGTTGTCGGCCCGCTGCTCGGCGAGCTTCCGGAATCGTTGACCATTGCCAATCGCACGGTGCCGCGCGCCCGTTCGCTGGCCGAGCATTTCGCGTCGGTGGGTCCGGTGACCGGCTGCGGCTACGATGAACTGGCCGGACGGGTTTTCGATATCGTCATCAATGCCACCTCGGCCAGTCTCAGTGGCACGATGCCGCCCTTGCCAGAAGGAATTTTTGCCCCGGGCAGCCTGGCCTACAAGATGATGTATGGCATGGGCGATACGCCGTTCAGCACCTTTGCGCGCGCACAGGGGGTGGGGTTGTTTTCCGAAGGGTTGGGCATGCTGCTGGAGCAGGCCGCCGAATCGTTCTTCCTGTGGCGCGGAATCCGTCCGAATTGCGCACCGGTCGCGGAGCTGCTCCAGACAAAGGCATGAGCGGTTCGCCGAAAGGAGCCGCCTCGGTTGTCGTAAGCTGGATCAGGAGGCTGCTGCTCGGCCTCGTCGGGCTGGTGCTGTTATATCAGCTATGGCTGTTCGGTTGGGTTGTCCTGTGGAAATGGGTTAACCCGGACATGACGCACTTCATGGAAATCCGGCTGGCCGAATTGCAGGCCAAGGATCCTCGCGCACAGTTGAAGAAACAGTGGGTTGATTACGGCAGGATTTCCGTTCATCTGAAACGCGCCTTGATCGTTGCCGAGGACGATCTGTTTACGCAGCATGACGGTTTCGACTGGGACGGCATCCAGAAGGCGATGGAGAAGAACCAGAGGCGCGGGAAAATCGTTGCCGGCGGCTCGACCATCTCCCAGCAGTTGGCCAAGAACCTCTTTCTGTCGCCCGCCAAGACTCCCTGGCGCAAGGCCGAGGAGGCAGTTGTGACCCTGATGATCGAGGCCGTGTGGAGCAAGCAACGCATCTTCGAGGTGTATCTCAACGTGATCGAATGGGGTAACGGCGTGTTCGGAGCCGAGGCGGCGTCGCGCCACTATTTCGGCATCGGCGCCGGCCAGCTTTCGCCTGAGCAGGCCGCCCGGCTGGCCGGAATGGTGCCCAGCCCGCGCTTCTACGATCGCAACCGGGGTGCGCCCGGTCTGGCCAGCAAGGCCGCGCTCATTCTTACGCGCATGCCATCCGCACGGATCCCCTGAGGACTGCTTGGGCGTTACTCCGGCGTGCTAGAATCCCTGCCGGTTTTGACGCATTGCGCGTCCTGTCGATCCGAATACCCAATCCAGGGGAGACAATCCCGATGAGCGAAGAAAAAACCAACCCGGATTTCATGGGGAATGTGCGTGACCTGCTGGCCAGGCATAAGGAGGAGGAAGAGCTCGCGCCGCGTCAGGAAACGCCGCGTCATGAGTCTGCCGATGAGGTGGAACTGCAGCATCTGGCCGAATTGCGGACCCTGCTCGAGCGCATTCCTCTGGCCGAGATTGCCCGCATCATCGAGGGCCTTGATCCCGAGGAGCGACTGGTCGTTTGGCACGAGGTGCGCGAGGAACGCGGCGAGGCGATCCTCGAAATCCTTTCCGATGAAATCCGCGAAGACCTGATTTGCGACAGTCACCTGCGCAATGAGAAGACGTCGGTGACGGCTTTCGAGCTGCGCAACGGCCGCCTGAGCCAGATCAGCGTCACGACGCCCTACGACCTGAAGTGCCTGAAGCCGATCTGGGTCGACCTGGTGGCGCCGACGCCTGAGATCCGCGCCTGGGTCGGGCGCTTCTACGATGTCCAGTTGCCGAATCCGAGCAGTCTGACCGACTTGGAGGCCAGCGCTCGTTTCTACGTCGAGGACAACGGTGAGGTGCACCTGCACTCGGACTTCCTGCTCGATACTAAGGAAGAGTCGCGCAACGTGGCGGTAGCCCTGATTCTGCATCGCGACGTACTGTTTTCGGTGCGTACCGAGGAACTGCCGATCTTCCGCCTGCAACGTTTGCGCGCGCGTACCCAACCGGGCTACGTGACGGACGGCAAGGACGTGCTGCTCGACTTGTATGCCGCCGATGCCGAGTATTCGGCCGACGCGCTGGAAGACGTCTATGCGGCGCTGGAAGAGGTAAGCAAGCATGTGCTGGGCACCGAGGTGACGGACACGGAAGCGGCCAAGATTCTGGCCGACATCGCGCGGGAAGAAGACTTGAACGGGCGCATCCGGCGCAACGTCCATGACACGCGCCGTGCAGTGTCCTTCCTGGTTCGCGGCAAGTCCCTGTCGCCCAGCCAGGTGGACGATGCGCGGCAGATTTTGCGCGACATCGAATCATTGGACGGGCATACGTCCTTCCTGTTCGGGAAAATCAACTTCCTGATGGATGCCACGGTCGGTTTCGTCAACATCAACCAGAACAAGATCATCAAGATCTTCTCGGTGGCGTCGGTGGCCATGCTGCCGCCGACGCTGATCGCCAGCATCTACGGCATGAACTTCCAGGAGTGGTTCCCGGAAATCCATTGGGAGTACGGCTATCCGTTCTCCCTGGGGCTGATGGCGGTGTCGGTGGCGGTGCCTTTCTGGTTTTTCTACAGGAAGGGCTGGCTGCGCTGACGGCGCGCCATCCCGGCAGTGCTCACCAATTCTTGAAGATCGTTTCGGCGGCGTCGATGGTCTCGGCGATATCGGCGTCGCTATGCGCAGCCGATACGAATCCTGCTTCGTAGGCCGATGGCGCGAAGTAGTGCCCGGCGTCCAGCATGGCGTGGAAGAAGCGGTTGAATGCCTCCTTGTTGCACTGCATGATTTCCTTGAAGTTGCGTGGCCAATGTGCACGGAAATAAAGGCCGAACATGCCGCCGACCGGTTGCGCGGAGAACGCCACGCCATTGTTAACTGCAGTGGCGTTAAGTCCTTCGCACAGCGCATCGGTTTTTCGCTCCAGGTCGACGAAGAAGCCCGGTTTCTGGATGAGCTTGAGCGTGGCCAGTCCGGCGGCGACGGCGACCGGGTTACCGGACAGTGTTCCGGCTTGATATACCGGCCCGAGCGGTGCGATCTGCTCCATGATTTCGCGCTTGCCGCCGAAGGCGGCAAGCGGCATACCACCGCCGATCACCTTGCCGAGCGTGGTCAGGTCGGGCCTGATGCTGTACAGCCCTTGCGCGCAGGCGGGCCCCACGCGGAAGCCGGTCATTACTTCGTCGAAAATTAGCACGCTGCCGTGTTGCGTGCATAGGGTACGCAGACTTTGCAGGAATTCCGGTCGCGGCGCGACCAGGTTCATGTTGCCGGCAACGGGTTCGACGATGACCGCGGCGATGCGCTCACCGTAATGTGCAAAGGCTCGTTCGACCTGGATATCGTCGTTGTAGTCCAGTACAAGCGTGTGCTGAGCGAGGTCCGCAGGAACACCGCCGGAATTCGGGTTGCCGAAGGTCAGCAGGCCCGATCCGGCCTTCACCAGAAGACTGTCGCTGTGTCCGTGATAGCACCCCTCGAACTTGATCAACACGTCGCGTCCCGTGTAGCCTCGGGCCAGGCGAATTGCGCTCATCGTGGCCTCGGTGCCCGAATTGACGAGGCGAACCATGTCCATCGAGGGTAGCAACTTGCATAGCAGGTCGGCCATCTCGATCTCCAATTCCGTTGGAGCACCGAATGACAGTCCTTTAGCTGCGGATTCCTGCACTGCGGCGATTACCTCCGGATGCGCGTGGCCGAGGATCAGGGGGCCCCATGAGCCAACGTAGTCAAGATACGATTTGCCGTTGACATCCATGACTCGCGAACCGCTGCCGCTGGCAAAAAAGCAGGGCGTGCCGCCGACTGAGCGGAAGGCGCGGACCGGCGAATTTACGCCGCCCGGGATATGTCGCTGGGCGCGTTCGAACAGTTGCTGGTTGCGATCGGTCATGTGGATTCTCCTTCAAATAAGAGCCTGTAGGCGCGGGCACGGATTNNCGACATCCGGCGCCTCGAAAAGGTCGGTGATGACGGCGAGCATGTCTGCTCCGGCGCGGACCACCTGCGCCGCGTTGTCCAGAGTGATGCCGCCGATGGCACAGGCGGGAAGCTGCAGCTCGCGGCGGCAACGGCCGAACAGCGCCAAGTCGGCGCGCGTGGCGTGCGGTTTGGTCGGCGATGCGAAGACGGCGCCGAACGCCACGTAGTCGGCCCCCGCGGCGGCGGCCGCGCGCGCGCGTGCGAAATCGGCATAGCACGAAGCGCCCAAGAGCTTGCCTG
>DBMG01000181.1:22437-24895 GCA_002304785.1 Candidatus Accumulibacter sp. UBA704 | reverse complement strand
CTCCTTTTCTGTTCGTCGAGAGCAAACTTCAGTTGTTCTTCAGTCAACAAGCCTTGCTGGATGAGCAGGTCACCGAGGCGAATTTTTTCCGGACGCGCCATTGCAAGTTCCAGTATTTTTTTAGGTTATTTCGCTAATTCGCTGATTTTAGCTATTTTTTGTTTTTTTCAAAGTACTTTCTGGAGTTTCATTTGACTGCCGTCGTCCTGTTCCAGCCCGAGATTCCGCCCAATACCGGCAACGTCATCCGGCTGTGCGCCAACACGGGATGCGAACTGCATCTGGTGGAGCCACTTGGCTTTCGGTGGGAGGACCGTTCGCTCAAGCGCGCCGGCCTCGATTACCACGAATTTGCGCGGGTTTTCCGTCACGCCGATTGGGCGCAATGCAAGGCAGCACTTGCGGGGCGACGCCTGTTCGCCATCACCACGCGCGGCGGGTCGCGCCCCGATCTCGTCGCCTTCGACCCCGACGACGTCTTCGTCTTCGGCCGCGAAACGAGCGGCCTGCCTGCCGAAGTGATGGCCGAATTCGCGCCGGAGCGGCGACTCAGACTGCCGATGCTCCCCGGACAAAGAAGCCTCAACCTCTCGAACGCCGTCGCCGTGACGGTGTTCGAAGCCTGGCGGCAGCGGGGATTTGCAGGCGGGGTTTAGGCGGAGAACAAAGCTTCCAGAGCCAGCCCCGGACTCGGCTGGCGCATGAAGGCTTCGCCGACGAGGAAGGCGTTGACGCTGTTGCGGCGCATCAATACAACGTCGTCCGGGCCGAGGATGCCGCTCTCTGTCACCACGATCTTGCCGGCCGGGATGCGCGGCAGTAGGTCGAGCGTGGTCTGCAGCGAAACCTCGAAGGTCCGCAGGTTGCGGTTGTTGATTCCGAGCAGCGGAGTCTTCAATTGCAGGGCAAGATCGAGTTCGTCGCCGTCATGGACTTCGACGAGGACGCCCATGCCCAGTTCTTGGGCAATGGCCTCGAACTCCTGCATGGCCGACAGATCAAGCGCGGCCGCGATCAGCAGAATGGCGTCTGCGCCCATCGCGCGGGCCTCGTAGACCTGGTACGGATCAACCAGGAAATCCTTGCGCAGCACGGGCAACGCGCAGGCCGCTCGCGCCGCCTGCAGGTACTCCGGCGCGCCTTGGAAGAACTGGCGATCGGTCAACACCGACAGGCAGGCCGCGCCATGCGCCGCATAGTCGGCGGCGATCTCGGCGGGACGGAAATCGGCGCGGATCACACCTTTCGATGGGCTGGCTTTCTTGATTTCGGCGATCACGGCCGGTTTGCCGCCGGCAATCTTGCCGCGGATGGCGCCAACGAAATCGCGCGCCTGAGCCTGAGCCTCAGCCTCGGCACGCACGGCGGACAGCGGCTTGCTTGCCTGCGCCGCGGCCACCTCTTCCCGCTTGGCGGCGAGAATCCGCTTCAAAATGTCCGGCGTGCTCATGCCTTGCAGCCTTGCGTGAAGCGCACGAACTCGTCCAGTTTGGCGCGCGCGGCGCCGCTGGCAATGGCCTCGCGCGCCTGTTCGATACCCTGCCCGATCGACTCGGCGCGGTTGGCCACGTAGAGCGCGGCTCCCGCGTTGAGCACAACGATCTCGCGCGCCGTTCCGGCGATATTGTCAAGCACCGACAAGACCATGTCCTTGGATTCGGTCGCATCTTCGACACGCAACGCGCGATTGGAGGCCATGCGCAGCCCGAAGTCCTCGGGATGAATTTCGTACTCGCTGACCTTTCCGTCTTTCAGTTCACCGACCAGCGTTGCCGCGCCGAGCGAGACTTCGTCCATGCCGTCCTTGCCGTGCACAACCATGACGTGCTTGGCGCCCAGCCGTTCCATGACGCGCACCAAAATGCCGACGAGGTCGGGATGAAAGACACCAAGCAGGGAATTCGGCGCGCCGGCGGGGTTGGTCAACGGGCCGAGGATGTTGAAGATCGTACGCACGCCCATTTCGCGCCGCACCGGAGCGACGTTTTTCATCGCCGCGTGGTGGTTGGGGGCAAACATGAAGCCGATGCCGGTGGCCGCCAGGCAGTTGCCGACTTGCTGCGGCGTCAGGTTGATGTTGACGCCGAGCGCCTCGAGCACGTCGGCGCTGCCTGACTTGGAGGAGACACCGCGCCCTCCGTGTTTGGCCACCTTGGCACCAGCCGCCGCAGCGACGAACATCGACGCCGTCGAGATGTTGAAGGTATTCGATCCGTCGCCGCCGGTGCCGACGATGTCGACGAAATTGGAGTTGTCGGGAACTTCGATGCGCGCCGACATTTCGCGCATGACTTGCGCGGCGGCAGTGATTTCGCCGACGGTTTCCTTCTTNNCGCATGATCTGGCGCATCAGATCGAGCATTTCGTCGAAGAAGATTTCACGGTGTTCGATGGTGCGCTGCAGCGCCTGTTGCGGTGTGATCATGGCTTACCTCGTCAGGAAGTTTTTCAGCATGTC
>DBMG01000181.1:8463-22273 GCA_002304785.1 Candidatus Accumulibacter sp. UBA704 | reverse complement strand
CGTGTGATGCACCGGCGACACCTTGCCGTGCATCAATTGCTTGGCATGCACGACCTTGCCGCCAAAGGCCTCGCCGATCGACTGGTGGCCGAGGCAAACCCCAAGCAGCGGAATCTTGCCGGAGAACTCGCGGATCGCCGCCAGCGAAATCCCGGCCTGCGCCGGCGTGCACGGGCCGGGGGAAATAACCAGATACTCGGGGTTCAGGCGCGCGATCTCGTCGAGCTTGATGGCGTCATTGCGGAACACCCGGACGTCCTGGCCGAGTTCGCCGAAGTACTGGACCAGGTTNNAAGGAGTCGTAGTTGTCGATCATGAGCAGCATGGCGGTTCCTTTCACTCAAAACGGGTATCGAGGCCGTTCTCGGCCAGTTCGGCGGCGCGCAGTACCGCCCGCGCCTTGCTTTGAGTCTCCTGCCATTCCGATTCGGGAATCGAATCCGCGACGATGCCGCCGCCGGCCTGCACGTAAAGTTGCCCGCCCTTGAGCACGGCGGTGCGGATGGCGATGGCCAGGTCCATGTCGCCATGGAAGCCGATGTAGCCGACCGCCCCGGCGTAGATGCCGCGTTTGATCGGTTCGAGTTCGTCGATGATTTCCATCGCCCGCACCTTCGGCGCGCCCGAAACGGTACCCGCCGGGAACGTCGCCTTGAGTACGTCGAGCGCATTGAGCCCGGACTGCAGTTTGCCCTCGACATTGGAGACCATGTGCATCACGTGCGAGTAGCGTTCAATGATCATTTTCTCGGTCATCTTCACGGTACCGACCCGCGCCACGCGGCCGACGTCGTTGCGCCCGAGATCCAGCAGTTGCAGGTGCTCGGCGCATTCCTTCTCGTCGGCCATCAACTCGGCGGCCAGCGCCTGGTCTTCGTCGAACGAGGCGCCCCGCTTGCGCGTGCCGGCGATCGGACGGACGGTCACCGTGTCACCTTCCAGGCGCACCAGGATTTCAGGCGACGCACCGACGACGTGAAAATCCTCGAAGTCGAAATAGAACATGTACGGCGACGGGTTGAGCGAGCGCAACGAACGGTAAAGCGCCATGGGACTCGCTCCGAATGGCTTGGTCATGCGCTGCGAAAGCACCACCTGCATGATGTCGCCATCAGCGATGTACTGCTTGGCCTTCTGCACCGCCTGCTTGTACTGCGCCTCGCCGAACAGCGACACGGCCGCTTCCGAGGGGTTCGGCTTTTCCATCGGGATTTCGACCGGCTGGCGCAGCCTGGCCAGCAGTTCCCTGAGCCGCGCCTGCGCTTTCTGGTACGCACCGGGCACGCCGGGTTCGGCATAAACCACCAAGGTCAGCTTGCCGGACAGATTGTCGACGACGGCGATTTCCTCGGAGAGCAGCAGAACGATGTCCGGCGTTCCGAGATTATCGGCCTTGGCCGTGCGCGTCAGCTTCTTTTCGACATAGCGCACCGTATCGTAGCCGAAGCACCCGACGAGGCCGCCGCAGAAGCGCGGCAAGCCGGCGAGCGGCGCTGCACGGAAACGCTTCATGTAGTTGCCGATAAAATCGAGCGGATTGGTATCGTTCTCCCGCTCTGCGATGCGGTTGGCAGTCACCACCAGCACTTCATGGCGATTGACGACGATGCGCGTCGGCGCGGCCAGGCCGATGATCGAATAGCGGCCGAAGCGCTCGCCGCCCTGCACCGACTCGAGCAGGTAGGTGTAGGGGCCGTTGGCCAACTTCAGGTAAATCGAGAGCGGGGTGTCGAGATCCGAAAAGGTCTCGAGGGTGACGGGGATGCGGTTGTAACCTTCAGCGGCAAGCTGATTGAATTGAACTTCCTTCATGAGACGACTCCACAAGCGGAAACTGCAAAACGAGGCGCGGCACGAACAGGCGTGCCGGAACAGAGGCTAGACTATCCGGCAGGATCGCCAGGGCCACGCCTCCGCCCAGAATGCGGGCTCAAGATGCAGGTTGTGAAGAATTACGTTCATGCTGTTGTATGGTCAGGACGCCCGGAAACGGATGTGCTTTGCGGCAGACTCAATGGTCGGGACTATAGCATCACACGCAAGTTCCTGCACATCCCTCCCCTCGTTGTAACCATAGGGCAAGAGGAAGACGGGGCAGCACGCCGCGCGCGCGGCCAGGAAATCGTTGACCGAATCGCCGATAAAAAGCGCATCCGTAGGCGACACGTTCAGACGGCCGCAGGCCCACACCAGCGCCATCGGATCGGGCTTGTGCCTGGGCAGGTTGTCGCCGCTGACCACGACGGAGAAATACTCGGCCAGCCCGGTCATTTCCAGCAGCGGCCGGGTGAATGTCTCGGCCTTATTGGTAATCACCGCCATCTGCAAGCCCATGCCCCGGATAGCCTGCAAACCTTCGATCACGCCGGGGAACAACTGCGTACGCCGCCCGTTCTCGCGGGCGTAATGCCGCCGGAAGCTGGCCAGCGCCTCGGCCGGCGCCGGCGAATCGTCCTCCGCCGCATGCAGCGAATCGGCCAGCGACCGTTTGACCAGGTTGGCAATACCCCGCCCGACGTAGCAACGGATAGCTTCTTCCGGCAAGGCGGGACGCCCGAGGTCCGCGAGCATCGAGCACACCGCGGCGTGCAGGTCGGGAACGGTATCGAGCAAGGTTCCATCCAGATCGAACAGGACGGCGCGAACATCAACGGTCGTCATCGGCCGATCTCCGTCAGACGCGTGCCAGTTGGGCTCGCATTGAGGCAATCACCGAATCGTAACGGTGCGGATCGCTTTCCTTGCCTGCCTCGTAGATCGCCGAACCGGCAACGAAGGTGTCCGCGCCGGCCAGGGCGATGGCGGCGATGTTGTCCACCTTGACTCCGCCGTCGACCTCGACGCGGATGCGGTGTCCGCTCTCCTGTTCATACTCCTTGATCCTGGCGCGCGCCTCCTGCAGCTTGCCCAGTGTCGCCGGGATGAATTTCTGTCCGCCAAAACCGGGGTTCACCCCCATCAGCAGCACCAGATCGAGCTTGTCCATCACGTAGTCCATGTAGTGCAGCGGCGTGGCGGGATTGAACACCAGCCCGGCTTGGCAACCATGTTCGCGGATCAACGAAAGGCTCCTGTCGATGTGCTCCGAGGCTTCCGGGTGAAAGGTGATGACATTCGCTCCGGCCCTGGCAAAATCGCCGATCAGCCGGTCCACCGGCCTGGCCATCAGGTGCACGTCGATCACCGCATTGGTCAACGGCCGGATGGCCTTGCACACCAGCGGGCCGATCGTCATGTTGGGTACGTAATGGTTGTCCATGACGTCGAAATGAATCCAGTCGGCGCCGGACTCGATGACATTCACAACCTCCTCGCCGAGCCGCGTAAAGTCGGCGGAAAGGATACTGGGAGCAATGAGATACATGGTTCAGCCCGCAGAGAAAAACCCCATTCTACCGCGCGCCTTGCCCGCTGCGCACCGGCGGCCCGGCGAGAGCATCAGTCAAGCACGTCGATCTGCACGGGATCGAGGTATTGCCAGGCATACTTCAGATAGACCTTCTGCCTGACGAATATTTCATGCAGATCAGGGTCGACATGCCCGTTGCGGGCGAAATTCTCGAGAATGCGCAAGGCTTCCGAGAGTTTCATGCCGGACTTGTAGGGCCGGTCGCGGGCGGTCAGCGCCTCGAAAATATCGGCGACTCCCATGATTCGCGCCTGCAGCGACATCTGGTTGCCCTTGAGCCCTTTCGGATAACCCCGGCCATCGACGCGCTCATGATGGCCGCCCGCGTATTCCGGAACATTTTTCAGATGCATCGGCCACGGAAGTGACTCCAGCATCTTGTTGGTAGCGACGATGTGGTAGTTGATGATTTCCCGTTCGGTTCGGGTCAGTGTGCCGTAACGGATGGTCAGGTTCTCGATTTCATCGTCGGTCAGGAAATCGCTTTCGTCGCCATCGGGATCGATCCAGCGATAGCGTCGCGAGATGACGCGCACGCGATCCTGGTCTTCGGGACGCATCGCCTCGCTGCCCTTGTTGACCTGCGCCAGAAAGGCCCGATCCTCGGCAATACGCTGCAACTTCTCGGCGAACTCGCGTTCCGCCGCTGACTTGTCACCGCCTGCCAGAATTGTCCTCAGCATATCCAGTTCCGCGTCGCGGCGGATGACTTCGAAGCGGGTATCAAGCAACTGGATACGATCGAAGATCGTCTGCAGCTTGGTGGCCTTGTCGACGACATGCACCGGCGTGGTCACCTTGCCGCAATCATGCAGCAGTCCGGCAATCTTCAGTTCGTAGCGGTCCTTCTCGCTCATGACGAAATTGGCAAGCGGACCGTCCTGCGTGGCCGAGACAGCTTCGGCCAGCATCATGGTCAACGCAGGCACGCGCTGGCAGTGCCCGCCCGTATACGGCGATTTTTCGTCGATGGCCAGGTTGATCAGGGTGATGAAGGACTCGAACAGTTCTTCCAACTGGCTGACCAGCAGACGGTTGGTCAGGGCCACAGAGGCCTGCGAAGCCAGCGACTCGGCCAGGCGGCGATCGGCATCGGAGAACGCCTGGATTTTCCCGGTCTCCGGATCGATGGCGTTGATCAGTTGCAGGACGCCGATGATCTCGTTTTCATGATTCTTCATCGGAACCGTCAGGAACGACTGCGAGCGGTACCCCGTGACCTGGTCGAAGCGGCGCGTACCCGAAAAATCAAATCCCTCCTCGGTATAGGCATCGGCGATGTTCACTGTCCGGGCATGCAGGGCGCAATAGGCCGCGACCATCGTGTTGTTGGCTTCCCCGTTTTCGTGGAACAGGGGCAACTCCGGAAACTGCGCCGATATGGGTCGACCGCTGGTGCCGCCGAAGGCCAGCTTCAGCGAATCGGTACGTACGATCTCGAAGCGCAGGGTTTGCCGGTCTTCGCTCACACGGTAGAGGGTACCGCCATCGGCCCGGGTAATCGCCTTGGCAGCGAGCAGGATGCTCTCGAGCAAACGACCAATGTTCTGCTCGTTCGACAGCGAGGCTCCGATCTCGTTGAGCTGCTCGTAGCGCTGCGACAGGTCGGCCGATGTATCCACTACGTCAACTCCGAATCGGGCGCCGCGAGAATCGAAGGGGCCATTTCGGTTCAGAAATCCAGGACCTGATCATTCTGCAGTATTTGCGGCCTGACGACGCCGGCAATTCCGGCGATTTCATCCATGATCAACCCGATCTGTGCAGGCTTGAGATGGGTAACGTAGATTTCGGCCGGGATGGTCAGCTTTGCCAGCTCCTCGCCAAGCATGCGCGGGCACAGATGTTTCGAAATGCGCGCCAGCGCTTCTTCGCGATTGGAAAAGGCCGTCTCGATGATCAGATAACGCAGGTTGCCGATCCGGTTCACAACCGGCCATAGCTGATCATTGACCGTCGTGTCGCCGGTAAAGACCAGGCTTCCCGCTCCGGAATCGAGATGGTAACCGACCGCCGGAACGGTGTGTTCGGCCGGCACGGCGGTGATGCTGCGCTCGCCAAGAACAAGCTTTTGCCCGACGGTAACAGGACTGTAGCGCATGACTGGCCGGTCGCGGATGGCGATTTCGCTGAAATCCGGCCAGATCGCCCAATTGAACACGTGGCTGCGGATCGTTTCCAACGTCGCCGCAGTGGCATGGATCGTCAGCGGCCGCTCACGCAAATCGGCCACCGAATCGATCATCAAAGGCAGCGCCGCGATGTGGTCAAGATGCGAGTGCGTGATGAAAACGTGGTCGATGGCCGCCAACTCGGCAAGAGGAAGGTCGGCGAGCCCCGTGCCGGCGTCGATCAGGATGTCGCGATCGACCAGCAGCGATGTGGTACGCAGATGCCGGCCACCGATTCCTCCACTACAGCCTAGAACCCGGACTCTCATCTTTTCCCCGATTCACTCCCGGACTACTCGGACGGATGGCAGAAAACAGCCATCCGCGAACGAAATTGAATGGCCGATAGTAACCTGCCGCTCCCGGCCGGCAACAGGAAGTTTTTCACAATTCCGGAATTCGGGGTTCCTGGAACGCGGCCAAGCCAACCAGGCCATCAGCCTTTCAGGAAAAACTCCATCTTGATGCCGGCAATTTCGATCACATCGTGATCCTTCAACGGATGCGCCTGAGAATCGAGCGTCTGGCCGTTTACCGCCGGGAATTTCACACCCTCGACATGCGTGATGAAATAGCCCTGCGGGCGCCGCGCGATTACGGCCACCTGGACGCCAGGCTTGCCCAGCGTGGTCAATGTCTTGGTCAGTTCGAGTTCGCGCCCGGCATTGGCCCCGTTCAGGATCTGGATCGCACCGATCGCAAGTGGCGCCGTCGGTGGTACGGGAGACGCCTGCGGACGTTGCGCGGCGGAATCCCCGGCTCCTTGCGGAGAAGCGGGAGGAGTGGGAGCTTGCGGCTTGAGCATATTCGGACGCAGGACCATGGTCTTCTCATAGTCAGGATCAGCCTGCTGCGCCTGTTCGGCGATGTATTTCAACTTGTACTTGCCAAGTTCGACGACATCGCCGTTCTTCAGGAAGTGCTTCTTGATCGGCTGGCTGTTAACCAGGGTGCCGTTGGTACTGTTCAGATCCTCGAGAAACGAATCATTGAGAATCGTCACCACCGCCGCATGTTCGCCACTGATGGCCAGGTTGTCGATCTGGATGTCGTTGGTCGGCCGCCGGCCAATCGTCATGCGTTCCTTGGTCAGGGCGATTTCCTTGAGAACCAAACCGTCCATGCTCAATATCAGCTTCGCCATCGCTTGCCACCCTATTTGAAAAAGCAGTCACGCCGGAAAAGCGCGCAGAATCTTGACCAGGATCACCGAAATATTATCGCGCCCGCCATTGTCATTGGCCATCTGGATCAGCTGCTTGGCGGCCAGATCGAGGTTGACCGACAACGTTTGCAGGACCAACTGGATTTCTTCGTCCACAAGCATGTCGTTCAACCCGTCCGAGCAAAACAGGTAGACATCCCCGGGCAGCACTGCATATTCGTTGATTTCCGGCTCCACCGACGGCTCGACGCCCAACGCGCGGGTGACCAGGTTCTTGTTTTGCGAGTACCGCGCTTCCTCGGCCGTGATCATGCCGCTATCGATCTGTTCCTGCAGCAGCGAATGGTCACGCGTGACAATGGAAAGCGCTTCGTCGCGCAAGCGATACAGGCGGGAGTCGCCGATGTGCGCCACGGCCACCTTGTTGTCGTAAAACAGGGCTGTCACAAGAGTCGTGCCCATCCCGGAGAACTGCGGCTCGCTGATGGCTGCGTTGTAGATCGCCGTGTTGGCCCTGGCGATGCTGTCGTGAAGACATCCATGGGCAAACGACGTCTCCCCGGGATCACTGACACCCTCAGGATGCCTATCGAAAAAGGACGTTTCCAGCGCCGAAGCCAGGAACGAGGTCGCCATGCCGCTCGCAACTTCCCCGGCATTGTAGCCGCCCATGCCATCGGCCAGGATTACCAGCCCCCGCGTCGGATTGGCGAAAACGGCATCCTCGTTGAGCTCCCGGACCATACCGGGGTCTGTCCGGACAACAATCTCGAGCGCGTCGCTCAGCGTGCTGGCCACATCATCTCCCTGTCACTTAAACCCGTGTCCGCGATTGGTGCCGCAGGATAACGTGTAACGAGCATTCTCCTAGCAACACGAGAAAACAGTCAATCAATTCCGTGGCAAAACTAGCCCCCGTAAGGCAACTCGACGCCCAGTCCCTGCTCGCGAGCCAGCGCCTCAAGTCGCACAGCCACGGAAACATCCTGGATCGCCATGCCCTGTGACTCAAAAAGGGTAATGTCTTCCGGTTTCGACCGACCCGGATGGCGTCCGAGGATGACGTCGCCTAGTTCGACCAGCTGCCGCTCGCTCAGCCGCCCCTTTTCCAGCGCGGGGAGTAGATCACCGGCTTCCTTGAGCGCCGTTTCGACGCTATCGACAACGATCGGATGGCTGACCTTGAGCACATCCTCGCCAACCTCGCGACGGATCAGCGAATTGGAACCAGCGGCGTTGATGTGTGTTCCCGGCGACAGCCACGCCGCGTCGAACAGCGGCGAACTGGCCGTGGTGATGGTGCTGACGATGTCGCTGCCGCGCACCGTATCCTCCGGAGACGAAGCTGGAACCACGTCGATTTCCAGGCGATCGGATATTTTCGTGCAGAATGCCGCCAGACGCTCCGCATTGCGCGCAAAGACCTTGACCTTGCGCAGCTTGCGCACGGCGGCCACCGCCTCGATATTCCCCTCGGCCTGCCAGCCGGCGCCGAAGACGCCCAACACTTCCGCGTCGGGACGGGCCAACCATCGGGTGGCCACGCCGGAAGCGGCGCCGGTGCGCATCATGCCCAGATAGTCGGCTTCCAAGACCACGCGCAAGACTCCGCTGGCGGCGCTGAAAACATGCACCAGAAAACGGATGCCAGAACGATTGCTCGTATAGGCCTTGTAGCCGATTGCATCGCGACCGGGCAGCGCTCCTTGCAGGATATGCAACGCGGTTTGCGGTAGCCGCGTGCGCTGGCGCGGAATATCGATGGCGCGGGCCAGGGAAAGCTCCTTGTGCGATTCTTCAACGGCTTCGATGGTCAACGGCATGGTCAGCAACTGACGAACATCGTCTTCATTCAAAAACAGCGCCATAAATCCTCCGGAAAGTCGGCCGAAAAAGGGAAATATTCACATTGACGGCCATTCTACCGGCAATCTTCATTCCGGGTTTCGACCCGGCCCGAACCCGGTGCCGACCGAACCGAAACCCCGTCGCGGACAATTCCAGCGAAGCCCCTGCCGTCACTAGCTTTCGGTCCTGTTTCAGGGGCAAAGAAACATATTTTTTCCTGACGGATTCGACGGTAAAATAGCGCCGCTTCCAACGGGTATCAATAGCTGGCATCGTCGGTCCGGGTTGTTCTCTGCTCGGGAATACATGGGAGCGTTCCCCTGCTGCCGGGGTCCATTCCACGCACCTGTCCTCAACCGCATCGGAGACCTTCATCATGCTGCTCTGGTTCGTCATCGCCTACTGGGTCGTTTCTGTCAGCATCGGCTTGTGGGCCGCCACTCGTGTCCATAACACCAAGGACTTCGCCATCGCCGGACGCCACCTGCCTTTCTACATGGTGACCGCTACGGTTTTTGCCACCTGGTTCGGGTCGGAAACGGTGCTCGGCATTCCGGCCACGTTCCTGAACGAGGGGCTGCGCGGCATTGTTGCCGACCCGTTCGGCGCAGCCTTATGCCTGATCCTCGTAGGTCTGTTCTTCGCCGCTCCCCTGTACCGCATGAACCTGCTGACGATCAGCGACTTCTACCGCTGGCGGTATGGACGCTCTGCCGAGGCACTTACGGCCATTGCAATCATCATTTCCTACCTCGGCTGGGTTGCGGCCCAGATCTCCGCCCTGGGACTGGTGTTCAACGTTGTCTCCGGAGGGGAGATCACCAAATTGACCGGCATGTGGATCGGGTCTGGCGCCATCCTTATCTACACCCTGTTCGGCGGCATGTGGGCCATCGCCATCACCGACCTGCTGCAGATGACGGTGATCGTCATCGGCATGCTGTGGATCGGTTCCGAGGTCGCCGACGTCGCCGGAGGCGTTGGCAACGTAATCAATCACGCCGCGGCGGCCGGGAAATTCGAGTTCTGGCCGTCGCTCGACCTGAAGGAAGTCATTGGCTTCTTCGCCGCATGGATCACCTTGATGCTGGGTTCCATCCCTCAACAAGACATTTTCCAGCGCGTGCAATCGTCGAAATCGGAGAAGATCGCCATCTGGGGCTCGATACTCGGCGGCAGCCTGTACTTCCTGTTCGCATTCGTCCCGATGTTCCTCGCCTATTCCGCGACACTGATTGCCCCCGACATGGTCAAGGAACTGATCGAATCGGACTCGCAGATGATCCTGCCGAAGCTTGTCATCGAACATACTCCGCTCATCGCGCAAGTCATGTTCTTCGGCGCATTGCTTTCCGCCATCAAGAGCACGGCATCGGCAACGCTGCTTGCTCCTTCGGTGACGTTCACCGAAAATCTCTTGCGGCCGATGATCCCGAACATATCGGATCGCAGACTGCTCCTGTACATGCGGATCGTTACGCTCGCATTCACCTTTTTGGTCACGGTATACGCCATGTACTCGAAAGCGACCATTTTCCAGATGGTCGAAAACGCCTATCAGATCACTCTGGTCATGGCGTTCGTCCCGCTGGTGTGCGGCATCTACTGGAGAAAGGCCACCAACCAGGGGGCGCTATTGGCAATCTTCATGGGCGTCACCACCTGGCTGGGCATTCTCATCTTCGGATCGCAGGATCCGTTCGTGCCGGCCCACCTCGCCGGGCTGATCGCCAGCGCGACCGGCATGATTGCCGGATCCCTGCTGCCGCAGGCCATACCGCACGACAAGGACATCCACGACAACCTGCGCGCCGGACGCCACAAGGAAACTTCAGGCTTGCGCGAAGACGAGCCAGCGAAATAGTCGGCCAAAAAGAATAGTTGATCGAAGGGAAGACGCCGCACCACGCGGCCTCTTCCCTGTCATCTGCGTGCATTCGAGCGGAAAAGCATCCACAGCGACAGAAGGAACAACGCAAAGAAACAGACCGCAGACCAGTTGGCCAGCGACAGACCGAGAAAAACCCATTCCTTCTCCTTGCACAACCCGGTCACCATGAACATGGAGGGCCACAAACTGCCCAACCAATCCACGAGTTGCTCGATCAGCGTCGGATCGCCGAAACCGCATTCGACCGCGTCCTGCGGAGCGAACTGCATCCAGCTTTGTTTGCCGGCTGCGAGCACTCCGCCAAACGATACCAGGCCAGCCAGCAAGCCCCATGACTTCGCCCGGCCGGGAAGCATAACGCCGCACAAGCCGATGAAGGCCAGCACGATGTACAGCAGACGCTGGAAATTGCACCAATAACACGGTTGCAGATGGAGCAATTCGCCAAGCGCCAACCCGGAAGCCAGCAATCCCAGGGCAACGCCAGCCAGCCCGCCAAATGCCATTCGGTTTGAGATGCGCATAATGAAGATAGTGTTCCTGATCGTGAGTCTGGCTGCAATTCTAACAGCGCAGCACACGTCGTTTGCCGGGCGCGCAATGGCACTCACAGATGAAAGCGATCATCGAGTATCATTTCCGGGTTATCCACCTATCCACCCACCGTCATCAATACGCCATGAAAACACGCATCCTGCTGGTCGAAGACGATGACCGCCTCGCCAAACTGACAGCCGAGTACCTGCAAAAGAACGATTTCGACGTCACCATCGAGGCGCGCGGAGACACCGCCGAGACGCGCATCCTGAACGATGATCCGGAACTGGTGATCCTGGACATCATGCTGCCCGGAAAGGACGGATTCGAGGTCTGCCGCTCGGTCCGCGACAAATACAAGGGGGTGATCCTCATGCTAACGGCGCGCGACGAGGATCTGGACCAGATTCTCGGACTTGAACTCGGCGCTGACGACTATCTGGCCAAACCCGTACAACCGCGGCTCCTGCTGGCACGCATCAAGGCGCTTCTGCGCCGGACCCCGGGCGCTTCGGGCTCCGCCGAGGAAACTCACGAAACCGGAGAATCCGCCGAGCTATCGTTCGGCAATTTCCGGATCAGCCAGGCCACGCGCAGCACCTATCTGGGCAAGGATACGATCGACCTGACCACCGCAGAATTCGATCTCCTGTGGCTCCTGGCCCGCCACGCCGGCAACATCCTGTCGCGCGATGATCTTCTGCAGCAGTTGCGCGGCATCGGCTTCGACGGCCTCGACCGGTCGATCGACGCACGCATTTCACGGCTGCGCAGGAAGCTCGGCGACGATCCGGAAAATCCGACGCGGATCAAGACCGTGCGCGGGAAGGGCTATCTGTTCAGCAAGCATGACTGGCAATAGCAACGGCGGCGGCAGCAGCCTGCTCAACATTTTCGGGCGCTACAAGCACGCGCCCTGGCGGGGCGGTTACAGCCTGTCGCGCTTGTTCCTCAGTTTCTACCTGCTGGTCATGGGGTCGTTCGTGGTTATCGCCTTTGTCGCCGACTTCGTGATCTCGTCTGCGCTCAAGGGCATTACCGACGACTACACCAGTCGCTTCATGCGCGGCACGATCGTCCTGATCGAAGACGCCCTGTTCCGCAAGCCGCGGACGGAGTGGCCCAAACTGATCAAGGAACTCGACTCCAAGTTTTCCTACCGCCTGGGCATCGTCGAGCGGTGGACTCTCAAGCTCAAACCCAAGCAGGCGGAAAAGCTCGACGCCGGCGAACTGGTGGTCGATTCCGACGGCGACATCATCTACCACCGCCTGAAGCAGACGCCTCAAATCCTGGTGGTCGGCCCGTTCTCCCCGGATGCGAATCCGGACCGGCCTCGCGCCATGCCTTTCGAACTGCGTATCCGCCTGCTGACCTGGAGCCTGATCGGACTGTTCCTGGCGATTGCCGTATGGTTCTGGGTACGACCGGTCTGGCGCGACCTCGAAGCACTGCGCAAGACGGCGCGAGCTCTCGGGGAAGGGCATTTCGAGCGGCGCGCCCCCGAAGCGAAAAGCAGCGCCTTCGACTTGCTGACCGAAACCCTGAACGGCATGGCGGAACGCATCCAGCGCCTGATCGCTACTCAGAAGGAGTTGTCGAGCGCCATTTCCCACGAGTTGCGCACACCCATCGCCCGCATGCGCTTTGCCCTGGAAATGCTGGCGGAGACGCCGGAAAAGGAAGAACGGGAGCGTCTTTGGCAGATGATGGAAGAAGATCTCGACGAACTGGACGAACTCATCGAGTCGAGCCTGGCGTACTCGCGCTTCGAACGGGAGCAACCGGAATTGCACCTGACATCTGTCGAATTCTCTTCCTGGCTGTCCGAAGAGGTCGATTCGCTGCGCATCCTCACGCGCAACCTGGAGTTGTCGATCGACATGAGCGCACTGCCACAGGGGCAACTCGTCGAACTCGATCTGAAGAGCATGCCATATGCCGTGACCAACCTGTTGCGCAATGCGCTCAAGTACGCGAAGACGAAGATTGTCGTCAGCGCCGAGATCGTGGGCAAGAACATCCGAGTGCATGTCGACGATGACGGCATCGGCATCCCACCGGAGGAGCGCCAACGTGTGTTTACGGCATTCACCCGGCTCGACCGCTCGCGCGATCGCGCAACGGGTGGACACGGCCTCGGCCTGGCCATTGTCAGCCTGGTCATGGAGCAGCATGGCGGCACGGCGTTTGCCGATGAATCGCCGATCGGCGGAGCCCGATTCACGCTGAGTTGGCCGTTGTTACAAAGCGTCACACAATCCTGACGAAAGCACCGCAGACAGAAGCCTTCGAGCTGACTAAGATTTTCGCCTCAACGATCCGTTCGATGGAGAATCCTGGCATGCTCCCGCGCTTTCAGATCCCCCGCTTCTCCGCGAAAACCGAACCGTCAGGCCCGAATGCTTCACGGCCCTTCCCCGAATCCATTGAATTCGTCCCGACATCCACGGCGCACCACTCTCTTTCCTGGGTAACGAAAGATTGAATACCATGTCCTATCGCCCGACGAAGTTCCCCCTTGCCGAAGGCATCGGCATATTCGTCGGGGTTGTCGCGTGGGATTTGCTGAGCGAAGGACGTCTCGAAATCTTGAAGGCGCTGATGATCGCCATTCCTTGCACGCTCTGCTGGTATGCGGTTCGCTGCTGGAGGCATAAATCGGGCCGGTGGAATCACTGACTCGACCGAGCTGTTACGCGCGGTCACGCAAACGTCGAACAAGCCCAACAGACAACCAGCCGGCGAATCCGTAGACTGCAAACATTGCTTCAGCGTCCCCCGCTGAC
>DBMG01000181.1:5788-8407 GCA_002304785.1 Candidatus Accumulibacter sp. UBA704 | reverse complement strand
ATGACCCTCACTTCACGCTGCGGGAACGGTATCGCGATGCGGCTCTCGCGGAAGACTCGCAGAACGGCGATATTGATCTCGGAGCGAACATTCCCGGTCCCCGCCTCCGGGTCGGCAATCCAGAAGCCCAATTCCAGGTTGATGCCGCTATCACCGAATTGCGTCAGTTGCACGCCGGGCGCGGGATCCTTGAGCACCCGAGGGTGCTCGAGCGCAATCGCCATCATGGCTTTCATGGCCATGTCGATATCCGTATCGTAGGCCACCGACACATTCGTCGTCACGCGAACCCGGCTATCGGAAAAAGACAGGTTGCGCACCATGTTACTGACCAGGTATTCGTTGGGAATGATGACTTCGGTACCAGTCAATGTCTTCAGTACCGTATAGCGAGTCGTGATGCGCGTCACCGTGCCGGTGGTCTTGTCGTCGAGCGTGACCAGGTTACCCAGGCGGATCGAGCGATCGAGCAGGATGATGAAGCCGCTGACGTAGTTGCTGGCAATTTTCTGCAACCCGAAACCCAGGCCAACCGCCAGCGCGCCGCTGAACACCGACAAGGCGGTGACATCGATGCCGACCAGTGACAGGCTCAGCAGCAGAGCGACCACCGACAGCACGGCCTTGGCCAGGCGCGCCAGGACCTCGCGCAGATTGGCGTCCATTCCCTGCGCAGCCAACAGGCGGCGCTCGATCAGGCTGGCGCCCCAAAGGGCGATCAGCAACGTTGCAAACACGGTAACGGACCCATGCACGACGATCCACAGGTCGAGTTTCTGTTTTCCGACGCTGAACCGGATTTGCTCGAGCCATTCAATGACCTCGTCGGACAGCCCGGTCATTTCGAGGACCATCCCGCCCCAGATGGCCAGGGTCGTAAGGCGCTCGAAACTCTTCAGGAACCCACCGTACGGAAAGACGCTGCGCAGCACATAAACCAGAACGCGCACGAGCGCCCAGGAAAGCAGGAGCAGCGACGCGACGCTGAGCAGGCTCAGATGGCCTACGTTAAGATCACTCAGGATCCTGCGCAGCAGCGCGACCAGCCCTAGGGCGATCAAAGGAAACGCTATGCGCTTCAGGCTGCCCGCGCCGAAGGCGAGCAACGCATTGCGCTCGCGGGCGCCATGCATGTCTCCGTTGCGACGCAACCGGAAAGCCAACCACCACGAGATGCCGAGGATCACCGCGAGCGCTGCGAGCAACCAATAGAACTCGGGTGTATTGAAATCGTCCCAGAACTGGTTGAGCAGGGCAAACAACTTCCTCTCGCTCATTGTCGCTCCATCACCGCAGCAAAGAACCCGTCGGTACCGTGTTTATGCGGCAGCAGGCGCAGGCGCTGGCCGGTTTCCAGGGCGACCCCCTGCTTGCTCAACACTTCTTCGGCAGACAGGGAAACAAATTCGGGATGCACGGCGAGGAAGTCCGACACCACGCGCTCGTTCTCGCTATCGAGCAGGCTGCAGGTGGCATAAACCAACCGCCCTCCCTTTTTCACCAAGGTCGCCGCCGCATTCAGGATCGACGCCTGCTTGGCCGTCAGCTCGGCAACGCTGTCCGGCGTCTGCCGCCACTTGAGGTCCGGATTGCGCCGCAGAGTACCCAGCCCGGAACACGGCGCATCGACCAACACCCGGTCCAGCTTGCCGGCCAGCCGCTTGATGCGCATGTCGTGCTCCGACTCGATACGCACCGGATGCACGTTCGACAGACCGGATCGCGCCAGACGCGGCTTGAGTTTGGCCAGCCGTTTTTCCGCCACGTCGAAGGCATAAAGCCGCCCTTGCGAGCGCATCATGGCGCCGAGCAATAAGGTCTTGCCGCCAGCACCCGCGCAAAAATCGGCGACCATTTCACCGCGCTTGGGTTGCAGCAGAAAACCCAACAACTGACTACCTTCGTCCTGCACTTCGATGCTGCCATCGAGAAACAGCGGATGACGCGATAGAGAAGGCTTGCCCGCCAGGCGGATGCCCACGGGCGACCAGCCGCACGGCTCGGCATCGATGCCGTCGCCGCTCAATCTTTCCATCACGGCGGCGCGTTCCGCCTTAAGCGTATTGACGCGCAGATCGAGCGGCGCCGATTGGTTGAGGCTGGCCGCCAGATGCTCCAGTTCTCCTGGATCGAACTGCTGCGTCAGCCGTTCGTAAAGCCAGTCCGGCAAATCGAGCCGCACTGCCGGCGACAAATCGTCCAGCCTGACCGCCTTGGCCTGCGCCAGCCATTTCGCCTCGCTCTCGCTGAAAACAGGCTCCAGTTCCCGCCGGTTCAGCCCGCGCACACACGCCAGAGTTGCCAGCAACAGGCGTCGCGACGTGACGTCTTCCAGGCAACGCGCGGACAACGACCGTTTGCGGCGCAACACCGCGTAGACAGTCTCAGCGATGAAGCCGCGGTCGTTGTGGCCCAGTTCCCGATGCATGCGGAAGTAATGGGACACCACGGAATCGGCTGCGAACGAGGAGCGCAACAACTCGGCGAGCAGGGCTTCGGCGTGATTCAACAGGGCGGGAGTAACGCGCATCGGGGCTATTGTCCAAGTTTGATATCGACGGCCACCTGTACCAGGGTGCCGCCATTGTTATCGACGTGGCGAATTTTAACCGGCAGCAG
>DBMG01000181.1:5302-5638 GCA_002304785.1 Candidatus Accumulibacter sp. UBA704 | reverse complement strand
AGAGTCTGTTCAGGCCGATCGCTCACGCGGAGCTTCATGGATTCCCAGTCAAACAGCGCTTTCTCCCGAGCCCTGCGCCCCTCGCGCATGACGCCGAAGACTTCAGGTTGCAAACCGTTTTCCGAGAAGCGTCCGAGACTCTCCATTTCGATGCGCACGGACCGGAACAGTGACACCAGCCCGGTCGTCTCCACCACGGAACGCAATCGATAGCGACCGCTTTCAAACTCCCAGTCCTGATGGGCGACACCAATCTCGAAATTTGAATCACCCCGGTCGACGCGGAACCGGATGCTTCCGCGCGGCGGCAGGCGCGGGGGCGGCGGCGTCTCAGGC
>DBMG01000181.1:1559-5247 GCA_002304785.1 Candidatus Accumulibacter sp. UBA704 | reverse complement strand
GACTGGCGGGTTTCCGGCGAGGCAACGCGCGCTTCGCCGATGTCGCTTTCTCCGGCTTTCGTTCGGGCTCGATGGACGCGGGCGACACGATAGCGGGCTGAGCCAGCGGCACGGGCAAAGGCTTCAGTTCCGCGACGATAAGCGGAGCGTCAGGCTCAACGGCCAACTCGATGTCCGGCCCGAAGAGCGCAGCCGCATGAATACCCAGCGATGCGGCAAATGCCAGGATCAGAGCAACGGGCATACTCTCCCCATGCCTGTGATCGTCATCCGGCCGCCTGCGGCGAAATGAGACTGGAAGCATGATCCTGCGGCGCATCCAGTTCGACGCGTCCGCCGTTCAGACGCAGACGCCCTTCGGCGAACCAGCGCACAGCCAGCGGATAGATGCGATGTTCCTGCGTTAGCACACGCGCGGCCAGTGTCGCGGCATCGTCCCCGTCAATCACCGGAACTGCCGCCTGCACGACGATCGGCCCGTGATCGAGCGCGGGCGTAACGAAATGCACGGTGCAGCCATGAATCCGCACCCCCTCGTCCAATGCCCTCTGGTGGGTATGCAAGCCAGGAAAAGACGGCAACAACGACGGATGAATATTGATCAGGCGGCCCACATAATGCATTACGAATCCATCGCTCAGAATGCGCATGAATCCGGCCAGGACGACGAGGTCCGGGGAAAAGGAGTCGATGGCCGCGGTCATCGCCGCGTCGAACGATTCGCGGTCGTTGAAAAGCGTGTGATCAACGACCTGCGTGGCAATCCCGGCGGCCGCAGCAATCTGGAGCCCCTTGGCGTCGGGGCGATTGGAAAGCACCGCGGCCACGCGCACGGGGAGCGATCCGTCGGCGGCCGCGTTGATTAGCGACACCATGTTGCTGCCACGACCGGAAATAAGAATGACGATGGATTTCATTTCAGTCCAAGTGCGCCGACTGGCAGGAATACTGCCGTCGCAATGCTCTGAGTCAATCGCGTGATCGACCGGCCATGCTTGTCGGCCACAATCTTGGCCATGAAGTCCAGCAAGCCGATGATGCGGCCGAACTCGCGCTCGAAACTCAGGTTGGGGTTGTTCGGATCAAGTTCGTTGGAAACAAGGAGAGTCTGGCCATCGGCCGTTCGGGTCGAAGACATCTTCCAGACCGCGATCTCGACGTTGCGCGCGCAGTTGTAGAGCTTCTGCTCGTTAAGCTCGTCAAACACGTAGAAATCGTTCTTGTGCTCAAAAGCCGCATCGACCATGCCGAGCAGCCCGGCCATGACCGCGAGGACACGATCCCCCTGGTACTTCGGGTTGAAGGCCAGCATGGCCGCCCCCCCCTCACGCTGTCCTTCCAGTTCCGGAAAATTCAGGCCACCGGCGAAAAGCCGTTTCAGTGCCGAATCCAGGCTGGCATGCCCCGCCTTCTTCCACTCCGCCGGATTGCGCCGGTAAAGTTTCTCCGCCACCCGGCGCAGGCCAGCTGACACTTCCGCGCGATTGGCATCGATCACACGGTCGATTTCCGTCTTGGCCAGATAGCGCGGATCGAAACGCTCCTCTTTCTGCCCGCCCGCGCCGACCCGGGTCGCGCAACCGTCAAGCAGGAAAAAAGCGAAAAAAAACAGGAAGAAAGCAGGATGCCTTGTCATGACCGCATGATAGCGCATGCCTCTCTCCGAGGGGCGAAACGGTTCACGCCCCACATCAGCGGCGTCACTCGGGAGCGGCAATCCCCACGAGCAACTGCTGCAATTCGCCGCTCTGGTACATCTCGCGCATGATGTCGCAACCACCGACGAACTCGCCACGGATATACAGTTGCGGAATGGTCGGCCAGTCGGAAAAGACCTTCACACCCTCGCGAATGGCCGGTTCCTCCAGCACATTGACGCTGAAGAACAGCGGCAGGTTGCAGGCCTGCAGTATCTGCACCGCCGTGGCCGAGAAGCCGCACATCGGCGCCCGCGGCGTACCTTTCATGTAGAGCACCACCGGATTGGTGGTGACCTGCTCCTTGATGATTTCCTGCACGTCCATGTAAAGAACCTCTTTTCAGTTGGATTAACATCAGCTGCTGCACATTGTACCGGCGCCAGGCCGTCACGCCCGGCCACCGCTGACCCGTTCGATGCCCGCAGCGTCCTTCCAGGAAGCCACATCGACAAATCCTGCGTTCCAAAGCAGCCTGCGCACTTCGACCGCCTGATCGTAGCCGTGTTCCATCAACAGCCACCCTCCCGCCCGCAGATGATCCGCCGCCCCGGCGACGATGCGGCGAATGCAGGCCAGCCCGTTGCCACCGGCAACGCCGTCCGTCAGCGCATGTTGCGGCTCGAAGGGGAGTCCGTTCAGCTGTAGATGGGGATCGCCTTCGGCCACGTAAGGCGGGTTGGATACGATGATGTCGAAACGCTCTTCGCCCAGCGGGGCATACCAGTCACCTTCGAGAAAGCGGATGTGCGCGTGGTGTCGTTCGGCGTTGGCGCGCGCCACGTCCAGCGCGGCCACCGACACATCGACCGCCGTCACCAGGGCCTGCGGGCACCGCCGTGCGATCAGGATGGCGACGATGCCTGAACCCGTACCCAGATCGACAACGCCTGGATTTTCCACTGCCCGCGCTTTTTCCGAGGCCACCTCGACGAGGACTTCCGTATCCGGACGCGGAATCAACACGGCCGGGCTGACGGCAAATTCGAGATCGCAAAACCAGGCGTTGCCCACGAGATAGGCCAGAGGCTCCCCTGCTTCGCGGCGCTTGACCAAGCCATCGAATCGGGACGCCTGTTCACCCGACATTTCGCGCTCGGGTCGCGCAAGCAGGTCGGCATAGGCACAGCCGCACACATGCTCCAGCAACAAGCGCGCATCCAGCCGGTCGATGCGCCGGCCGGCCTGCCGCCAGGCGTCGCCGATGCGCATCGCAGCGCTCATTCGGCGTCGGCCAGCGCCGCCAGTTGTTCGGCCTGATGTTCGGTGGACAGCGCGTCGATCACGTCGTCGAGCTCGCCGTCCATGATGGCGTCGATCTTGTACAGCGTGAGGTTGATGCGGTGGTCGGTGACCCGGCCTTGCGGGAAATTGTAGGTGCGGATGCGTTCGGAACGGTCGCCGCTGCCGATCAGGCTCTTGCGCGTCGAGGCGATCCTCGCGTTCTGCTCACGCTCTTGCGCGTCGCGAATGCGCGCCACCAGCACCGACATCGCCTGCGCCTTGTTCTGGTGCTGCGAGCGCCCGTCCTGGCATTCGACGACGATGCCCGTCGGCAAATGGGTGATGCGCACCGCCGAGTCCGTCTTGTTGATGTGCTGGCCGCCCGCGCCGGACGCACGGAAGGTGTCGATGCGAATCTCCGACGGGTTGATCTGCACATCTTCCAGTTCGTCGGCCTCGGGCATCACGGCGACGGTGCAAGCCGACGTGTGAATCCGCCCCTGCGCCTCGGTTTCCGGCACGCGTTGGACACGGTGCCCTCCCGATTCGAACTTCAGCTTGGAATACACACCGGTACCCGCGATACGCGCGATGACTTCCTTGTATCCGCCCAGTTCCGACTCGTTGGCGGAAACCACTTCGACCTGCCAGCGCTGGCGCTCGGCATAGCGCGTATACATGCGGAACAGGTTGCCGGCAAACAGCGCCGATTCGTCGCCGCCCGTGCCGGCGCGGATTTCCAGGAAGATGTTGCGCTCGTCGTTGGC
>DBMG01000181.1:0-1529 GCA_002304785.1 Candidatus Accumulibacter sp. UBA704 | reverse complement strand
TCCGGATCGGCCATCATTTCCTGGGCCGATTGCAGATCGGCTGCCGTTTGCTGCCACTCCTTGTACAACGCCACCACCGGACCAAGCTCGGCGTGCTCGCGCGTCATCTTGCGATACTGGTCCATGTCGCGCGTCGCTTCGCCGCTGGCCAGGATGCGGTCAAGTTCGTCGAGCCGACCGACGAGGTTCTCCAGTTTGTCGCGGATGCTTTGTTTCATCGTCAGTCAATCGTCAGTGTTGTTCGCGATGCAGGTTGAAGATCCGGGTCACCAGCGCCTGCATCTCGCCACGGTTTGCCTCGGACTGGTTCAGCGCCTGTGTCGGTGCATGCAGGTACTTGTTCGTCAACCGGTGCGAGAGATGTTCCAGCACGGCGACAGGATCCTCCCCCTTGGCCAACAGCTTGAGCGCATGTTCCATCTCATGCCGGCGCATGCGCTCGGCGTTGTCGCGCAGGGCGCGGATGACCGGCACGCTCTCCCGCGTCTGCAGCCATTGCAGGAAATCCTCCACGCGTCCATCGACAATCGCCTCGGCATCGACCACGGCAGACTGGCGCGACTCCAGTCCGGACTCGACGATCTGCGCCAGATCGTCGACCGTATACAGGAACACGTCGTCCAGATCCCCGACCTCGACTTCCACGTCGCGCGGCACTGCCAGGTCGACCATGAAAATCGGACGGTGACGACGCAAGCGGACAGCCCGTTCGACCAGCCCCAGTCCGATGATCGGCAACTGGCTGGCGGTGCAGGAAACGACGATATCGAATTCGGCGAGACGCTCCGCCACGTCCTCCAAACGGATGGCCACGGCGCCGTAGCGCTCGGCCATTTCACGCCCGCGATCGACGGTGCGGTTGGCGATGACGATCTGCTTCGGTTTCTGCGCCGCGAAATGCGTGGCGCACAGGCCGATCATTTCCCCGGCGCCGATGAACAGCACGCGCTGATCGGCAATGCTTCCGAAAATGCGCTCCGCCAGGTGCACCGACGCCGCCGCCATGGATACGATATTGGCGCCGATGGCCGTGGTCGAGCGCACGTCCTTGGCCACGGAAAACGATTGCTGGAACAGCTTGTTCAGCGTGGTGCCCAGCGCACCGACCTCGCGGGCGATGCGCACGGCTTCCTTCATCTGGCCGAGAATCTGGGGTTCGCCGAGCACCATCGAGTCCAGGCCGCTGGCAACGCGAAAGGCATGGCGAACGGCCTCGCGATCCGGATGCGTGTAGAGATAGGGTTCGATCTCGCCCAGCGGCAAGCGACGGTATTCTGCCAGCCAATGCGCCGCCACCTGCGGGTCATCGGCCTGGCAATACAGCTCGGTACGGTTGCAGGTCGACAGAATCGCCGCCTCGACCACCCTCCCGCTGCCCGACAGATCGGCCAGTGCACGACGCAATTCCTCGGCGTGAAACGCCACCTGCTCGCGAACCGTGAGCGGCGCCGTGCGGTGATTGATACCGAGAGTGAATAGCGCCATGCCGTGGGGTCAGTTGAAGAATTCGAGGCCAGGATGCCCGTTAG
>DBMG01000179.1:16240-27981 GCA_002304785.1 Candidatus Accumulibacter sp. UBA704 | reverse complement strand
TCGTCGCAAAAATTATCGAGTAACGTGTGATTTCCCGGGCGAGTTCAGCTCTGCCCGGTCGCTCTTTGGAAACCAAAAATGCAAAACCAGAAAATCCGTATTCGCCTCAAAGCCTTCGATTATCGTCTCATCGACCAGTCCGCGCTGGAAATCGTTGAAACCGCCAAGCGCACCGGCGCTGTCGTGCGCGGTCCGGTGCCGTTGCCGACCCGGATTCAGCGGTTTGATGTGTTGCGTTCGCCGCACGTTAACAAGACGTCGCGCGATCAATTCGAAATCCGTACACACCTTCGTCTGATGGATATCATCGACCCGACCGACAAGACCGTCGATGCTTTGATGAAACTCGATTTGCCGGCAGGTGTTGACGTAGAAATTAAGTTGCAGTAACGGCTTCAAAGCGGCTATAATCGCCGCCTTTCACCGGGTGGCATCTGCTTGATGCCGCTCATTTTGTTTTTGTGCTCGCCGGCCAATCGTAGCCGGCAAGAGGAGAATAACCATGAGTCTAGGCCTTGTCGGGCGCAAGGTCGGCATGACGCGTATATTCACCGATGACGGGTTGTCCGTTCCGGTGACTGTGCTCGACGTGTCGAACAATCGTGTCGCCCAGATCAAAACGCCGGAAAGCGACGGCTATACAGCGGTCCAGGTTGCTTTCGGCAAGCGCCGTGCTTCGCGTGTCAACAAATCTCTGGCCGGGCATCTTGCCAAGGCTGGCGTCGAAGCAGGGGTGTTGCTCAAGGAGTTTCCGGTTTCTTCAGAAGATCTGACAAACCTGAAGCCGGGCGATCAAATCAGTGTTTCGATTTTTGCTGTTGGGCAGAAAGTCGATGTTACCGGCCAGACGATCGGTAAAGGCTTTGCCGGCGGTATCAAACGTCACCATTTCAGTTCGCAGCGCGCTACCCACGGTAACTCGGTTTCTCACAACGCTCCCGGTTCGATCGGTATGAACCAGGATCCGGGTCGAGTTTTCCCAGGCAAGCGGATGGCAGGGCATCTGGGTGACGTCAAGCGTACGCAGCAGAATCTTGAGGTCATCCGCATTGATGTCGAGCGTCAGCTGTTGTTGGTCAAGGGCGCGGTTCCTGGCTCGAAAGGCTCGGACCTTATCGTGCGTCCAGCTGTCAAGGCGGGGGCATAATGGAACTCAAGCTTATTAATGAACAAGGCCAGGAAGCGAGTCGCTTGCAGGCTTCGGATATGTTGTTCGGTCGCGAATACAACGAAGCCCTGATTCATCAAGTCGTTGTCGCCTACCAGGCAAATGCGCGTAGCGGAAACCGGGCGCAGAAGGACCGCGGACAGGTCAAGCACACCACGGCAAAGCCGTTCCGCCAGAAGGGTACCGGCCGGGCGCGTGCAGGTATGTCTTCCTCGCCGTTGTGGAGAGGCGGCGGCCGGATTTTCCCGAACAGTCCGGATGAAAATTTCAGCCAGAAACTGAACAAGAAAATGTATCGCGCCGGAATTGCGTCGATTCTTTCCCAGCTCGTTCGCGAAGATCGTCTGGCAGTTGTCGATACGATCGCTGTCGAGGCGCCAAAGACCAAGCTTTTTGCCCAGAAGATCAAGGGCATGGGTTATGACTCGGTGCTGGTCATCACGGACAACCTTGACGAGAATGTCTTTCTCGCTTCCCGCAACCTCCCCAACGTGCTCGTTCTGGAGGTCAACGAGGCTGATCCGGTGTCGCTGATTCGCTTCCCTAAAGTGCTGATGACGAAAAACGCCGTCGCCAAGTTTGAGGAGATTCTGGGATGAATCAACAACGTCTGATGCAAGTTCTGCTTGCGCCTCAAGTTTCTGAGAAGGCGACTTACGTAGCGGACAAGAACGAACAGGTGATTTTCCGTGTCGCCCCCGATGCAACGAAGCCCGAGGTCAAGGCTGCGGTCGAGTTGCTGTTCAAGGTGTCCGTTGAGTCGGTTCAGATCGCCAACGTAAAGGGCAAGCAAAAGCGTTTTGGCCGGTACATGGGTAGCCGGAAGAACTGGAAAAAGGCCTACGTGTGCCTGAAGCCCGGCCAGGAAATCAATTTCGTTGATGGAGGGGCGGCATAATGGCACTCGTCAAAGTCAAGCCGACTTCGCCCGGTCGTCGCGCCGTAGTCAAGGTCGTGAATCCCGATTTGCACAAAGGTGCGCCGTTCGCCGGGTTGCTCGAGCCACAGTCCAAGAATGCAGGCCGCAACAACAACGGGCACGTTACGACGCGTCACCAGGGCGGTGGTCACAAGCAACATTATCGTCTGGTTGATTTCAAGCGCAACAAAGATGGTATCCCGGCCAAAGTGGAACGGATCGAGTACGACCCGAACCGTACGGCGAACATCGCATTGCTCTGTTATGCCGATGGCGAGCGTCGCTATGTCATAGCGCCCAAGGGAATGGTTGTGGGCCAGCAGGTTGTCAGTGGGTCCGAGGCGCCGATCAAATCCGGGAATACACTGCCTATCCGCAATATTCCGGTTGGTACCACCATTCACTGCATTGAAATGATCCCCGGCAAGGGGGCGCAACTGGCCCGGTCCGCCGGAACGTCGGCACAATTGCTTGCTCGTGAAGGGGTGTACGCTCAGGTACGCTTGCGTTCTGGGGAAATTCGCCGTGTTCACGTCGAGTGCCGAGCAACGATCGGCGAAGTCGGGAATGAAGAGCACAGCCTCCGCTCCATTGGCAAGGCCGGAGCGAATCGTTGGCGCGGAATTCGGCCGACGGTGCGCGGCGTGGTGATGAACCCGGTCGATCACCCGCACGGTGGTGGCGAGGGCAGGACTGCAGCCGGTATGCATCCTGTCAGCCCTTGGGGTATCAAGACCAAGGGATATCGTACACGCAGCAATAAGCGCACGACCTCGATGATTGTGCAGCGCCGTCATAAACGCTAAGGGATAGAGAACTATGGGACGTTCCATTAAAAAGGGCCCGTTTGTCGATGCCCATTTGATTAAGAAGGTCGAGGCGGTTCGCGCGACAAGTGACAAGCGGCCAATCAAGACTTGGTCACGCCGTTCTACCGTGCTTCCGGATTTCGTCGGTCTGACCATCGCCGTGCATAACGGAAAGCAGCATATTCCGGTGTACGTTACGGAGAATATGGTCGGGCACAAACTGGGCGAATTTTCTCTGACCCGCACCTTCAAGGGTCACACTGCTGGCAAGAAAGCCAAGAAGTAAAGGAATGGATATGGAAACTCGTGCTATTTTGCGCGGCGTTCGGCTTTCTGACCAGAAAGGTCGTTTGATCGCTGACCAGATCCGCGGTTTGCCGGTTGACAAGGCGCTAAACATCTTGATGTTCAGCCCCAAGAAAGGGGCCGGAATCATCAAGAAGGTGCTGGAGTCGGCCATTGCCAACGCAGAACACAATGACGGTGCCGATATTGACGAATTGAAAGTCAAGAGCATTTTTGTGGAAAAAGGGGTCGTGCTCAAGCGTTTCACGGCGCGTGCCAAGGGACGTGGGAACCGGATCGTCAAGCCGACCTGCCATATCTTCTTAACCGTCGGAAATTAAGGGACAAAAATGGGACAGAAAATACATCCGACCGGTTTTCGCCTGTCAGTTACCCGTGACTGGTCGTCGCGCTGGTATGCTAACAGCAAGAATTTCCCCTGCATGCTGAATGAAGACGTTCAGGTTCGCGACTACCTCAAGGAAAAACTCAAGCACGCGTCCGTTGGGCGTGTGCTCATTGAGCGTCCGGCCAAGAATGCCCGAGTGACCGTTTTTTCGGCACGACCGGGTGTTGTGATCGGGAAGAAGGGCGAGGAAATCGATTTGCTTCGGTCGGCATTACAGAAGATCATGGGCGTTCCGGTCCACGTCAGTATCGAAGAGATTCGCAAGCCTGAGCTTGATGCGCAATTGATCGCTGATTCCATCACCCAGCAACTCGAGAAGCGCATCATGTTCCGGAGGGCCATGAAGCGTGCAATGCAGAATGCGATGCGTTTGGGCGCTCAGGGGATCAAGATCATGAGTTCCGGGCGCCTGAACGGTGCCGAAATTGCGCGCCGCGAATGGTATCGTGAGGGGCGCGTGCCCCTGCATACATTGCGGGCGGATATCGATTACGCGACGTCGGAAGCGCTGACCACCTACGGCATTATCGGAGTGAAGGTCTGGGTCTTCAAGGGTGAAGTTCTCAATCGGGACGAGCAAGCAGAGGTTGTGTCCGACACGTCGTCGGATGAACAGGCCCGCAAGCCGCGCCGTGGCGCTAAGCCCATTGCCGAGGCGGGCGAGAAGCCCAGGCGGCCTGCCAAGGCCAAGGATGCAGTGCCCGAAGGGGCGAGTGCCGAGCCAGTAGCTACCGAGACGAAGGGCCCGGCAAAACGAGTAAGAAAGGCAGGAACGACAGATGCTGCAGCCAACTAGAAGAAAGTACCGCAAGGAGCAGAAGGGTCGCAATACCGGCCTCGCAACCCGCGGAACGAAGGTTAGTTTCGGGGAATTCGGTCTCAAGGCGACCGGTCGTGGACGGCTGACGGCTCGTCAGATTGAAGCTGCGCGTCGTGCAATGACCCGTCATATCAAGCGCGGCGGTCGGATCTGGATCCGAATTTTTCCGGATAAGCCCATTTCCAAGAAGCCGGCGGAAGTGCGCATGGGTAACGGGAAAGGGAATCCGGAGTACTACGTAGCTGAAATCCGTCCGGGCAAGGTGCTTTACGAGATGGACGGAGTTGGCGAAGTTCTCGCCCGCGAAGCCTTCGCGCTTGCTGCTGCCAAACTGCCTATTCCGACCACCTTTGTTACGCGCATCGTAGGTTGATTGAACATGAAAGCCAGTGAACTCAGAACGAAGAGCGCCGACGAACTGAACAAGGAGCTCCTGGAGCTCCTGAAAGCTCAGTTCAGTTTGCGTATGCAAAAGGCCACGCAACAATTGAGCAACTTTAGCCAAATTGGCAAGGTTAGGCGAGATATCGCGCGTGTGCGTACCCTACTCCGTGAAAAGGCGGCACAGCAATGAGCGAAGAGAAGAGCAAGCGTACATTGATTGGGCGTGTTGTCAGCGACAAGATGGACAAGACGGTGACAGTCCTGGTTGAGCGTCGCGTAAAGCACCCCATGTATGACAAGATTATTGTGCGCTCGAAGAAGTACCATGCGCACAATGATGAGAATCAAGCCAAAGCGGGCGACCTTGTGGAAATACAGGAATCCCGTCCGGTATCAAAGACCAAGTCGTGGGCGGTGACGAAGCTGCTTGAAAAGGCAGTTGCAGTTTAGTCTTGTAATTCCTGCAAAAGAGGGTATAATTTCCCCTCTTTTCCGCGCTCGGTCGCTCATGGCTGAGTGTTTTGCCCTTACGGGTTCCAAGACTGTCCGCAATAGCGGGATAAGTTGGAGACATAAATGATTCAGATGCAGACGGTTTTGGACGTCGCCGATAATACTGGCGCACGTTCAGTAATGTGTATCAAGGTGCTTGGCGGCTCGAAGCGGCGCTATGCGAGTGTTGGCGATGTCATCAAGGTGAGCATCAAAGATGCTGCGCCTCGTGGACGCGTGAAGAAGGGTGATGTCTATAACGCCGTCGTGGTGCGTACGGCGAAGGGCGTTCGTCGTCCGGATGGTTCGCTTGTCAAGTTTGATAATAATGCGGCGGTGCTCCTGAACAACAAGTTGGAGCCAATCGGAACGCGTATTTTCGGGCCGGTAACGCGCGAACTGCGTAGCGAACGATTTATGAAGATCGTGTCGCTCGCGCCGGAAGTTCTGTAAGGGGCGGCAATGGAAAAGATTCGCAAAGGCGACGAGGTGATCGTTATCGCCGGTAAAGACAAGGGAAAGCGCGGAGCGGTTGTTCGGCGCGTTGATTCCGAGCACGTTGTTGTTGAGGGCGTGAATCGCGTGAAGAAGCACGTCAAGCCGAATCCCGTAAAGGGGGTGGTGGGTGGTGTCGTGGATAAGGATATGCCTCTCCATGTCTCCAACGTGTCTCTTTACAACCCGGCTACCAAAAAGGCCGATCGAGTTGGCTTCAAGTTGCTCGAAGACGGTAAGAAAGTTCGTGTCTTCAAGTCGAATGGCGAAGTGGTAGGGGCATAAGGAGCGGGCATGGCACGTTTGCTGGATTATTACAAGGGTACGGTGGCTCCCGAGTTGGCCAAGAAGTTTGGTTACAAGTCGGTGATGGAGATTCCTCGTATCACCAAGATTACCCTGAACATGGGCGTCGGCGAGGCGGTTGCTGACAAGAAGGTTCTTGAGAATGCTGTCGGGGATATGACCAAAATTGCCGGACAAAAGCCGGTGGTGACCAAGTCGCGCAAGTCGATCGCTGGCTTCAAGATTCGCGAGGGTTATCCGATCGGGTGCATGGTTACGTTGCGTGGTCCGCGGATGTTCGAATTCCTCGATCGTCTCGTCACGGTTGCGTTGCCCCGGGTTCGAGACTTTCGTGGCATTTCCGGGAAGGGTTTTGATGGCCGTGGAAACTACAACATGGGCGTCAAGGAACAGATTATTTTCCCGGAAATCGAGTACGACAAGATCGACGCGCTGCGTGGCATGAACATCAGTGTCACCACGACGGCCAAGACTGACGAAGAGGCTCGGGCGCTGCTCGCGGCCTTCAAATTCCCGTTCAAGAACTGAGGCGAAAATGGCGAAACTTGCACTGATTAACCGCGAAGAAAAGCGGCGCAAGATGGTCGAAAAATACGCCGCAAAGCGTGCTGAACTCCAGGCGATCGTCAGCGATATCGCGCGGTCCGAGGAGGAGCGTTTTGAGGCACGGCAGAAGATTCAGGCGCTTCCACGTGATGCCAGCCCGGTTCGATTGCGTAACCGTTGCAAATTGACCGGACGTCCGCGTGGGGTCTTTCGCAAATTTGGTTTGGGTCGTAGCAAGTTGCGCGATTTCGTTATGCGCGGCGAAGTCCCTGGTATGACCAAGGCTAGCTGGTAAGCAGGAGATTACGATATGAGTATGAGCGATCCGATCAGCGATATGCTGACCCGCATCCGCAACGCGCAGTTGGCCAACAAATCAACGGTTGCCATGCCGTCGTCGAAAGTCAAAGTGGCGATTGCAAAGGTGCTGAAGGACGAAGGTTTTGTTGAAGATTTCGCTGTTCGCGAGAACGAAGGAAAACCCACCCTTGAGATCGGCTTGAAGTATTATGCCGGTCGCCCCGTTATTGAAAGAATTGACCGCGTTTCGACCCCGGGTTTGCGTATCTACAAAGGGGCAAACGATATTCCTCGGGTGATGAATGGCCTTGGTGTGGCTATCGTATCCACTCCCAAGGGTGTTATGACCGATCGCAAAGCGCGCGCCAGCAATGTTGGCGGTGAAGTGCTCTGCGTCGTCGCGTAAGGGGAAGCTATGTCCCGTGTTGCAAAAAATCCGATTGTGTTGCCCCAGGGGGTTGATGTCGCTGTTGGCAACGAAGAGATAGTCGTCAAGGGGCCGCTCGGCGCCATCAAGTTTGGCGCCAATCCCGCAGTGCGCGTCGAGAAAGACGGGCAGTCGCTGGTGTGCAAGCCGGTTGAGGGCGCCGCCAATTCCAATGCACTGTCCGGTACCGTTCGGGCCATTCTTGCCAACATGGTGGCGGGAGTGAGCAAGGGCTTCGAGCGCAAGTTGAATCTGGTTGGCGTTGGCTATCGTGCCCAGGCTCAAGGCGATGTGCTCAATCTGACGCTCGGTTTTTCTCATCCGGTTGCCCACAAAATGCCGGCCGGCGTCAAGTGTGAAACTCCGACGCAGACCGAGATCGTGATCAAGGGTGTGGACAAGCAGCAGGTCGGCCAGGTTGCCGCCGAGGTTCGCGCATATCGTCCGCCCGAGCCGTATAAGGGCAAGGGTGTGCGTTATGCAAACGAAGTGATTGTCCTCAAGGAAACGAAGAAGAAATAAGGGTGCATAAATGATTGACAAGAAACAGGCGCGTTTGCGCAGAGCCCGCAAAACCCGGGCCAAGATCGCCGAACTGAAGTCAGTGCGCTTGTCGGTGCATCGCACCAACTGCCACATCTACGCTCAGATCATTTCGTCCTGCGGCTCGAAAGTGCTGGCGGCGGCATCGTCGCTGGAGACCGAGGTGCGCAAAGATCTTGGGAATGGTGGAAACGTTGGGGCGGCTTCGGTGATCGGGAAGCTGATCGCCGAGCGCGCCATCAAGGCGGGAATTGAGCAGGTGGCGTTCGATCGCAGCGGCTTTCAGTATCACGGGCGCGTCAAGGCGCTGGCTGAGGCTGCGCGCGAAGCCGGCCTCAAGTTCTGATCGCTCCGGAAAAGGATTGGAGTAAGTAATGGCAAAACCGCAAAGCAAGAAACCTCAGCAAGCCGAGAAGCCGGATGATGGCTTTCGGGAGAAGATGATTTCGATCAATCGCGTCACCAAGGTCGTGAAGGGCGGGCGTATCCTCGGCTTCGCCGCGCTTACGGTTGTCGGCGATGGCGATGGGCGCGTCGGCATGGGTAAGGGGAAGTCCCGTGAAGTGCCGGTGGCCGTGCAGAAGGCCATGGAAGAGGCGCGTCGCAAGATGGTCAGGGTTAGCCTGAAGGATGGAACCCTGCACCACACTGTCGTCGGTCGCCATGGTGCGTCGAGCGTAATGATGCAGCCTGCTCCCGAGGGTACCGGCGTTATCGCCGGGGGTGCCATGCGCGCGGTGTTTGACGTGATGGGAGTGACCAACGTCGTTGCCAAGGCGCACGGGTCGACCAATCCCTACAACATTGTTCGAGCCACGATCAATGGTTTGCAGGCCATGAATACACCGTCCGAAATTGCTGCGAAGCGTGGAAAGACGATCGAAGAGATTCTGGGGTAAGCGATGGCTGATAAGAAAGTTAAAGTTACGCTCGTCAAGAGCTTGATCGGCACAAAGCAATCGCATCGTGCGACGGTGCGCGGCTTGGGCTTGCGGCGCCTGAACAGCTCGGCCGAGTTGGAAGATACGCCGGCGGTGCGGGGAATGATCAACAAGGTGGCTTACCTTGTGAAGTGCGAGGGTTAAGATGAAACTCAATACTATTCAGCCGTCCGAGGGGGCCAAGCAAGCGCGGCGTCGCGTTGGTCGCGGTATCGGATCCGGTCTCGGAAAGACGGCCGGGCGAGGCCACAAGGGGCAAAAATCAAGGGCCGGTGGCTTCCACAAGGTCGGCTTCGAAGGCGGCCAAATGCCATTGCAAAGGCGTTTGCCGAAGCGGGGGTTCGTTTCCCTGACCAATTGGCGCAACGCGGAAGTGCGTTTGTCGGAGATCAATGATCTCCCCGTCGACGAAATCGATTTGCTCACGCTCGTTCAGGCCAACCTTGTGTCATCGCATGCCTTGTCGGCCAAGGTGGTGTTGTCCGGAGAGATCAATCGCAAGGTGATCCTCAAAGGGGTCGGGGCGACCAAGGGCGCCAAGGCGGCTATTGAAGCGGCCGGCGGTAGCGTTGCTGAATAATAAGAAGATGGTGGCGTTTCTTGGCAACTAATCCTGGACAAGTTGGTAAAGGCGGAAAGTATGGCGATCTGAAGCGTCGGCTGATGTTTCTTCTTGGCGCTTTGATCGTCTATCGCATCGGATCTCACATCCCGGTTCCGGGTATTGATCCGACGGCGCTTGCCGAGTTTTTCAACCGCAACCAAGGCGGCATCCTCGGCATGTTCAACATGTTTTCCGGTGGCGCTCTGAAGCGGTTTACGATCTTCGCGCTTGGGATCATGCCGTACATTTCGTCGTCGATCATCATGCAGTTGATGACGCACGCCAGTCCGCAGCTGGAAGCGCTGAAGAAGGAAGGCGAGGCGGGAAGGCGCAAGATTACCCAATACACCCGTTATGGAACGGTTGTGCTGGCGGTTTTCCAAGGGATCGGTATTGCCATCGGTGTGGAGTCTCAGGGGTTGGTTCCGGAGCCTGGCCTTCTTTTCCGATTTGTCACGGTAACGACTCTACTTACTGGTACGATGTTCCTGATGTGGCTTGGCGAGCAGATTACCGAGCGCGGTCTGGGCAACGGAATCTCCATCATCATCTTCTCTGGAATCGCGGCCGGGCTGCCCAGCTCGATCGGGGGGCTGCTGGAATTGGTGCGTACCGGTGCGATGCACCCGTTGTCGGCGATCTTCATCACGATTCTCGTTGCGGTTGTTACCGCAGGTGTTGTGTTCGTCGAAAGAGGGCAGAGAAAGATTCTGGTCAACTACGCCAAGCGTCAGGTTGGAAACAAGATCTACGGCGGTCAGAGTTCTCATCTGCCGTTGAAGTTGAACATGTCGGGTGTGATTCCGCCAATCTTCGCGTCATCAATCATTCTCTTCCCGGCGACGATCGCGGGATGGTTTGGGGCCAATGACTCGATGCGGTGGTTGAAGGATGTTGCCGGTGTTTTGTCTCCCGGCCAGCCCATTTACGTCATGCTGTACGCAGCCGCAATCATTTTCTTCTGTTTCTTCTACACGGCGCTGGTATTCAATTCGAAGGAAACTGCCGATAACCTCAAGAAGAGCGGAGCGTTTGTGCCTGGAATCCGGCCCGGCGAACAAACGGCGCGTTATATCGACAAGATACTGGTGCGCCTGACACTAATCGGTGCGGCGTATATCACTGTCGTGTGCCTGGTGCCCGAGTTTTTGATTCTGAAGTGGAATGTTCCGTTCTATTTCGGCGGTACTTCATTGCTGATTATTGTCGTCGTGACGATGGATTTCATGACCCAGGTTCAGGCTTATGCCATGTCGCATCAATATGAGGGACTGCTGAAGAAGGCGAATTTCAAAGGGTCCGGATTTTCGGCGAAATAGGATGGCTAAGGAAGACTTGATTGAGATGCAAGGGGAAGTTATTGAAAACCTCCCTAATGCGACGTTCAGGGTAAAGCTTGAAAACGGTCATGTAGTGCACGGGTTCATCTCGGGAAAGATGCGAATGCACTACATAAGGATATTGCCCGGCGACAAGGTGACAGTGCAATTGACGCCTTATGACCTGAGCCGGGCGCGGATTGTGTTCCGCGCAAAGTGAAGAATCTCTACGTAGTGGATGTAAATTGACAAACGGCTGGCTGCGCCCGACGTCAAAAAATTTAGGAGTTAAACATGAAAGTGCTGGCATCTGTTAAGCGCATCTGCCGCAATTGCAAAATCATTCGACGCCACGGCATTGTGCGTGTGATCTGTACTGATCCGCGCCACAAGCAGCGTCAGGGTTGATCTTCGGTATTCGTTTGAATATCCGGATGATTACTATTCATTTACGTTTCGCATTATTGGGGTGAATCGATGGCCCGCATCGCAGGGGTAAATATACCCAACCATCAGCATGCCGAAATCGCGCTTACAGCGATTTACGGTGTTGGCCGCAGCCGCGCACAAAAGATTTGTGATGCTGCCGGGATTGTACGTTCAACTAAGATGAAGGATTTGACGGAAGCCGAGATGGATCGCCTGCGCGATCAGGTCGGCAAGTTTACCGTTGAAGGCGACCTTCGGCGCGAAGTGACAATGAGCATCAAGCGGCTCATGGACCTCGGATGCTATCGTGGTCTCCGCCATCGCAAGGGCTTGCCCTGCCGTGGCCAGCGTACGCGTACCAACGCGCGTACCCGCAAGGGCCCGCGTAAAGCCATTGCCGGCAAGAAATAAGAGGAACTGATCATGGCCAAGACCGCAACGAAAGTTCGCAAGAAAGTCAAAAAGAACGTGGCTGAGGGCATTGCCCATATCCACGCATCTTTTAACAACACCATCATCACCATCACCGATCGCCAGGGCAACGC
>DBMG01000179.1:0-16194 GCA_002304785.1 Candidatus Accumulibacter sp. UBA704 | reverse complement strand
AAGAATCTTGAAGTCCGGATCAAGGGCCCGGGCCCCGGTCGTGAGTCATCGGTTCGTGCTCTGAATGCTCTCGGGATGAAGATTACGTCCATCACGGATGTCACCCCGATTCCCCATAACGGCTGCCGTCCGCCGAAGAAGCGTCGGATTTAAGGAGAAAGACAAGTGGCTCGTAATCTCGATCCGAAGTGCCGTCAGTGCCGCAGGGAAGGCGAGAAGCTGTTCCTCAAGGGAGAAAAGTGCTTCTCCGACAAGTGTGCCATTGAGCGGCGTTCATACGCTCCGGGGCAACACGGACAAAAATCCGGCGCGCGGTTGTCCGACTACGGCGTGCATCTGCGGGAAAAGCAGAAGATCCGCCGTATCTACGGAGTTCTGGAAGGGCAGTTCCGCAAGGTATATAAGGAAGCCGATCGCCGCAAGGGCGTTACCGGTGAAAACCTGCTGCAGTTGCTAGAGTCGCGCCTCGACACGGTGGCGTACCGCATGGGGTTCGCGGCTTCGCGCTCAGAATCAAGGCAGGTAGTTCGGCATAACGCCGTTCTGGTCAATGGTCGCCGCGTCAATATTCCGTCCTATCAGGTGCGCCCGGGCGATGTTATTGAGGTCGCCGAGAAGGCAAAGAACCAACTGCGCATCAAGGCTGCACTTGCGGCAGCTGAGTCGCGTGGATTCCCCGAGTGGGTTGAAGTCAATGTGAAGGAAGCCAAGGGAACATACAAGGCACGTCCGGAGCGCAGCGAGTTGCCGTCGACGATCAACGAAGGCCTCGTGATCGAACTTTACTCGAAGTAATCGCGGCTCACGCTTGATTGAAACCAGGCAAAGGACAAGACATGCATAGCAGTGGACTATTGAAACCGCGCATTATTGACGTACAGAGTTTATCTCCGGTGCACGCCAAGGTGGTCATGGAGCCGTTTGAACGCGGCTACGGGCACACCCTGGGTAATGCTCTGCGCCGCATCCTGCTCTCATCGATGCCAGGATACGCAGCGACCGAGGTAAGCATCGACGGGGTGCTACACGAATACTCGACCATCGATGGCGTTCAGGAAGATGTTGTCGATATTCTCCTGAACCTGAAGGGCGTGGTTTTCAAGCTGCACAACCGCGAAGAAGCCGTCCTTCAGTTGAGCAAGGATGGAGAAGGCGTGGTCCGCGCAGGGGACATCGTGGTATCTCACGACGTGGAGATCATCAACCCGGAGCACGTGATTGCTCATCTTTCGTCGGGTGGCAAGCTGGCTCTCGAGCTCAAGGTCGAGAAAAATCGCGGATATCTTCCCGGTAATCTTCGCCAACTCGCCGACGCGGGCAAGAGCATCGGCAAGCTCGTTCTCGATGCCTCGTTCAGCCCGGTTCGCCGTGTCAGCTACTTTGTCGAGAGTGCCCGGGTGGAACAGCGTACCGACCTTGACAAGCTGGTCATGGAGATCGAGACCAATGGCGTGATCGAGCCGGAGGAAGCGATTCGTACCGCGGCGCGTATTCTCATGGAACAACTGTCGGTCTTCGCCGATCTGGAAGGAACCGCGTTGCCGGTCGAGCACCAGAAGGCTGTGCAGGTGGATCCGCTGCTGCTGCGTCCGGTCGATGACCTCGAACTGACGGTGCGTTCTGCGAACTGCCTCAAGGCCGAGAATATTTACTATATCGGCGACCTGATTCAGCGCACGGAGAATGAACTGCTCAAGACGCCGAATNNNCTGGGCATGAAGCTCGAGAACTGGCCTCCGGCCGGCCTCGACAAGTAGTCGCCCGGACAAGAATAGGAAGGAATAGATATGCGTCACCGTTTGGGTCTTCGTAAACTAAACCGCACCAGTTCCCATCGACTGGCCATGCTGCGGAACATGACGGTTTCCCTGCTCCGGCATGAAACAATCAAGACGACTTTGCCGAAGGCAAAGGAGTTGCGCCGTGTTGTCGAACCGATCATCACCTTGGGCAAGAAGCCGAGCCTGGCAAATCGCCGCTTGGCATTCGACCGCCTGCGCGACCGTGAAATCGTCGTCAAACTGTTTGAAGAAATCGGGCCGCGCTACGCTACCCGCAATGGAGGGTACCTGCGTATCCTGAAGTGCGGTTTCCGCGATGGCGACAACGCGCCGATGGCTTTCGTCGAGTTGCTCGACCAACCCGAAGTGGTTGAAACGGCGACCGAAGAGGAAAAAGCCGCGTAGTTACATTGCAAAGTTGCAGCGGGAAAAAAACCAGGCCCAGTCCTGGTTTTTTTGTATACGTGATTCCGTCCGGCATCCGCGGTGAACGCCGCCTGGTTCAACGGGTTCCTTCTTCCTCTTGTTGTTGCAGCGCCCACATTTGCGCATAACGGCCTTCGTGCTCGATGAGTGCGGCGTGCGTACCGCGCTCGACGATTCGTCCGCCATCCATTACCAGAATGACGTCTGCGTTCATTACGGTCGACAATCGATGGGCAATGACCAGAGTCGTTCGGCCGCGTGCCGCACTCTCGATGCTGGCCTGGATAGCCTTTTCCGTTTTTGAGTCGAGCGACGAAGTTGCTTCATCGAAGATGAGCATCGGCGGGTTTTTGAGCAAAGCTCGGGCGATGGCTACGCGCTGCTTCTCGCCGCCTGACAGCTTCAGTCCTCGTTCGCCGACGCGGGTTTCGTACCCGAGCGGCAGGATGCTGATGAACTCGGCGAGTTGGGCGGCTTCGGCGGCCGCGATCACTTCCTCCCGGTTCGCGTTCGGGCGGCCGTAGTTGATGTTGTAATAGATCGTGTCGTTGAACAACACCGTATCCTGCGGGACGATCGCTATTGCCGAGCGCAGGCTGGCTTGCGTCATCTGACGGATATCGTGTCCATTGATGGTGATACTTCCGCGATTGACATCGTAGAAACGGTAGAGCAGACGAGCCAGGGTGGACTTTCCCGACCCCGATTCGCCAACGACAGCGACAGTACTGCCGGCGGGAATTTCGAAACTGACGTCAAACAGTATCTGCCGCTTCGCGTCGTAACTGAAATCGACCGATTCGAAGCGAACTGCAAGCGACGCTGCGCGCAGAGGCAAGGCGTCCGGAGCGTCGGCTATCTCGCGGTGTTCATTGAGCAAGGCGAACATGCGTTCGATATCGGCCAGCGCCTGACGAATCTCGCGGTAGATCACTCCCAGAAAATTAAGCGGCATGTACAGCTGAATCAGAAACGCGTTGACCAGAACCAGGTCGCCGATGGTCATCGTTGCATCCACCACCCCGGCAGCGGCCCGCCACATCATGGCCGTCACGCCGCCGGCGATTATCATCTGCTGCCCGAGGTTGAGCCAGGACAGGGAAACCTGGCTCTTCGTCGCCGCATCTTCCCACTGGCGCATGTGTTTGTCGTATCGCCCGGCTTCGTAGTCTTCGTTGTTGAAGTACTTTACGGTCTCGTAGTTGAGCAGGCTGTCGATCGCCTGTGTGTTGGCCGCGGAGTCGGTTTCATTCACCCGTCGCCTGAGACCGATGCGCCAATTGCTTATCAGGATCGTGAAAACGACGTACGCAAGCAGGGACACAATGGTGATCGCCACGAACCCAAAGTCGTATCGGGTGGCGAGAATGGCCAGCACGAGGCTGATCTCGACAACTGTCGGCAGTATCGAATAGAGCGCATAGGTGATCAGGCTCGATATCGAGCGATTTCCCCGCTCGATATCCCGGGACATGCCACCGGTCTGCCTTTCGAGATGGAAACGCAAGGATAGCGCGTGCAGATGCCGGAATACTTCCAGCGATATTCGCCGAACGGCTTCCTGCGTCACGCGGGCGAAGAGAATCTCGCGCAATTCCGAGAAAAGCGAATTTGCGAATCGGAGTGTGCCATAGAGGGCCAGTGACAGGATGGGCAAGCCGACAACAAAGGCGGTTCCGGAAAGATCGTCGATCATGTTCTTGAATACGATCGGGACTCCGACGTTGGCCATTTTGGCGGCGACGAGGCAGGCGAACGAAAAAAGCACGCGCCATTTGTGTTCCCAGAGATAGGGCGCGAGCCGGCCGAGCGTTTGCCAACCGTGGGTGTGTTGCGGTGCCGGTGGGGTGTCCAGGTAGTAAGTCGAAGAGTGGCGTGAAGAACGGCGCATAAAGAACGATCGAAGGAAATATTGTGTTCTGATCGGAAAAAGGGGAATCCCGGTGACTTTCCGCTGGCATCGAGCCGCAACTCCACAGAAGATTGATCGAGGGAGGTGCAAGGAATGCTTGGAGCCAGAGCGTGTCTGGCATAATACCGGAGTGGATTCCCGTCCCGGTAAATCAATACAGGAAATCGATGGATTTCGACGTTCTGGCCTATCTGAGCTGGCGAGAAGTGCTGGTGGCAGTCGTGGTGCTACTGGTGCTCTATATCCTTTTTGCGTTCTTGCGTATCAGCCGGTTGAAAAACGAAAAGCTGCGTGTCCAAGAGGTCTCTCTCCACGCTGCGCAGTCAGCCGCGGCTGCCTATGCTGCAGTTCAGGAACCGGTGGCGCCGGATTCCATCCCGAATATCGTCAACGAGCCGCCAATGGCGCCCAGGATGGAAGCCTTCCCGTGGAATGAACCGCCGGCTGATCATCCGGCCATTCATCAGGTCGAGACGCTCGAACAGGATGTCGCGCAATTGCGGCGGGAAATCGGCAGTTTGCGGGCGGAGGTGCAGGCGTTGCGTGATGAACAGCGGCGAGAAATGACGAAAGTGCAGGTTGCGCAGAATGCGTCGCCGTTCTACAGCGAGGCCATGCAAATGGCCATGCAGGGACAGGATGCGGCCGATATCTCAGTGCTCTGCGGCATATCCCGGGGCGAGGCGGAACTCGTCGTTGCCTTGGCGCGGAACCGGGATCAGCCATTGGATTGAAGCGGGAACGCTCAGGGAGAAAGCATGGCAGTCAGCCAGGGCAGGGAAAATGTGACGGAAGGCCCGGAAGATCTGACCCAGATCAAGCGCAAGCTGGCCTGGAGGATGGGCGTCGCCGGGGTGATGATCATCGCCTTGCTCGGGGGGCTGTGGCTCTTCGACTCCATGACGGCGAACAGGAGCCAGCCTGAGCCCCTCGCACCGCAGTTCACCGAGCCTGTACCGGTGGCGAAGAAAACGGTCACCCAGCCTTTGACCTCCACGGAACCGATTGCTGAAAGCAAAGACGGTACAAAAACTGCCGTCCCGGAAACGACAGCGGCACCGGCGGACCGGATGTCGTCGGCTGCCCTGCCTCCGCCGCCGGAGATTGCGGCGCAGCCCTCCACGGCGCGGCAGGAAAAAGCGCCGGTCCGGATGCCTGCGGCCGCTTCGTCGGCTGCAGCGCCTACCCGGTCTGCTGTGGCAAGGGCAGATGCGCCATCCGCCAGCGTTCCCTCCAACAACCAAGCCGGTACTGGTTCTCCAGCAGGCACAGGCTCTCCAGCGGGATCGGCGAGCCAGCGGCAGCCTCAGGTACTTCCCCGGCTGCTCTCCGGGGTCAGTCTGCAGGCCGGCGTGTTCGCCGATCCGAGAAGGGCCGAAGAGTTACACGCCAGACTACTGCAGGAAGGCATTCCGGCTACGCTCGAGACACGGGTGCTGGTCGGTCCCTTCCGCAACCGCGAGGAGGCGGATGCCGCACGGGCGAAAATGCTGGCAATGGGGATCGATTCGGTGCAACTGCCGAAAACCGGGAAGAAGTGACTTTTCAGCAATTCGCCGGGTTTTCGCCCAATTGTCTGGCAATGCGCTTGGCGAACACCGCCATCTCTTTGGCGGCCTGCAGATCTCCCTTGGCCGTTGCGACCTCAATGCCCTGCCGGTAGGCATCGAGAGCGGCCGGCAAGTCGCCGTGATCGTTGAGTGCCTTGCCAAGCTGCTTCCAGGCCGCTGAGTAATTTCGGTCAAACTCGAGAGCCTCCCGGAAATATCCTGCTGCCTTGCCGGGGTCGCCGGATTTCAGCCACTCAATGCCCAGCGAATAACGCAGCAGGGCGCCATCACGCGGTCCGTTGAGCATCCTTTCCAGATTGGCGATGATTGATATTGTCACTTATCATTCCCCATAGAGGCGATCTTCAATAGTGCAGCAATTAGGAGAAAAGCAGAATGAGCAAATCGGCAATCCACAGTTTGAATGCTCCCGCCGCCATCGGCACTTACTCCCAGGCGATTCGAGTGGGCCACACCGTCTATCTTGCCGGCCAAATCGGCCTCGATCCGTCTACGATGCTCCTGGTCGAAGGTATTGACGCCCAGATCGCTCGCGTCTTCGAAAACATGCGCGCGGTGGTGGAGGAGACTGGCGGCTCGCTCGATGAAATCGTCAAGGTCAACGTCTATCTCACCGACCTCGCGGATTTTGTCAAAGTCAACGAAGCGATGGCAAGGTATTTCGAAGAACCTTATCCGGCACGCGCCGTCATTGGAGTGGCTGCCCTGCCACGCGGTGCTTTGGTTGAAGTCGATGCCGTCATGGAGCTGACGAGCTTGAGTCTCGGGCTTGATGCCCGCGAATAACGAGATAAAAGCGCCTCCCGCGCTGAAGGCCAGGCTGGGCAAGCTTGGCCTTTCCCGGTCAAGCGATCTTGTCCTGCATCTTCCGTTGCGTTATGAGGACGAGACACGGATTGCCTCGATTGCCTCCGCGCTATCGGGTTGCCCCGTGCAACTCGAGGTTGTTGTACTGGAGGTGTCTGTTCAGTTCCGGCCTCGCCGCCAGCTTGTGGTGCGCGTCGCCGACGGGAGCGGCGAGTTGACGCTGCGTTTCCTCAATTTTTACGGTAGCCAGACGAAACAACTCGAACGGGCGCGCGACGAGAAGCACCACCTTCGGCTGTTCGGTGAAATCCGTCACGGATTTCTCGGCGCGGAAATGGTGCATCCGCGTTATCGCCTGGTGGCCGAGGGCGATGTCTTGCCGGAGTCTTTGACTCCGGTGTATCCCACGACGGCCGGAGTATCCCAGACGGCGCTGCGCAAGTGCATCCTCTTGGCGCTTGCTGAATCGAAGCTTGATGAATTGCTGGATGAGGCGTGGTGCGCCCGCCACGGGCTCGTCTTGTTTGGCGGAGCGGTACGGCTTCTGCATTCGCCGCCTCCGGACGTGCCGGAAATGGCGCTGCAAGAACGCACTCATCCGGCCTGGCGGCGGATCAAGTTCGATGAACTCCTGGCGCAGCAGCTTTCCTTGCGGCGTGCCTATCTCGGGCGGCGCAAGAAAGGCGCGCCCGTACTCGCTCCGTCCGGCCGTCTGGCGCGACGGCTCCTGGCTTCTTTGCCGTTTGATCTCACGGCGGCCCAGCAGCGGGTCGTCGGCGAGATCAGTGTTGACTTGGCGCAAGCCTTCCCGATGCAGCGCTTGTTGCAAGGCGACGTGGGCAGTGGCAAGACCATCGTCGCGGCTCTGGCCGCCTGCCAGGCCATCGAAGCGGGGTCCCAGGTGGCGTTCATGGCGCCGACCGAGATTCTGGCCGAGCAGCACTACCTCAAGCTGTGCGCCTGGTTGGAGCCCTTGGGGGTTGAGGTGGCCTGGCTGACCGGCAGCCTGACGAAAGCCGCCAAGCGGGAATCGCAGCAGCGGGCGGCGACCACCGCGCAACTGGTCATCGGGACCCACGCGCTGATCCAGGAGAGTGTGGACTACGCCCGATTGGGCTTGGTCATCGTCGATGAACAGCATCGCTTCGGCGTGGCGCAGCGGCTGGAATTGCGGCGCAAGGGCGAGAAGAACGCGAGGCCGCCGCACCAGTTGATGATGTCGGCGACGCCGATTCCGCGTACGCTGGCCATGAGCTATTACGCCGATCTCGACGTCTCGGTATTGGACGAGTTGCCACCGGGACGCACGCCGGTCAGAACTCGGCTGGTGTCCGACGCCCGGCGTGAGGAGGTAATCCAACGCATTCGCGGTGCGGTAGCCTCCGGGCGGCAGGCGTACTGGGTGTGCCCGTTGATCGAGGAATCGGAAAAGCTGCAGCTGCAGACGGCGCTCGATACGCATGCAGTTCTTTCGCAGGAACTGCAGGGTTTGCGTGTCGGCCTGGTCCACGGCCGACTCAAGGCCGACGAAAAAGCGGCGACGATGGCCGCTTTCGCCGCCGGCGACATCGATGTGCTGGTGGCGACGACGGTCATCGAGGTCGGCGTCGACGTACCCAATGCCAGCCTGATGGTCATCGAGCATGCCGAACGCTTCGGCCTCTCCCAACTACATCAACTACGCGGACGGGTCGGGCGCGGCAAGGATGAATCGGTGTGCATTCTCGTTTACCAGCAGCCGCTGTCGCAGACCGCGCGCGAGCGACTGAAGATCATTTACGAAAACACCGACGGTTTCGAGATTGCCCGCCAGGATCTGCACCTGCGAGGGCCTGGCGAATTCGTCGGCAGCCGCCAGTCCGGCGTACCTCTGTTACGCTATGCCGATCTCGAAACCGATGTGGACCTGATCGAATTGGCGCGCGACATGGCGGAACGCCTGTTGCGCGACGCACCCGACCTGGCCGAACGCCATCTTGCCCGTTGGCTGGGCAGTCGCGAGGAGTTGCTCAAGGCATGACCCAGATCCATCTGCTCGGCACGCGTCGCTTCGCCCCGTTCTTCTGGACGCAGTTTCTCGGTGCATTCAACGACAACCTGTACAAGAACGCGCTGGTGGTCATGCTCACCTTTCATACGGCGAGCTGGACGACGTTGGCGCCGGAAACACTGACCAACCTCGCGGCAGGCCTGTTCATCCTGCCGTTCTTCCTGTTCTCGGCGACCGCCGGGCAACTGGCCGATAAATACGACAAGGCCCGGCTCGCGCGCCTCGTCAAACTGCTGGAAATCGTGATCATCGGGGTGGCAGCGCTCGGCTTCTATTTGCACAGCCTTGCCGTGCTGCTGGCGGCGCTGTTCCTGCTGGGGCTGCAATCGGCGCTGTTCGGACCGGTCAAGTACGCCATTCTGCCGCAGCACCTGTCAGAGGAAGAGCTGGTCGGCGGCAACGCGCTGGTCGAGTCCGGCACGTTCGTCTCCATCCTTATCGGTACGCTTTCGGGGGGGCTGCTTGCCGGTTCAAACCTGACGCCGGGCTGGATCGCCTTCGCCGGATTTCTGGTGGCCGTGGCCGGCTATGCCGCGAGTCGCGGCATTCCTGCGGCCCCCGCGCCATCGCCGCGCTTGCGCGTCAACCTCAATCCGCTCACCGAGACCTGGCACAGCATGGTCTTCGCGCGCGAGAACCGGACGGTCTTTCTGTCCATCATAGGCATTTCCTGGTTCTGGCTCTACGGCGCGTTGCTGCTCGCGCAGTTTCCGGTCTATGCGCGGAATGTCCTGGGCGGCAACGAAGCGCTGGTGACCGTGATGCTCGCCATCTTCACTGTCGGCATCGGGACTGGATCAATGTTGTGTGAGAAGTTCTCGGGCCGCCACGTCGAAATCGGCCTCGTGCCGTTCGGGGCGATCGGACTGACGTTGTTCGGCGCAGACCTCGCGCTGACCTCGCCGGCAGAGCTCCCCGCCGGGGCACCACTGCCGCTTGGAGTATTGCTGGCGACTGGCACGTGCTGGCGCATATTGTTCGATCTGTTTGCCATCGGTGCGTTCGGCGGTTTCTTCGTCGTGCCGCTCTACGTGTTGATGCAGTCACGTAGCGCGGTGGAGCATCGGGCGCGGATCATCGCCGCCAACAATATCCTCAACGCACTGTTCATGGTTGTGGGCGCGGTCGCGGCAGGCGGGTTGCTGTGGCTCGGCGTGTCGATCCCGCTGTTGTTCGGCATCGCCGCTGCGTTCAACGCGTTGGTCGCGGTGTTTGTTTTCCGGCAGATGCCGGAGCATTTCATTCGCTTGCTGGCCTCGCTGGTGATCCACGCAATCTACCGGCTGGACACACGCGGGCTCGATGCCATCCCCGAATCCGGGCCGGCCGTGTTGATCTGCAACCATGTAAGTTTCGTCGATCCGGTGATTCTCATGGCTGCCGTGCGGCGTCCGATCTGCTTCGTCATGGACTATCGCATCTACGCCGCGCCTGGGCTCAACTTTATCTTCCGCAACGTGCATGCCATACCGATCGCGCCGGCCAAGGACGATGCAGATATAAAGGAGGCTGCTTTCGCACGGGCGGCTGCGGCGTTACGTAACGGCGAATTGATCGGGCTTTTCCCGGAAGGGAAGATCACGCGCGACGGCGAACTGAACGTATTCCGCTACGGTGTCCAGCGCATGGTTGCCGAAACCCCGGTGCCGGTAATTCCGATGGCGTTGCGTGGGCTGTGGGGAAGCTTCTTCAGCCGGCGCTATGGCACGGCCATGCGTGTCCCCTCCTGCATCCGCCCGTTCCGGCGGATCACTCTGGTAGTCGGCGATCCGGTTCCTCCGAAAGCGGTCGATCCGGACGACCTGCGAACGCGCGTCACCGAGTTGCGCGGGGGAATGGTCTGACCCGTTACAATGTCGCCATGACGACTGCCAAGAACCGTTTCATCGAACGCCTCAATCTCTACGAAAAGCTGATGCGGCTGGATAAGCCGATCGGTATCCTGCTTCTGCTCTGGCCGACGCTGTGGGCGCTGTGGCTGTCATCATGGGGCACTCCCAGTTGGGTCGTGGTGTGGATTTTCGTGCTGGGAACCGTGCTGATGCGCTCGGCGGGTTGCGTGATAAACGATGTGGCCGACCGCAAGTTCGACCCGCATGTGGCGCGCACCAGGGAACGCCCATTGGCCTCCGGAAAGGTGTCGGTCAGGGAGGCGCTGGTGCTCTTCCTCATCCTGGTCGTATGCGCCTTCTGCCTGATTCTCCCCTTGCGCAGTTGGTACATCGTCGGGTTGTCGGTGGTTGCCCTGTTCCTCGCCGCCAGCTATCCCTTTACCAAGCGCTTTTTCGCGATACCCCAGGCCTATCTTGGTGTGGCTTTCGGTTTCGGTATCCCGATGGCTTACGCGGCCCATCTTGACATGATCCCGGCCGCGGCCTGGGTACTGCTGCTGGCCAACGTATTCTGGGCGATGGCCTACGATACGGAATACGCCATGGTCGACCGCGCCGACGATCTCAAGATCGGGATCAAGACCTCGGCGATTACCTTCGGGCGATTCGACGTGGTGGCGGTGATGTTCTGTTACGCGATGACTTTTGCGCTGATTGGTTGGGTGGGGTATCAGATGCGCGTGCGCTGGGCCTTCTACATCGGGCTGGGCGTGGCAGCCGCAATTGCCATCTACCACTACACCCTGATTCGTGAGCGCGAACCGGCGCGTTGCTTCAACGCCTTCCTGCACAACAATTGGGTCGGCGCCAGCATCTTTGCCGGCATCGTTGCCGATTTCTTGCTCGTACGCGGCGTGCGCTGAAAACAAAACGCCCGCCGGAAAGGCGGGCGGCGGTGTCAGCCGGGGAGTACCCGGCTGAGATCAGGACTTACTCTTCCAGCAGGCTGCGCAGCATCCACGCAGTCTTTTCATGCACGTCGAGGCGCTGGGTGATCAGATCCGTGGTCGGCTGGTCGTTGGCTTCTGCGACCAGCGGCAACAGGTCTCGCGCCGTACGGGCGGTGGCTTCCTGCGCGGAGACGAGCAAGGCGACCATTTCCAGAGCCTTCGGTTTGCCCTTGACGGCCGGAATGGTGGTCAGCTTCTCGTATTCATCGTAACTGCCCGGCGCCACGACGCCCAAGGCGCGGATGCGCTCGGCGATGATGTCCAGCGCGTTCCACTGCTCTGTGTATTGCCCCATGAACATGGTGTGCAGGGTGTTGAACATCGGACCGGTGACGTTCCAGTGGAAATTGTGCGTCATCAGGTACAGGGTGAAACTGTCGGCCAGGAGTTTCGACAACCCTTTGGCGATCGCGATGCGATCTTTTTCGGAAATGCCGATGTCGATCTTGGTGATGTCGGTTTTCTTGCTTTTCATCGTATTGCTCCTTGTTGATGAGATGGGGTAATCCTCCGTTCCGCGTCTCCGGAAACCATGCGTGCAGTTTAGAGGCTGGTGCAAACGTAGTCCAATCAAACGAAGCAATGCTTTCAATAGCGATGGGTTATGGGGCTTCGCCTATAATCGGGAGCATTTCATTCGTAGCCAGATACCCTCATGAAATACCACGACCTTCGCGATTTCATCGCACAACTGGAGCGGATGGGTGAACTCAAGCGCGTCCGCCCCGAGATCGATACGCGTTTCGAAATGACGGAGATCTGTGATCGTGTATTGCGCGTCGGTGGTCCGGCGATCCTGTTCGAGAACCCCAAGGGCCATGCGATGCCGGTGCTGGGCAACCTTTTCGGTACGCCGCGCCGCGTGGCGCTGGGTATGGGGCAGGAATCGGTCGATGCGCTGCGTGAGGTAGGCAAGCTGCTCGCGTTTCTCAAGGAGCCGGAACCGCCCAAAGGGCTGAAGGATGCCTGGGAGAAGCTTCCCGTCTTCAAGCAGGTACTGAACATGTCGCCGAAGATCGTATCGTCGGCGCCGTGTCAGGAGATTGTCTGGGAAGGCACGGATGTCGACCTGTCGCGCCTGCCGATCCAGCATTGCTGGCCGGGCGACGTGGCGCCGCTGATCACTTGGGGGCTGACGGTGACGCGCGGCCCGAACAAGCCGCGCCAGAACCTCGGCATCTACCGGCAACAGGTGATCGGCCGCAATAAGGTGATCATGCGCTGGCTGGCGCATCGCGGCGGCGCGCTTGATTTTCGCGATCATTGCCTGGCGAATCCGGGGCAACCATTCCCGGTTGCGGTGGTGCTGGGGTGCGACCCGGCGACGATCCTCGGCGCGGTGACGCCGGTGCCGGACAATGTCTCGGAATACCAGTTCGCCGGACTGCTGCGCGGGGCCAAGACCGAGTTGGTCAAGTGCCTGGGTTCGGACCTGCAAGTGCCGGCTTCGGCGGAGATCGTGTTTGAGGGCGTCATCGATCCGAGCGAAACGGCGCTGGAAGGCCCCTACGGCGACCACACCGGCTACTACAACGAGCAGTCGACCTTCCCGGTATTCACCATCGAGCGTATCACGATGCGCAGGAATCCGATCTATCACAGCACCTACACCGGCAAACCGCCGGACGAACCGGCGATGCTGGCCGTCGCCTTGAACGAAGTGTTCGTGCCGCTATTGCAGAAGCAGTACCCGGAAGTCGTTGATTTCTACCTGCCGCCCGAGGGCTGTTCCTACCGCCTTGCGACGGTGAGCATCCGCAAGCAGTATCCCGGACACGCCAAGCGCGTGATGTTCGGTGTCTGGAGCTTCCTGCGCCAGTTCATGTACACCAAGTTCATCATTGTTGTCGATGAGGACGTGAATATCCGCGACTGGAAGGAGGTGATCTGGGCGATGACCACCCGTGTCGATGCGGCACGCGACACGCTGATCGCCGAGAACACGCCGATCGACTATCTCGATTTTGCCTCCCCGGTGGCTGGTCTCGGCAGCAAGATGGGGATCGATGCCACCAACAAGTGGCCCGGCGAAACAACACGCGAATGGGGCCGGCCGATCGTCATGGATCCGGCCGTCAAGCAGCGGATCGATGCCTTGTGGGTCGATCTCGGCTTGTAGACCGGGTCTGGCAGCCATCTGTGCCAGGAAGGTATCGATGGCTCATTGGTTCGTTGCCGCGGGCTGCTTCCTGTCCTGCAAGTGCTGGCGTGTGGCGATGTAGATTCCGCTGGCCATCAGGATGGCAATGCCGGCCAATGACAGCGCGTCGGGGAAGTTGCCGAAGACGACATAGCCGGCGAGAGTCACCCAGATCAGCTGGGTGTAGCTGAACGGCGCGAGCCGCGATGCCGGCGCCAGTTCGTAGGCCCGGATCAGGATCAGGTGGCTGGAACCGCCGATTATTCCCGCGATGGCCAGCAGTGTGAGGTGCGACAAGCTCTGCGGGGCCGTCCAGGCGAACGGGAGAGTCGGCGAGAGCAGCAGCATGCCGACAATGCCCGGATAAAAGATCAGGGTGTAGGGGCTTTCGCGCCCGGCGAAATGCCGGGTCAGCACCTGATACGACGCAAAGAGAATCGCCGTGCCGAGCGGCAGCAAGGAGGCCCAGGTGAAGATGCCGCTGCCTGGGCGGATGATGATGAGGACGCCGCTGAATCCGGCCAGGATGGCCAGCCAGCGCGACAGGTCCACCTTCTCCTTGAGGAAGATCACAGCCAGCAGCGTGACCAACAGGGGCGATATGAACTGGATCGCCGTGGCTTCCGCCAGTGGCATGTATTTGATGGCCGTGACGAAGAGCAACGAGGCGCCGGCCAGCATCGATCCCCGTACCATTTGTAGTCCAAGCCGATTCGTTCTTACGAGCACCGTGCCGTGACGAGGCGCTATTACGGCGATCACCAGCAGGGTGTGAAACAAGTAGCGTGCCCATAGCACATTGGTTACGGGATAGTCGCGTGTCAGGTACTTTGAAATGGTGTCCATGACGGCGAACAGGATCACCGCGATCGAAATCAGCAACATGCCGTAAAGGACTCGTTGCGGCGGTGCGGCGGTTTGGTTCATCGTCGCTGTCCTGCGATTTTCTGCACCGGGGTTCCGCGTTCGGCAACCCATTGCAGCAGGGCGTCCATCGCCGGTTTTCCCTGCCGCGAGTTAGGGGCGTTGATCATGATAACGACGATCCACCGTCTTCCGCCGTTATCGAGAACGTACCCGGCCAGGGCGCGGACGTTCTCCAGATAGCCGGTTTTCAGGTGTGCCCGCCCGCTTACCGCGCCGTTTCCCAGTCTCTTTTTCAGCGTTCCGTCGATTCCGGCTACGGGAAGCGAGGCCATCAGTTCAGGCATGACCGGGCTTTGCCACGCGGCGTGCAGCAGTCGAGCGAGGCTTTCGGCGGAAATTCGTTCCAAGCGCGACAGGCCGGAACCGTTGTCGAGCACCAGTTCCGGCATCGTGAGGTTTTTCTCGTTCAGCCAGGCGTTGATTCGCCGCTGCGCGCCTTCCGGCGTGGCCGGCCGCAGGGCGTCCAGGGTCAGGAATATTTGACGGGCCATCACGTTGTTGCTGTACTTGTTGATCTCGCGAACGATTTCACCGAGCGAGGGCGATTCGTGCGTGGCCAGGAGTACTGCGCCACTCGGCGTCGATCCCTCACGGGCTTGGCCCGCCAAGGTTCCGCCGAGTTCCTGCCAGAGCGCCCGGAAAAGCCGTTCGACCTGGAGATTGGCCGGCCAGGGTGACAGATTCAGGTGTTTGTCGCCGCAGGATTTGGGGAAAATCCCGCGCAGGATGATCGTGTCGTCCGCCTGCTCGACCTTGATTTTCTCGCGCCAATCGCCGCAACTCTCATCGCCGAGCTTGAGGCGATTGATCAGTTGCCGATCGACGCCTGGAGTCTCGTGCAACACGGCAACCGATCCCGGCTCGGGGTGCAGGGTGAAGCTCAAACTCTTGAGGTTGACCAGCAGTGCGTCGGGTCCGGCGTTATAGGGCCGCAGCGGCTCGTTGTCGAATTTCGCGGGGTCGTGGGGGGGCAGGGAAAAAGCGCTGCGATCGAGTACCAGATCTCCCTGAATGTGACCGACACCGCGAGCACGCAATTGGCGCAGGAACAGCCAGAACTGCTCCAGAGCCAGGCGTGGATCGCCGCTGCCGCGGAGATAGAGATTTCCTTCCAGCCGGCCCTGGATGGGGACGGCATCAGCCAGCGCCTCCGTCTTCCAGGCATGGGCCGGCCCCAGTACTTCCAGCGCGGCGTAGGTCGTGAGCAGTTTCATGACCGAGGCCGGGTTCATCGCTTGGCGGGCATTGTGGCGAATAAGAGCTTGCCCTGAGTCGACGCTCAGTACTACTGCCGAAACATTGCGAGCCGGGATGCCCGCCGTCTTGAGTGCCTCCGCCACCGCGGGAGGGAGCTCTTCGCCCAGCACCGTAGCGGTCATGGTCAGACAGGCAATAATGAAGACTGCAATCCTTCCTGCTTTGCAGTTCCGGAAGGCGTTGTCGCATACTTTTGTCATGGGTCGGGTTGGATGTACTATCTGGCTTTGCCATCATAGAGCAGCATCATCGCAAATCAGAGCGCGGAAATGAAGGAACAGCGTCGGCATCAGCGCATCCGGTTCAACGTCCAGCCGCTTGTCCGCCTCGGCCAGCACGGCTTTACAGGCATGGGACGGCTGGAAAACCTGTCGCTCGGGGGCTTGATGCTGCGCACCGATTTACCGCTCAAGGTTGGCAAGGCGTTCGGCTGCGAATTCGCTGTTTTTGGTTCGGCCTTGGTTGACATGTCCGCGGTTGT
>DBMG01000139.1:2808-3381 GCA_002304785.1 Candidatus Accumulibacter sp. UBA704 | reverse complement strand
CGCATTATAGCGAGTCGTTTTCGTTACGTCAAAATTGACGAAAAGAAAACCCCGTATGAAGCATTCCATACGGGGTTTTTGCGAGCCGCGCATTCCGGCAGAAAGTTTAGCTTCTGCCTGGGACTATTACATCATGTCCATGCCGCCCATACCACCCATGCCGCCCATGCCGCCAGGCATGCCGGCCGCTGGCTTGTCTTCAGCCAGTTCGGCGACCATGCAGTCGGTGGTGAGCATCAGGCCGGCGATCGAGGCGGCGTTCTGCAGCGCGGTGCGGGTGACCTTGGTCGGGTCGAGAACGCCCATTTCGACCATGTCGCCGTACTCGCCCGTCGCGGCGTTGAAGCCGTAGTTGCCCTTGCCGTTGACCACGGCATTGACGACAACGGAAGGCTCGTCACCGGCGTTGGCGACAATTTCACGCAGCGGCTGCTCGATGGCGCGCAGAACAATCTTGATACCGGCGTCCTGGTCGTGGTTGTCGCCCTTCAGGTCGCCCAAAGCGGCACGGGCGCGCAGCAGCGCGACACCGCCACCCGCCACGATGCCTTCTTCGACAGCGGCACGGGTCGC
>DBMG01000139.1:1461-2686 GCA_002304785.1 Candidatus Accumulibacter sp. UBA704 | reverse complement strand
GCGCCGTCGATGATCGTGGTGTTTTCCTTGCCGACTTCGATTCGCTTGGCTTGGCCGAGCTCGGCCAGGGTGGCCTTCTCGAGGGTCAGGCCGACTTCTTCGGCGATGACCTGGCCACCGGTCAGGATGGCGATGTCTTCGAGCATGGCCTTGCGGCGGTCGCCGAAGCCCGGAGCCTTGACGGCGCAGGTCTTGAGGATGCCGCGGATGTTGTTGACCACCAGGGTGGCCAGCGCTTCGCCTTCGACGTCTTCAGCGATGATCAGCAGCGGACGGCCGGCCTTGGCGACTTGCTCGAGCACCGGCAGCAGGTCGCGGATGTTGGAGATTTTCTTGTCGAACAGCAGGACATACGGATTGTCCAGGATGGCGATCTGCTTGTCCGGGTTGTTGATGAAGTAGGGCGACAGGTAGCCGCGGTCGAACTGCATACCTTCGACGACGTCGAGTTCGTTCTGCAGGGACTTGCCGTCTTCAACGGTGATGACGCCTTCCTTGCCGACTTTCTCCATGGCCTGGGCGATGATGTCGCCGATCGAGAAATCGGAATTGGCGGAAATGGCGCCGACTTGGGCGATTTCCTTATTGGTCGAGCAGGGCTTCGACAGGTTCTTCAGAGCGTCGACGGTAGCGGAGACGGCTTTGTCGATGCCGCGCTTCAGGTCCATCGGGTTCATGCCGGCGGCAACGTATTTCATGCCTTCGCGAACGATCGACTGGGCCAGCACAGTCGCGGTGGTGGTACCGTCACCGGCGATGTCGGAGGTCTTGGAAGCGACTTCCTTGACCATCTGGGCGCCCATGTTCATGAACTTGTCTTTCAGTTCGATTTCCTTGGCGACGGAAACACCGTCCTTGGTCACGGTCGGGGCGCCGAACGAGCGCTCCAGAACCACGTTGCGGCCTTTCGGACCGAGGGTAACCTTGACGGCGTCGGCCAGGATATTGACGCCCTCGACCATGCGGGTGCGTGCGGAATCGCCAAATTTAACGTCTTTTGCTGCCATTGAAATACTCCTGAGAATTCTGTGTTGGATTGGATCGGGCTAAGCTATCGGGGACAATCAGCGCGCTGCGCTCAGGCCTCGACGACCCCCATGATGTCTTCTTCACGCATGACCAGCAGCTCCTCGCCGTCAACCTTGACGGTCTGGCCGGCGTACTTGCCGAACAGAATGCGGTCACCGACCTTGACGTCCAAAGCCACATGCTTGCCGTTCTCGTC
>DBMG01000139.1:0-1410 GCA_002304785.1 Candidatus Accumulibacter sp. UBA704 | reverse complement strand
TCTTCGAGGCGCTTGACGATCACGCGATCATGCAAAGGACGGATTTTCATGCATTTTCTCCTTGGTTAAAGCACAAGTTTTTTACCAACTCGCCAATAGCTTGCTCAACGGCATCGTTGCCTTGCCAGCAAATTATTAGCACTCACGACTAACGAGTGCTAATAATAGGGGCGCCCATGGAGAATTTCAAGGCGCGAGCACCTATATTTTTGTCGTTGCTCCTCAGCCCTTGAAAAATTGGGCACACAACCTCATACTGGGCCCATGGTTGTAATTCCGGCAATCTGGAGGCGTTCTGGACGCGGGTTCGACTCCCGCCACCTCCACCCAAGCGTATTTGACGGGAGCAATGAGTAGGTTTGGGTGGGGGTGTATTGGTTTCGACAGGGCGGACAAAGGTGCGCAGGCAACCCGTCAGGCGATCGACGTTAATGAAGCAAATCTCTAAACGCCAACGATGAGCGTTTCGCACTGGCCGCTTAAGGCCTATGCCGAGGCTGCTTGAGCCTTGTTACCAAAGAAAAGCCGGCGGGGACTTCGGTCCCCGTCGTCATTTCAAGCCGCCAGCTTCGCTGTTCAGCCTTGCGCCACCTTGTCGAGCAGCATCTGGACGGCCTTGTCGGGATCGGACTCGTCGGTAACGAACCCTTTGATGCCGCCGCGCTGCAGACGCTGATAAAGAAACGGGCTCATTCCGGCCGTGATCATCACGTGCACGTCGTCGAGAGGGTGATCGTCGCCCAGCGGCGCGGAATGCAGTGTCTGCTCCAGCGTCAACTCACGGAGCGTCTTGTTGTGCACCTTGTTCTGGCGAACCTCATAAACCCAGAACTTGCGGCAGCGTCCAGCATGATCGGTCACCGTCTTGCGATTCTGGCTGCTGACCGCAATCCTCAGCGCATCCGCGCGCATCTTGCGGGCGATGGCATCGTTATGCCGATCCTGCCCGCCACATCCACAACCGCCACCCATCTTGTGCTCATGACCATGCTCGTCGTGATGCCCGTGACCGCCGCACCCACCTTTCCCGCCACAACCTTGACCTTCTTTCTTGGTACCGCCCTCGCCACCTCCACAGCATCCACCAGCGTCATGACCGTGCGCATGCCCATGCTCCTCGTCATGGCCATGACCCCCGCAACATCCGCCGCCACCATTGCCACAACCACCTGAGCGATAGGCAGCCAGATTCGCCTCCTCGAATTCGGCGATGGCCTCACCTGCCGTGCGAGCCTCTGTACCGAAGGCCAGGATGCCTTTCTCGACGAGCGCATCCTTGGTTGCGCTATCGATACTGCCGCACAACACCGCATCGAACCGGGGCGCATCACCCTCTCCCGCAGGCCGGTCGCGCAGGGAAACATGCTGCAACTCGCGGGTTTCGGTATCAATGATGAGAAGGTGCTCGGC
>DBMG01000175.1 GCA_002304785.1 Candidatus Accumulibacter sp. UBA704 | reverse complement strand
TTTGCGGCGCGTAATCCTGTTACTTCTTGGCTGCGCGGATCTTGGTCAGTTCCCCCACCAGGGCGTCATAGACGTTCGGTGTCACCCCCGGAATTTCCTTGTAGATGCGAGCGGTCGCATCCTTGAAAGCCTTCTTGTCAACTTCGTTGAATTTCACGCCGTACGATTCAAGTTCCTTGACGACAGCACCATGCTTGCCCTTCATCGTTTCAACCATGCGCAGCGCGCCGGCATCGAACTCGTCGGCAATGATCTTTTGGTACTTGGCCGGAATCTTGTCCCAGACTTGCGTGGAAATATAGACGCCGCAGGTGCCAAGGAAGTGGCGGGTCAACGCAACGTTCTTGCGAACCTCGTAGACCTTGGTACCCAGATTGGTGAATTCGGAACCTTCGAGTCCGTCCACTACGCCCTGCGAAACGGCAGAAAGGGTTTCACCCCAAGGCAGCGGAGTCGCCGTTGCGCCCATGGCGTTCAGCGTATCGATGAACAGCTTCGACCCCGGAGTACGAAGTTTGACGCCCTTCAGATCTTCCGGCTTGGTGATGACCTTATTGGTGATTACGCTTCTGAAGCCGAATACGTAGTCCAGAGCCAAAATCTTGATGCCCTTGGCTTCGGCAGCTTTCTTCATGTCGGCCACCAGTTTGGTATTGCGTACCAGAGTCGAATACTCGTCGTAGGTGTCGTACAGCATCGGGCCAACCAACGCCTTGAAATCCGGGACATAGTCGCCGACATACGACGGATCTTCGACTGAGATGAAGTTGGCTCCGCGAACCACTTGTTCCATTCCATCCTTGTAGGTGGCGATCTGTCCCTGCGGGAACGTTTGGATATTGATGGCGCCGTCGGTTTTCTTCTTGATGATGCCAGCGACTTCATCCATGAATTTCGTCAGATCCTCGGCCGGGCTGAATACGTGGCTGAGCTTGAGTGTCAGCTTGTAATCGTCGGCGGCAATGGCGGAAGCGCTAAAAGAAAGTGCGACGGTTGCCATCGCCGCGATCAGGGTTCTCTTCATATTCATATTATTTCCTTTTTAGTCTAGGGATTGTTGCTACGGTCAAATCTGAGAGTGCCGCACGAAAAACGAAAACGATAATTTCTGCATAACGCCCCTCTGGAGACAACTCCCCTTGAGGCTGGCCAATTGCTTTGCTTATGTAACCCGTCCATCTCGTCCGCAAATCGCCAAAAAAAATCGAAAGCGAATAACGAAAATTTCGTTAACGAACATATTTTTCTTTATCGGACATTATTGATTGTGGTTAAATTTGTCAACATCTTTCAGAAAGCAGTGCAACTTACACCTAACTGTATAAATAAATGCAACTATTCCATCTAAAAAATCAACTTCCGACAGTTTTTCGCAAATGAATTATTTCGAACCATTGTGTTTTTTCAAACAGCGACTCGAAAATCAAGCATCCTTTATCCAGAAAGGGCTTGAGCGCTACTGAATTTCGTTTTTGCCCCCCCTTCCAACGATCCATCCAGTCAGTCAACGAAAGGAAAAAAATGACTCGTCCATCACCCGAATGGTCTCTTCCTCGCGTCTTCGCTCACCGCTGCGGGGGAGCATTGGCACCCGAAAACACTCTCGCCGGGTTGCGCATCGCGGCTGCTCTGGGAATTCCTGCTGTCGAGTTTGATGTCATGCTTTCTGCCGATGGAACACCTTGGCTGATACACGACGAAACACTTGAACGAACAACAAATGGAACCGGCCACGTTTGCACGTCCACGGATGCGACCCTGAAAAAGCTTGACGCCGGCAAGCATCACCATCGGTCATATGCCAACGAACCCTTGCCAACATTCGAGTCTGCCGCAGCGTTGTGTGGTGAACTTGGAATTCAGGCCAATGTCGAGATCAAACCGGCAACCGGTTTCGAGGCGATCACGGGCGAAGTCGTGGCACGAAAAATACTCGATCTTTGGCGCGGATCTCCTTTGCCGCTCGTTTCATCTTTCTCAAGTACCGCTCTCGAATCAGCACGTCGTGTCTCGCCGCAGCTTCCCATAGGGCATCTCTGGGATATTCCGCCGACTGACTGGCTCAACCGCATTGATGAGCTAAACGCCTACAGCCTGCATTGCTCTGCCAACCTTGACGACGCCGTGATTTCGGAAGCGAAAAACAAAGGCATCCCCGTGCTGTGCTGGACGGTAAACGAACGACCACTTGCCGAATCCTTGCTCAAGCGAGGGGTAACGTCCGTGATATGCGACCGGATTGATCTAATGGGCGGCCTGTAACGCGTTACCGGAAATTCAGGCCACGAGTGGGGACACTTTCGAAACGGCCTGAATCCCTTTGGACATGGAGGCTAGATCAACCGTCTCCGGAAGAAGGTCACCACCACCTCGCCGATAACCACCACGGCGAAGATGGTCAGCAGTATGACCGCCACGCGGTTCCACTGGAAGGTATCGATGGCCGCGTTCATGACCATCCCGAGCCCGCCGGCGCCGACCAGCCCAAGGACCGAGGATTCCCGAATATTGATATCCCAGCGCAGCAGCATGATCGACCAGAAGGCCGGCTTCACCGCCGGCCAGTAGCCATAAAGGATCTGACTCGTTTGCGTGGCTCCGGCAGCCTTCAGTGCCTCGATGGCGCCGAAGTGAACCTCTTCCAGCGCCTCGCCGAGCAGCTTTCCGACGAACCCGATGGAACGGAAGGCAATCGCCACGGCGCCTGCCAGCGGACCGGGGCCGAACACGGCTACGAACAGCAGCGCCCAGACCAGCGAATTCACCGAACGGCTGGACACCAGCATGGTCTTGGCGAAAAGATTCAAGCCCTTGTGCGGGGTGATGTTGTGTGCGGCCAGGATCGACAGGGGCAAGGCAAACACCATCGAGAACAGTGTCCCGAGGGTGGCGATGTGGAACGTTTCCATGAGCGCCGCATGCACCGTCTTCGGATAGTAGGCCATGTCAGGCGGCCACATGCGCCGCCCCATGTCCATCATCTGTTCGGGAGCATCCCAGAGGAACTCCCAGATGACATTGATGCTGCGAAGCGAAAGCATCACGGCGATGGCGATTACCAGCCACAGCGCCGTGCGCGCCATTTTCTGGCGCAGGGTGTGGCGCTGCCAGGCTTTGGACATCGGCGCCAAGGCAACGGACTCAGACATGGAAGATACGTTTGACATAGTTCGAGGCAAATTCGCCGAGCAGCACGACAGCAATGATGGTAATCAGGATGGCCAGCACAAAGTCGTACTCGAAACGCTGGAACGCGGCGAAGAGCGCCCCGCCGATGCCTCCCGCCCCGACGATTCCGACCATCGTCGAATTGCGAAGGTTGGCATCGAGCTGGTAGGTACAGAAGCCGACCAGGCGCCCGATAACCTGCGGCAGCACGCCGTAGGTCACCACGCTGAGAAACGGGGCACCGGTGGCGCGAACGGCCTCGATCTGCTTCATGGATATTTCCTCGATAGCCTCCATGAACAGCTTCCCGACGAATCCGATGGAAGCAACCACGAGCGCCAGGACGCCGGCCAGTGCGCCAAATCCGACCGCCTTGATGAAAACGATGGCCACGATGACCGGATTGAACGCCCGGCACAGCGTGACGATCAGCCGCGCCGGCCAGGTCGCCCAGGCCGGCATGAGGTTGCGCGCACCGAGAATGGCGATCGGCAGCGACAACAGCACGCCGAAGAAGGTGGCCAGGACGGCAATCTCCATACTCTCGATAAAGCCCGTCAGCAACTGATCCCAGTTCTTGTAGCTCGGCGGAAACATGCGGGAAAGGAACCGAGCTCCGTTATCGAGCCCCCGGATGAACCGATCGTAGGAAAAATCGAGCTGGCCCAGAGCATAGACGGCATACGCCGCCACCAGGAGGGCGAGCAGCTTGACCTGCCAGGACGAATGGAAAGGCTGCCTCCGTCCGGCAGGAATCCGCGGCAAAGCCTGGGCGCCCGGCTGCGTCATTGCAGCCACCCTTCGCCGCCGTAGATGAGTTTCAGGTGATCGTCGGAGAGTTGGTCCGGCGGGCCGTCGAACACCACGCGTCCGCCCGTCATGCCGACGATGCGGTCGGCAAAACGCCTGGCCAGTTCAACGTCGTGAATATTCACCACTACCGGAATCCCGTTATTGACGCCCTGGGACTTGAGCAGATCCATGATTTCCACCGACGTTTTCGGATCCAGCGACGACGTCGGTTCGTCGGCCAGAAGGATTTCCGGCCGCTGCATCAGTGCCCGTGCAATCCCCACCCGCTGACGCTGCCCACCCGACAGGCTGTCAGCCCGCTGGTGCGCGAAATCTGCCAGTCCGATCACATCCAGCAATTCCAGCGCGTGTGCCACGTCCTCAGGAGGAAACTTGCGCCGCCAGGCATTCATCGGGCTGACGTAACCCAGCCGCCCGGTCAACAGGTTCTCCATGACCGACAACCGCTCAACCAGGTTGTATTCCTGAAAAACCATGCCGATGCGCCGCCGGGCCTCGCGCAGATGACGCCCCTCGATGGACGACAGTTCCAGGCCCTTGAACAGGATGGACCCATCGCTCGGATCGACGAGCCGGTTGATGATGCGGATCAGCGTCGACTTTCCGGTGCCGGAAGAACCGATGATCGCCGTCAGGCCCCGCTCCTCGAAATCGAGGTCGATGCCTTTCAGGACCGGAACTCCCGGCTTGTACGACTTGGTCAATCCCTTGATGCTCAGAACAACGGCCATGCTGTACAACCTTTCTCAAGAAAACGCCCGGCTGTGATGCAACGACAAACCTACTTCTTGGCCTTGTTCTGCTCGGCTTCATAGCCGCTGCGGCCCAGGTTCTGGCCGGCGGCGATGGACACCTTGCGCACGACTTCCCAGTCCTTCTTGTAGTTGGCCGGCAGGAATCGGTCACCGCCCAGGCCCTTGGCCATTTCCGGCGGGATCTTGTAGTCGAAGAAGCAATTCTTGATCTTCTCGACCAGTTTCGGCTCCAGGTCATGCGCGTAAGCATAGGAATCGGTCGGGAATTTTTCGCTGACGTAGAGCGTGTTGAAATCGTCCGCCTTGACCACGCCGCGCTCGATCATGTGCTGCAGCACGTCGCTGGCCACCGGCGCCGCATCGTAGTCGCCGGACTTGACGCCAAGAACCGACTGGTCATGCTTGCCTGAAAAGACGACCTGGTAATCCTTCTCGGGAGTCAGCCCAAGCGCCGGGAACAGCGCGCGCGGCGCCAGGTTGCCCGAATTGGAGGACGGCGAGGTATGCGCCACTTTCTTGCCCTTGAGGTCGGTGATCTTCTTGAATGGACTGTCCTTGCGCACGATCAGCTGGATCGATACGCCCTCCGGCCCATTCGCCGTGCCGCGGATGGCAAAGGGAACGGCACCGGCGATATTCACCGCGAAGTTGGTCGGACCGGTCGAGAACGCGGCCAGATGCAGGCGGCCCGAACGCATGGCCTCGATTTCGGCAGAGTTCGACTGCACGGCGAAAAAGACCGTCTTCTTGCCCACGCACTGCGAGAGATGGGCCATGAACGGCTGGAACAGCTTCTCGTAGATCGAAGGATCTTCCACCGGAGTGAAGGCGAATACCAGTGTATTCGGATCGCGGAACTTCTTCGGGTCGGTAGGCGGATCGGCGACCAGATCGTTGTTGGCGTCGCAGTACATGACGTCGAGTTCGCCACGGTTCGGGCAAGTGTCCTGAGCATGGACGAGAGAACCGCCGGCAGCACCGAGCAGCGCGAGACTGAACAGGCAGTTTTTCACGGCAAGGCTTGATTTCATGTTCATTTTCAACTCCTGGTATCAACCGAGAAATGCATCACTGGATTGGCTTGGCGACGGCGTACCGATCGCCTGATCATTGTTTCTTGGCGCGAGCGGCCTCTTCCTTGGCCCGTTCCTTTTCAAAGCCGGCCCGGCCGTAGGTTTCGCCCGCCGTCTCGCCGACCTGGCGCACGATGGCCCAGTCCTTCTGATAGGTAATCGGCGTGAAATGCGTTGCGCCTTCCATGCCTTTCGATAGTTCGCTGTCGAACTTGTAGTCATAAACGCACTTCACTACCTTGTCGCGCAGGCCCGGTTCGAGGTCATGCGCATAGGCCAGCGAATTTACAGGGAATTTGGCGCTGGTGAAAACGATGCGGAAATCGTCCTCCTTGATCACGCCGCGTTTGGCCATCTGATGGAAGATGTCCGAAGCCACCGGCGCCGCATCGTAGTCGCCGGACAGTACCCCCATGATCGACTGGTCGTGCTTGCCCGAATAAAGCACCTGGTAATCTTTCTCCGGCGTCACCCCCATCCCGGGAAACAATGCGCGCGGTGCGGAGTTCCCCGAGGTCGAGGAAGGCGAGGTATGTGCCACCTTCTTGCCCTTCAGGTCGGCAATTTTCTGGATCGGGCTATCCTTGCGCGTGATGACGATCAGGTTAAAGCCGTGCGGCCCCTTATCGTCGGCCCGGATCGCAAAAGGCACGGCCCCCGCGACGTTGACTGCAAAGTTGGTCGTCCCGGTCGAGAAGAAGGCCAAGTGCAGACGCCCCGAGCGCATCGCCTCGATCTGTGCTGAATTTGACTGTACCGAGAAGAAGACCGTCTTCTTTCCGGAACATTGTGAAAGGTTCTTGATGAAGGGATCGAACACCTTCTCATAGACCGACGGGTCTTCAAGCGGCGTGAAAGAAAAAACCAGCGTGCCTGGATTGCGGAATTTTTTTGGGTCGGTCGGCGGATCGGCCACCAGATCCTTGTTGGCATCGCAATACGACATATCCAGCTCACCTCTGTTGGGGCAAGCGTCGTCAGCCATTGCGGCCGCGCCAGCCATCAACGCCGTGGCGAAACATACACAACCGAGGATTTTCCTTTTCTTTGCTTCCGGAAGACTCTGCATGCTTGACCTCATTTTCTTGTTTGTGGAAACAGCACATCATTGAAAACGGTCGCAGCGCCCTCTTCCCAATGACGTTGGCGACCTGTCGAGAAATCATTGTAATCGCCGAAAAAAAGCGAAGACGGCGCTCCCCTCGGCGAGACTTGCGATTGCCTTTCCCTTGGCTTTCAAGTGGCTGTCAAGCCAAGCGCAAGACCAGCTGATTCATACCTTCCCGCGCCTTTCCATAAGCCGCCGCCTGCTATAAGCTGACCGGAATTTCCACCTTGAACACGCTGGCCGAGCGATGAAAATTCTCGTTGTCGAAGACGACCCTGACCTGTCCCGGGCACTGGTACGCGCGCTCGAAAAGAGGGGATTCACCGCGACCCCCTGCTTTGACGGCCTGAAAGCCTTCCAGGCGATACGCCAGAACCTTCACGACATCATCATTCTCGACCTGAACATTCCCGGCGAGGACGGCCTGCACCTGCTGCAGCGCATGCGCAACGCCGGCATCGACACGCCGGTGCTAATCCTCACCGCCCGCTCTTCGGTCGGCGACCGGATTGCTGGGCTGAACGCCGGCGGCGATGACTACCTTTCGAAACCGTTCGATCTCGACGAACTCGAAGCACGGATCCGCGCTCTGTCGAGACGCATCCACGGCCACGAGGAAAAAACCATCCGCTGCGGCGACCTGCGCTTCGAGCGGGAGTCCGGCGCGTTCTACATCGACGACGATCCGCTGGAACTGACTCCGCGCGAACAGGCCATGCTGCAGGCGCTGATTGCCAAGCCCGGCCACGCCGTGACCAAGGAACGCTTGTTCCGGGTGGTATTTTCCGATGAGGAGAATGTGCACTTCGAGGCCATCGAGGTGGTTGCGCACCGCCTGCGCAAGAAACTGGCAGGAACACGAACCATGCTGATGACCCTGCGTGGCCTTGGCTATCTGCTGCGCGAAGAGATTGAGCCGGTGGAAACGCCGAAAGATTCCTAGCCATGTTCCTCTCGTGGAAACGCTTTTCCGTGCGCAGCTACGTGCTGGCCTGGATCACCGTGCCGTTGTTCATCATCTTGGTCATCGACACCTATTTTTTGTACCGGAGCGCTCTGCACTCGGTGAATATCGCTTACGACCGTACCCTGCTGGCAACCACGCACGCCGTCGGCGATTCGGTACGTTATGAGAACGGCCGCTACCAACTGTCGCTGCCGCTGGCCCTGTTCGAGATCTACGAGACAGACCAGTCAGGCCGCTATTTTTACCGCGTGAGCAGTGCCGGCGGCGAACTCGTTTCCGGCGACGAGGATTTCCCCGTATATGACGGGGCACTGCCGAAAAACACCGCATATCCGGCAGTCGTGCAGTTTTACGAGGACACATTCCGCGACGAAGCCGTCCGCGTCGCCGTTCTGTTCCAGCCGGTCTTTTCCAACGACGAGTCGGGAACCGTCGTCATCCAGGTGGCCGAGCCGATGAAAATTCGTCAGGAGGCCGCGCGCGACATCCTGCGCAATACGCTGTTCCGGCAAGGCATCCTGATTATTGCCGCCTGCCTGGCGGTCTACATCGCTGTTTCCAAGGCGCTCAAACCTCTGGACCAGTTGCGCGCCGAACTGGACTGCCGGTCGGCCGACGACCTTTCACAACTCCAGCTACAGCCCCACCTGGTGGAATTGGATACCGTGACCCAGGCGCTGAACAAGTTGATGGCGCGCCTGTCCCTGCTCATCAATCACCAGAAACGCTTCATCGCCAATGCTTCGCACCAGTTGCGCACGCCGCTGGCCGTGCTGAAGACGCAGTTGCAATCTGGCTTGCGCGGCGATGCGCCGAGCGACATGGTACTGCGGGAAATGGCCAGCACGGTGGAACGCACAATCACGCTGGCCAACCAGATGCTGCTCATGGCCAAGATCGAGCAACGGCGCAGCCAAGGCTTGCTGGAACGCTGCCACGTGGACAAACTGGCGCGCGAGGCAGCAATCGAACTTTCGCCCCTGATCGCCGACAAGAATCTCGATTTCGAAATCGAAACCACGGATGGACAGATTCAAGGAGACGCCTGGCTGGTTGGCGAACTGATCCGCAACCTGCTCAACAACGCCATCCGGCACACCCCTCCCGGCCAGAGACTCGGCATCCGAGTCCGTCGTGAGCAAGACAGGATGACCCTTCTGGTATGGGATACCGGCGGCGGATTGCCTGCCGAGCAACTCGGCCAGATTTTTGAACCTTTCTCGACCAGTTTCTCGACTCCCGGGAGCGGACTCGGCCTCGCCATCTCTCGCGAAATCGTGACTTCGCTCAACGGCAAAATCGCTCTGAACAACACCATTCGCGAAGGCAAAACAGGCGGCCTGGACGTGCTGGTCACGTTTTCAGCGGCGGTCGAGTAGTTTTCCTCGTTGTTCGTTCGAAGCATCGCCTTTTGGCAATTGCCGCTAACGCTGCTGAATGTCAAGGCAACACGGAATCCATGTCCCGCATTGCTTCATGAGACTCCTGCGCCATTCACGCCGGCGGTTTTGAAATGAGGCGTTCTGCCGAAACTTCTTCGTCGTCCCACCAATCGGCCTGGTCCGCCTGTTCTTCTTCGTCAATCTTGCTAATGCATAAGCGCATGAGCAGGAAAAACACCACAAACGTGACGACCGCTCCGATAATGGGCAAATGCGACATGACAAAAGACGTATTGAAAGACATTGCGGGTTCCTTCGGCAAACCGCGGCCCGCGAAAACCAACGCGAAGCGGCGTTTACACGTGCAAATCATAGTTCCCGTTAAAGAGATCGTCTGTAAGGGATCGCACTCATGCCAGGCAGCCATCAAGGGACCCGGAAAAACTCTGCGCGGAAAGGACAGGCAAGCAGCCAACGGCGGTAGCTCCGCTGCAAAAGATGCACTAGTCTCATAGGGGGCCAACGGTTCCCGAAAACGAAAAACACAAACACTCTTCTCTGGGCATCCCTCCATGAACTCAGACTTCAAGCTCAATTCCGAACTCGAACAGCGGGCGGCTTCCTGCCTGATGGACGTACTCATTCGCGCCGGCCTGGTTCTCGGCCTGGTTTTGCTGTGCTATCAGATCCTGTCGCCGTTCGTCAGCCTGATGGTCTGGGCGTTGATCATGGCGGTCACGATGTATCCGTTGCACCAATACCTCGCGGCGCACTTGGGAGACCGGCAAGGCTTGGCTGCGGCTTTGCTCGTGATTATCGCAATGGCGCTGATAGTGACTCCGGTCGCCGTGTTGATGAATTCGCTGGGCGAATCCGTACAGGCTCTGGTACAAAAAGTGCAGGCCGGCCAGATCGCCGTACCGCCACCCTATCCGGGGGTCGAAGACTGGCCGATCATCGGCAAGAGAATTCACGCATTCTGGCAGAACGCGTATGTCGACCTGCCCTCGGCGATAGCCGGCATGCGCCCCCAGATCGCCGATCTGCTCAAATCGACCTTGAACGCCGTCGCCGGCATTGGAGGCGGCCTGCTGATGTTCATCGCAGCCTTCGGCGTGGCGGGAATCATCATGTCCTACGGTCGCGGCGGTGATCGTGCCAGCCGTGCGATCTTCGACCGCATCGTCGGCCGCGCGCGTGGGGCCGAGTTTGTCGTCCTGACTACAGCGACCATCCGCGCCGTCGCCCAAGGGGTCATTGGCGTCGCCTTCATCCAGGCCATCGCCATCGGCCTGGCGCTACTAGTGGCCGGCGTGCCATGGGCCAGCGCACTGGCCGCACTGATGCTTGTGCTTGGCATCGCCCAGGTGCCCGCGGCGATCATCACGCTGCCTGCGATCATCTGGATCTGGGCTTGGAGCGGGCAAGGCACCGGAGCGGCCATCGCCTACACATTGCTGCTGATCGTCGCGGGCATGGTGGATAACGTGCTGAAACCGTTGATGCTGGGGCGAGGCGTAGATGCCCCCATGCCGGTCATCCTGCTCGGCGCGCTCGGCGGCATGGGGACGGGAGGCATCCTCGGCATGTTCGTCGGTGCCGTGGTTCTGGCATTGGGGTATCAGATATTCATGCACTGGGTGGAGAACAATCCGGACAACACACCCGTAAAACCCGATCACGAGCCGGAAACAACCGGTTGAACAAGCAGGCCGCTGGAGGCCTGACTGAGAAGCGACAGGTCGGGAAGCCAACGGCGCAGCCCACGCAACCGCCTTGCCGTTGATGGGCCATGAGAGCGTCGGGCAGGATCGCCTCAGCCTCATCGAGCCCCCCCGACGGATCGGCGGCCACTGCGCACGCATGATGGCAATCTCCGACTTTTTCAAAGTGTGACGGCGGTCGACCGCCCTTACGAGAAAGGCAAGACCGTGTCCGAAACCTTTCGCACCATGGCGCGAAAGGGCGAACGACGCTACCGCTGCTCCGTATATGGGCGTAGTATCAGGCGGTGTGCCTCCGGCGAGGTGAATGCAGGCGGCCGGTCTGCGCGAGAGACTTTTTCCTTCAGGAAGGATCGAATCATGACATTAAAGCACTCCAGGTGTGTTATTGCCGTTGCCCTGATGGCGACGTTTGCTGCCCCCGCTGCCAACGCACAATTCTTTGAGCCTCCTATCGAGGACATGAACGTCAATCTGGTTGGCCTCGCGATCGGTGCGGCGCCCGACTACAGCGGCTCCAACGACACCACGGGCGCAGCCGGGCCGGTCGTACGCTACCAGTTTCAGAACTCGGAGCGCTATTTCCTGTGGCTCGGTCCGACGGCGACGCTGAATCTGGTCAACGATTCGGCATGGCGTGCCGGCCCCATGCTCAACTATCGAGGCAAGCGCGACAGCGACGTCGAGGACAAGATCGTCAAGCAGATGGACGAAATAGACGCCAAGGTCGAAGCTGGGGCGTTTGTGCAATACCGGCTCAAGCTGAGCAACACGCCAATGCACCAGATGACCTTCACGGGCGACGTAGCGGGCAGCAGCAACGGAACAGTTGCCCACTTGCGCATGATGTACTTTCAACCGTTGAGTGAAAAGCTCATCGCAAATATCGGATTGGGGTCCACGTTTGGCAATGACAAGTTCGCCAGAACCTACTATGGCGTGACCAGCGCACATGACATCGCCCTGTTCCCAACGCTCGCCGGACACAAATATGACGCGTCCGGCGGCTTGATCGGGGTCAACATTCCATTCGGCATCTCCTGGATGATGAACAAGCAATGGCTCCTGTCCGCCGGCGGACGCTACGAAAAGCTTCAGGGTGATGCCAAGGACAGCCCCATCGTTTCGGAGCGCGGAAAATCGGATCAGTGGATTGCTGGCGGCGCCATTTCCTATATGTTCTAGTTTGCGGCGATCCCCCTGCCGCTCCTGACGCACAGGGGGACCTGCATGCTCTGCTTGGGCTTAAACGCCAAGAGTCGCAGATAGGAGCCCTGCCGGAACGACACTATTTTCCGATCGCCAGCTAGCTGTTGAATCCCTGTTGCTCATATCGATCCGGTGATTCGGATCATATAATTCGACCACTGCGGGGTAACCTGATCAACGCGAAGGCGGCCTGAAGCATCCGTAGAATCTCAACGCTCATATTTTTACAAACAGAAGGAAACGATCATGAAGAAAAGCGTCACCGTCCTGCTGGCGAGTTCCGTCCTTGCTTTCTCGCTGCCCGCCTTTGCCCAAAACCAGCCACAAGGCGTCGTGGTTGCCGAAAAAGCACCGGGCGCGGGGGCAATAAGCGAAGCCGTGCAGTTGCAGGGCAAAGTCAAGTCGATCGACAAGAAGGCCAGGCAAGTCGTCGTCGTCGGCGCGAACGGGTACGAGGTGGTGTTCACGCTCGGCGAAGAGGCCCGAAATTTCAACCAGATCAAGGTCGGTGACCTCGTCACCCTGACCTACACACAAGCCCTGGCCCTGGAACTGCGCAAAACCGCGCCTGACGGCGTCAAACGGGTCGACAGCGAGAACGCCGCGCGGACGAAGGCGGGCGAGAAACCTGGCGTGGCCGTCGAAAAAACGGTCAACGTCACGGCCAGCGTGGTTGCGGTTAACCCGAAGGCACAGACGATTACTCTGCGCGGACCGAAACGTACGGTCGAGTTGTACATCAACGATCCGGCACAACTGCAGAACGTCAAGGTCGGCGATTTCGTCGAAGCGACTTACGTGGAAGCCGTCGCCCTGACCGTCACTGCTGACAAGAAAAAGTAATCAGCGGCACACGAACCCAGCCCCGGTCTGACCAATGGATTCAGCCCGGGGATCTTGGGCAACAGGGTTTGGGCAGCATGGCGCTTGCGCGTGTTCGTCGCGTACTGCTGACTTACAGAATTCGAGGCGGCAGCAAGTAGAGCGTCAAGGCGAAAATCGCATACACCCAAATCAGCAAAATCCCGACGAACCAAGCCGACCGTCCGCTGTTCGTAACGAGCGAAGCGGTGAGGGTGGCAAACAGCATCATCACCACCGCTCCCGGCCAAAGTCGCAGATCCATCGGCGACGGACCGATCGCGTAGCTGAGCAGTACCAGCACCGGTGCCACGAACAAGGCGATCTGGGACGCGCTCCCCAGCGCAATCCCCACGCTCAGGTCGAGCCGATTTTTGCGCGCGCCGGATATCGCCGCCCCCATCTCTGCGGCACCGCCGACCAGTGCCACGACGATGAAGCCCACGAACGCTGGCGTCATCCCGAACGCCTCCGCCGCTTTCTGCACTGACTCGACAAAGATCTCGCTCACCAGCGCCACCAGAAGCGTGACACCGGCCAGTGTGGGCAGGGCCAGTCCTAGCGGCCAGGGCACCTCGTCGTCGACATGTTCCTCACTGGCGAATAATTCCCGGTGCGTCCTGAGCGAGAACAGCATGCCCAGTCCGTAAGCAACGATAAGCAGAACGGCCAGCCCGACGCTCAGCTTTTGGGTAAACGCGGCCATTGCCACCGATTCCTCCTGGGCGACGGCCGATGGGATCAACAAGGCGACCGTGGCCAGGAAAAGCAGCCCGGCCTGAAGCCGGGCGCTGACCCGGTTGTACTCCTGCACATGGTGCTTGAGTCCGCCGAGGAAGAACGAGATCCCCAGCACAAACAAGGTGTTGGTAACGATCGCTCCGGCGATGGACGCCTTGACCAAGGTATATTCCCCGGCCCGCAGCGCGGCAAGAGCGATGACCAGTTCCGTGAGGTTTCCCAGCGTGGCATTGAGCAACCCACCCGCCGCATCGCCAGTCTTGGCCGCAACGGATTCGGTGGCATGGCTTAGCAGCCCCGCCAGCGGCACGATGGCCAGGACGGATAACGCGAAAAGCAGCGTATGCGCTCCGGGCCTGAAGTTCTGGGCGACAAATACCGTAGGCACGAACACCAGCAGCCAGAGGAGCGGCTGGCGGCGAATCTCCTCGAAGAGCGTTTTCATGGTCCATCCCCGGTTCTGTTCTGTCTGAAGCGCGACGCGTAGATTCTGTCGACAACCGCGAAGAAGAGTCCGGCGGACAATCCACACATGAGAATGCCAGCCAATCCCTCAACCGGCCCAAGCATCCGCCACGGCGCGGGCAACACCAGATCGCCGTAGCCAATGGTGGCGTAGGTCACTCCGGAAAAATAGAAGGCCGCCTCGGCATCGGGAAAGCAACCCTGCCAGAAATAAAACAAGCCCCAGACTGCAATTTCCAGAAGGTGCATCATGATCAGCGACCAGGCAATCCGGATCAGCAACCAGGCGATCGGCCAAGCACGCGCCGGCGGCGCCTCGTGCGACCTCAGCAACACGCGGAGCATCACGGCAAGACCCACAGCATGAACAGCCACCGTTATCGCCACAAGGGCAGACGCGATGAGGATTGTCGAAAGCATCGTCAGCACTAGCCTGTCGTTCTGCACCAGTCTCCAACAACAACGGGCACAACATGACCCCACCATGAAGGATAGATCGGGATGATCGGCAAAGTTGCTCTCGCCCCCGTCTAACGATTGCTCATGCCGAAATCTCCCGCACTCCGGACGAATCGCCTCCATGCCTCGCTGCAGATCGTTCGCCTCGATTCATTCTAGCCTTGGTTTGCGGCTTTTTCCTTGACCGGGAAACACGCGTGATCGTGTCCCGAGCGCCGACCGGAGCCATCTATCCTGAGGAAAAGGGACCTCCGCGACTAGAACCCGAACCGCTCTCCGGCGCCGACCAGCGTCGCCACCCCAAGAATCGCGAAAATGACAGCAACAACGGTATGCACCAGACGCACCGGGATACGATGGGCGATACGGTTCCCCAACATGACCGCGGGAACATTGGCGATCATCATGCCAATGGTCGTTCCCGCGACGACCGGGTAAAACGCCTTGTACTGGGCGGACAGGGCGACCGTCGCAATCTGGGTCTTGTCACCCATTTCGGCGAGAAAGAAGGCGATGAGCGTCGTACCCAGCACACCGAAGCGCGCCAGTCTGGCGTCGCCCTCCTCGAACTTGTCCGGGACGAGCGTCCACAGCGCCATGCCGATGAACGAGACGCCCAGTATCCAGCGCATCGTTTCCGGCGCCACCATGGACGTCAGCCACGCGCCCATGGCGCCGGCAAGGCCATGGTTGATGATCGTGGCAAGCAGGATGCCTATGTTGATTGGCGTGGGCTTGCGGAATTTCGCGGCGAGGATGAAGGCAAGAAGTTGAGTCTTGTCGCCAATTTCGGCCAAGGCAACGATGCCGGTCGAAATAAGGAAGGCTTCCATTGTATTTGTGTTCCCTGGCCGGATCCGACAATCGACCACGCCACTACTCCGGCCCGCGGAAGTGGGTGGCCAAAGGTCTTGCCAGGTTCTGGACTGCTTGCACCACGCCTGTTGCAGGCAAGTATGTTGACGCAAGCCCCTTCCGAAGAAAGGCGGCTACTCCCCAATGACGGCGCGTATTATATGCGACGCCAGTCGTTCAGGCCAGCAAAAAAACACTATCGCCTTCAGGGACAAACCGGACCCGTCAGGGCCCGATCGTCACGTATTCCACGCTGATCACCTCGACCTCACGCCATCCGGCTGGACTCTGGAAGCGCACCTGGTCGCCCTCGCGTGCACGGATCAGCGCGCGCGCCAGCGGCGAAACCCAACTGATCCGCCCGCGTGCAAAGTCGGTTTCATCGATGCCGACGATCTGGTAAACCTGTTCCTCGCCGTGCTCGTCGCTCAAGACCACCGTCGCGCCGAAAAAGACCTGGTCGCAATTTTCCTGGCGCGTGGACGGGTCGACGACTTCGGCAAGATCTAACCGCTTGGTCAAGAACCGGATGCGCCGATCAATCTCGCGCAGCCGCCTCTTGCCATAGATGTAGTCGCCGTTCTCCGAACGGTCACCATTCGAGGCAGCCCAATGTACGACTTCGACGATATGCGGCCGCTCCACGCGCAGCAGTTGGTCGAGTTCGTCCTTGATGCGCGCATAGCCCCCCGGAGTGATGTAATTGCGGGTTCCTTGCGGCAGACCGAGCGACGGTTCGGCGCCGTCGTCGTCATCGTCGTCCGTCTCTCGTGTGAAGGCTTTGTTCATGCGATTCAATGCGGCACTGAAATTCCTGAGACACACAGTTTAACCACAACGCGCGCAACGAAAAACACCGGAAATCATTCCCGGCCGCCGCCGTTGTTTTTTCCTCGCCGAGCGCCTACCATTGTCCTCGTCCCTCCACTCCTGCTGACCGCTGTCTCTGCGATTCGGGTCATCAGGGAAACGAGGAGCGTGTTGTGGACTGCAATCCTGGGGGATGCCTGCTTGGAGAGATTGCAGCCGCTATTGAGTTAGCCGATTACCACCAAATGGATAATGAACGATGCTGACCGAAAAGGAAATTGCCGATGCCCGTGCCACACTTAACGAACTTCAGGTGGAGCACCGGGACCTCAACCTGATTGTCGAACACCTCGCTGCCACACCGCTGCCGGATCAGGATCAGTTGCTGATTCAAAGACTGAAAAAGCGGAAATTGATGCTGAAGGACAAGATCTACCAGCTCGAAAAGATGCTGGTGCCGGACATACCGGCCTGATAAGGTAGTTTTTTCCGGGCTTGCTTTAACCGGGGCAGTACAACCTGCCCCGGAGGTGGTTTCGTATCGGAATCAGAGGAAGAACTTGCCGATGTACCAGAACAGCGCGGCAATCAGCGCGCTGCAGGGGATTGTCAGCACCCAGGCCCAGACAATCGTCCCGGCAATACCCCAGCGTACGGCCGACAAGCGCTTGGTGGCGCCAACGCCGACGATGGCGCCAGTGATGGTGTGCGTCGTCGAAACAGGAATACCCAGCGCAGTCGCAAAGAACAGCGTCGCCGCCCCGCCGGTCTGAGCGCAAAAACCGCCAACCGGTTTCAGCTTGGTGATCTTCTGCCCCATCAGCTTGATGATCCGCCATCCTCCGAAGATGGTTCCCAGACCGATGGCGGTATAGCAGGAAACAACGACCCAGTAGGGAACATGATCGCCGCTCTGCATCATGCCGCCAGACAGGAGCAGCATCCAGATGATCCCGATCGTCTTCTGCGCATCGTTGCCACCATGCCCGAGGGCATAAGCCGACGCGGACAGCAACTGCAGTCGGCGTGACCAGCTATCGACGCGCCTTGGCGTCGAACCGCGGAACAACCAGGACACCAGGATCATCATCAAGGAACCCAGCACCATGCCCAGCAATGGCGAAATCACGATGAAGGCCACGACCTTTATGATGCCCGAGGCAATAAGCGCACTCGGGCCGGCATGGACCAACGCAGCACCGATCAGCCCGCCGATCAATGCATGCGAAGAAGAGGATGGAATGCCGTAGTACCACGTAATGACATTCCAGGCGATGGCTCCGACCAGGGCACCAAACACGACGTAGTAGTCGATGGCCGAAGGTTCGATGGTTCCTTTGCCGACTGTCGCTGCCACTTTCAGCTCAAAAACAAAAATGGCCGCCACGTTGCAAATAGCGGCCATTGCGACGGCAGTATGCGGCTTCATGACGCGCGTCGAGACAACTGTGGCGATGGCGTTGGCCGCATCGTGGAAACCGTTCATGAAATCGAACGCCAAGGCCATGCCGACGAGCAGGACGAGTACGCCCGTACTGATGTTTACAGTATCCATGGACGGTACCGATCAGGAGTTTTCGAGGACGATGCCTTCAATGATGTTCGCCACATCCTCGCAGCGATCAGTCACCGTTTCGAGCAGTTCGTAAATGGCCTTGTACTTGATCAATTCGCGGACATCCGGCTCTTCCCTGAAGAGACGCGACATGGCACCGCGCATTTCGCGGTCGGCGGCCGATTCGAGTTCGTCGATTTCGTTGCACAGTCTGAGGATCTGCGGCCCGTTGTCCATGGACGAGAGCAAGCCCACCGCCAAACGCACCCTTTCGGAACACTGCAGGCCGATCTCGGCCAGCTTGATGGCTTCCGGGGTAATGTGCCGGATGTTATACAGAGTGACCGTATGCGAAACATCCTGGGTCAGGTCGAGGATGTCGTCGAGGCTGGTGATCAGTTGATGAATCTCTTCGCGATCGAGCGGCGTGATGAACGACTTGTGCAACTGGCGCATGGTTTCGTGCGTGATCTTGTCGGCCGTCTTTTCTGCAACGTCGACCATATCGCACTGCTTTTCCGCTTCTTCGTCGGAACCGTTGAAAACCGTAAGCAGGTCGAGCAGCGCCTTGCTGCCCAAAACCACCTGTTCGGCATGAGCGTTGAACAGGTCAAAAAACTTCCCTTCACGGGGCATGAATCGCGAGAGCATCTTAATTTTTTCTATAGTTGGGAACGGCGCGCATTATACCTCCGGCCCAAATCATTAAGGAATTGTTGCAGAAAGGTTTCTTCCCCATTTTTCCCGGAAACTGGCGACCGGAACGGCCCAAAAACCGCGATTCTCAAGGCCGCAGGCTGCCCGGAAAACATACCTGAACCGAACGTTAACTCACCTGAAATACACACGTAATACGACCTGTCTAAATTCCTGTCCGTAGCACTTTTCAGTAAAGGACAGGCCATGACCAGTACCAATATCCAGCCCCTCCAGACAACACGCGCGCCGAAGCGCAAACTCTCTGTCGGACTCGCCCGCTCGGAGTGGGACATTCTCGAGGCGCAGCGCTTGCGCTATCGGGTCTTCGCCGGCGAACTGGGCGCCAATCTGCCCAGCACCGTTCCCGGCGTCGACCAGGACATCTACGACCCCTTCTGCGAACACCTGATCGTGTGCGATGACAACGACGGAACGGTGGTCGGCACCTACCGCATACTGTCGCCGGAGAACGCGCGCCGCGTCGGGAATTACTACTCGGAGAACGAGTTCGACCTGACCCGCCTGCAACTGCTGCGCCCGCGCCTCGTGGAAATCGGCCGCTCGTGCGTGCATCCGGACTACCGCAACGGCGCCACTATCGCCCTCCTGTGGAGCGGCCTGGCGCGCTACATGCTCGAGAATCATTACGGTTACTTGATCGGCTGCGCCAGCATCAGCATGGCCGACGGGGGACACGCCGCCGCCAGCCTGTTCAGCCGCCTCGGCGAACACATGAGTCCGCTGGAGTACCGCGTCTTCCCGCGCTGCCCGTTGCCGCTGGACGCCCTGCGCCACGATCTCGATGCCGAACTGCCGCCCCTCATCAAGGGTTATCTGCGCGCCGGGGCCTACATCTGCGGCGAGCCGGCCTGGGATCCCGATTTCAACACCGCCGACCTGCCCATCCTGATGCCGGTCTCGCGCATCGACGACCGCTACGCGAAACACTTCATGGGGAAACAGGACTGAAAACCGGATTCCAAACACGCACGCCGCGGCCGTTGCGTGCTGTGCGCTACGCGCGCCTCGGGCTGCACCTGCTGTGGGGCGCGCTGACCATCGCCTGTACCTACCGTTTCCTCAACGACGCCTGCCGGCTCTGGCTCAAGCAGCGCTGGTCGCGGCAACTTCTGGAGATTCTCGCGATCCGACTCGACACGGGGTTCAGCGGTGCGTCGCGTGGCAGCCTGATCGTCGCCAACCACATCTCGTGGCTCGACATCTTCGTGCTCAACGCCGCTCGCCCGATGGCCTTCGTATCGAAAGCAGAGGTTCGCTACTGGCCGCTGGCCGGTTGGCTGGCAGCAAACACCGACACGCTGTTCCTGCGGCGCGGTCGAGGCAACCACGCCCTGGAAACCAACCGGAAAATCGCTGCCATGCTGTCGGCCGGCAAGGACGTCGCCGTCTTTCCCGAAGGAACCACCTCTGACGGTACGCGTGTCCTGCCCTTTCACGGCGCGTTGTTGCAGCCGGCGATCGACTGCGGGCGACCGGTGCAGCCGGTTGCCCTCGCCTATTTCGACGCGCGTGGCCAGCGCACATCGGTGCCGGCCTACGCCGGCGAAACGTCAATGGCCGAATGCATGGCAGCAATCATTGCCAGCCGATCGCTGACCGTGCGCCTGCGCCAGACCCCGGTGATCATGCCCGACCGATCGTCGCGTCGACAGATCGCTGCGATGGCCCGAGGCGCAATCGCTTTTGGCCTGGGCCTGCCGCCCGACGACTCCCCAGAAACAACCGAAAAGAAAGAGCTTCCGGGATTCGCCGACACGGAAGCGCTGCCGACATCCTGCCAAGGCGCAGCCAGCCACTCCTGAGCCCGAATTCGGAAGGAACGCATGAAGATTCTGATCATCACCGACGCCTGGGAACCGCAGGTCAATGGCGTCGTGCGCACGCTCAAGATGACGCGCCGGGAGCTCCAACGGCAAGGACATTCCGTCGAAATCATTTCGCCACTCGGCTTTCGCTCCATTCCCTGCCCGACCTACCCGGAGATCAGCCTGGCGATCACGCGGGAGGGAGATCTGGCCCGGCACATTGATCGCTTCGCTCCGGACTGTCTGCATATCGCCACGGAAGGCCCGCTCGGCTGGCTGGCAAGGCGGATCGCCGTGCGCCGGCGATGGCCATTCACCACGGCCTATCACAGCCGCTTTCCCGAATACGTCGAAGCGCGCTTCCGCCTGCCGGTGTGCTGGACCTATGCCCTGCTGCGCCGCTTCCACAACGCGGCGCGGGCCACCCTGGCGCCGACGCCTGCCATCGTCAATGATCTCAAGGCGCGTGGATTCCACGGCGCCCGTCTGTGGTCGCGCGGCGTCGATCTCGAAACCTTCAGCGATCGTGGCGACCGCATGGAACGACCGGCCGACCGGCCGGTATTCCTGTATGTCGGACGAATCGCCGTGGAGAAGCAGGTCGACGCTTTCCTCCGCCTGGACTTGCCGGGAGAAAAATGGATTGCCGGGGAAGGGCCTGCACGGCAGCACCTGCAGTCACGATATCCGGCGGCGCGCTGGCTTGGCGTGCTCGGCGGCGAAGCGCTGGCCCTTCTCTATCGCTCGGCTGACGTCATGGTATTCCCCAGCGTGACAGACACCTTCGGGCTGGTCATGGTCGAATCGATGGCCTGCGGCACACCGGTCGCCGCTTTCCCCGTCGCCGGCCCGATCGACGTCATCGGGCAGTCCGGAGGAGGAGTCATGCACGAAGATCTGCGCGAAGCCAGCCTGCTGGCCTTGAAGCTCCCCAGGGAGCAGGTACGGCGCCGGGCCGAGGAGTTCTCGTGGACCACGGCCACCGGTCAGATGCTCGACGCGCTGCAACGCATTCCACGTACTTGAACTCGAATAAGCAGATACTGCTTCTTACAGGTCGTCCGGCAGCCATGGGATAGTCCATTCGCCGAAAAAGTATTTGGCGAAGAGTCGCTCGAGTACAGCCGCCACTTCGTCCAGGATCTGCTTGGGGGTCATATCGGCCGCTCCGGAAAATTGAACCGCTTGGAACAGACCTTACCGGGCGAATGTTAAGCGGTCATTTCAGACATCCACCCGCGACTTCGCTGTAAACTTCCGCGTCTTGGAAATCAGGACTGACACCCCATGCCGATTCGTTTTGGACTAGATCGTCTGCTGGCCGAACCCGCCCTGCGCAAACCGCTGGCTGGCAAGCGCCTGGCCCTGCTCGCCCACCCGGCCTCGGTCACCGCCGATCTGACGCACGCCATCGACGCGCTCGCTGCGCTGCCCGATCTGCCCCTTGCTGCCGCCTTCGGTCCACAACACGGACTGCGCGGCGACAAGCAGGACAACATGGTCGAATCGCCCGACTTCCTCGATCCGCAGCACGGCATTCCTGTATTCAGCCTGTACGGCGAAGTACGGCGTCCGACTCCGGCCATGCTGGACACCTTCGACGTGATGCTGATCGACCTGCAGGATCTCGGCTGCCGCATCTACACCTTCATCACTACCCTGCGCTACATGCTCGAAGCCGCGGCGCAGCACCGCAAGGCGGTTTGGGTGCTGGATCGCCCCAACCCGGCGGGCCGACCGGTCGAGGGGTTGACACTTAGATCTGGCTGGGAAAGCTTTGTCGGTGCCGGTCCGCTGCCCATGCGCCACGGGCTGACGATGGGCGAACTGACACGCTGGTTCATCGCCGAACTCGGACTCGATGTCGAGTGCGAGGTGATTACCATGGATGGCTGGCAGCCCGAGGCCGCACCGGGTTTCGGCTGGCCGCTCGGCGAACGCACCTGGATCAACCCCAGTCCGAATGCGCCCAACCTGTCGATGGCGCGGTGTTACGCAGGAACGGTGATGCTGGAAGGCACCACCCTGTCGGAAGGACGCGGCACGACGCGCCCGCTCGAACTGTTCGGCGCACCGGATATCGATGCCCGCGCCGTGATCGCCGAGATGCACAGTCTGGCGCCTGATTGGCTGAGCGGCTGCCGGCTGCGCGAGTGCTGGTTCGAGCCGACCTTCCACAAGCACGCCGGCAAGCTGTGCCACGGCGTGCAGATGCATGTCGAGGACTGCAGCTACCGGCATGAGATTTTCCGCCCATGGCGGCTTCAGGCTCTCGCATTCAAGGCCATCCGCCGGCTGTATCCGGATTACCCGTTATGGCGGGATTTCGCCTACGAATACGAGCAAGACCGCTTGGCCATCGACCTGATCAACGGCAGCCCGATTCTGCGCGAGTGGGTTGACGACCCGACAGCCGCTCCCGGCGATCTCGACGCCCTGGCACGCACCGACGAAGCCGCCTGGACGGCGGCACGTTCAAAGCTCCTGTTGTACTGAGTTACAGGACGACCTGCGCGCCCAGTTCGACGACGCGGTTGGTCGGGATCTTGTAGAAGCTCATGGCGGTGCTGGCGTTGCGGTACATCATGACGAAAAGCTTTTCGCGCCAATACATCATTTCCGATCCCACCTTCGGAATCAGCGTGGCGCGACCGAGGAAGAACGACGTCTCCATCATGTCGAACTCAATGCCTTTTTCGGAACACAGCGCCAGCGCGGCCGGAATGTCGGGTTCGTCCTTGAACCCGTACTGCACGGTCACTTTGTAGAAGCCGCCCTTCAAGGCCTGGATTTCGACCCGGTCGATTTCGGGAACGTACGGCACGTCGAACACCTCCACCGACAGCACCAACACACGCTCGTGCAGCACCTTGTTGTGCATCAGGTTGTGCAGCATGGCGTTGGGCACACGGTTGTTGTTGGACGTCATGAACACCGCCGTGCCGGCCACGCGCACCGGTTCCGAAATCAACAACGCGTCGATGAACATGTCCAGTTCGATAGCGTCACCACTGGTGCGCTCCGTCAGCAACTGACCTCCGCGCTTCCAGGTGCTCATGATCAGGAAGACGAGCGAACCGGCTGCCAGCGGGAACCAGCCGCCGTCGGGAATCTTCAGCACATTGGCGGAAAGGAAGGTAACTTCGACAACCAGAAAGGTAGTAAACAGGGCCGCTGCGCGCGTCCATCCCCATTTCCAGGACTTGGCGGCCACGAAGGTAGCCAGGCAGGAGGTGATCACCATGTCGCCGGTCACAGCGATGCCGTAGGCTGCGGCGATGTTCGAACTGGAGCGGAAGCCGAGGACCAGAATGGCCACCGCGCAAAACAGGCCCCAGTTGACGCCGGGCAGATACACCTGACCCTGTTCCTTTTCCGAGGTGTGCTTGACCTCGAAGCGCGGCAGAAAACCCAGCTGCATGGCTTGCCGGGACACTGAGAACGCCCCGGAGATAACCGCCTGCGAAGCGATCACCGTCGCCACGGTCGCCAGCCCCACCAGCGGATAAAGCATCCACGCCGGCGCCTGATGGTAGAACGGATTCTCGACTGCCTCCGGCCGGGCCAGGATCAACGCCCCCTGACCGAAATAATTGAGCATCAACGACGGCAGCACGAAGAAGAACCACGCCTGGCGAATCGGCTTGGCGCCGAAATGACCCATATCGGCGTAAAGCGCTTCCGCCCCGGTCACCGAGAGGACCACCGCGCCCATGGCGACCAGCGCCAACCCGCGGTTCTCGTACAGGAAGCGCAAGCCATGCAATGGATTCACCGCCCCGAGGACGCTCGGATTGGTCACGATGTTGGAAACACCCAGAACCGCCAGGGTCGAGAACCACAGGATCATGATCGGCCCGAACAGGGCGCCGACCGAACCGGTTCCCCGTTTCTGGAAGAAGAACAGGAAGAACAGCACGGCCAGCGTCGCCGGCAGGACGTACGGCTTGAGCAGCGGCGTGGCCACTTCCAGCCCTTCGAGCGCAGAGAGCACGGAGATCGCCGGGGTGATCATGCCGTCGCCGTAGAACATCCCGGCGCCGACCAGGCCGGCCAGCATGATGGCCTTTTCGCGTTTGCGGTCGCCGCGCGCGGTATGCAGGGCCAGCGCGATCATGGCCATGATGCCGCCTTCGCCGCGGTTGTCGGCACGCATGATGAATACCACGTACTTGACCGAGACGATGATAATCAGCGACCACAGAATCAGGGAAAGAATGCCCAGAACATTGGCTGGGTTGAGCGGGATGGGATGCACGCCGGCAAAAACTTCCTTGATCGTATACAGCGGACTGGTGCCGATGTCGCCATAAACCACCCCCAGGGCCGCCAGCGCCAGCGCTGCCTGCTGCGAGCGGGTTCGTGTCGTTCCATGTTGCATTTGATGAGCCTCGCCTTCTTTTTTTCAGCCGCCACCGGTCCATGACCACCGGAACACAGACGGCACGACCCCAAAGATACGTTGGGGAGACGCGGAGCATACCCCTCCGTGTCTCCCCAAGGCAAACCGCTTTCGCGATTACGGGCTGATGCAAAACGATGGCGCGGTGCTCGTTCCGGGCCCGTCACACCCCGCCACCGTTACCCCTCAAGCCTGCATTTTCAGGCCTGTGCAGGCATCTTCTTTCGTCACGAGATCCACCCCCCGGTCGTTTTTACGGAATCAGCCGCATCAGAAAGCTGTATCAATTTAGCAACGTATCGGGAGCGGTGAATGGATAGCCGAGGTCCTGCGCCACCGCTGCGTACGTCACTTTGCCGAGCGCCACGTTGAGACCGCTGCGCAGATGGGAGTCATCCTTCATCGCCTTCTTCCAGCCCTTGTCGGCCAGAGCAATGGCATGGCCGATGGTGGCGTTGTTCAACGCAAAGGTGGAGGTCCGTGCGACCGCGCCGGGCATGTTTGCCACGCAGTAATGCACAACCCCGTCGACCACGTAGGTCGGTTCGGCGTGCGTGGTGGCGTGGGAGGTTTCAAAGCAACCGCCCTGATCGATGGCCACATCGACGACCACCGCGCCCGGCTTCATGCGCGACACCATGCTGGCAGTCACTAGTTTGGGCGCGGCCGCGCCCGGTATCAGCACGCCGCCGATAACCAGGTCGGCATCGAGCACCGCCTCTTCGATGGTGTGCGCGGTCGAGAACAGGGTGGTGACGCGGTTGCCGAAGACCAGGTCGAGATGCCGCAGGCGATCCACGTTCTTGTCGATCACTGTAACGCGTGTTCCCAGTCCGACGGCCATCTGCAGGGCGTTGGTGCCGACCATGCCGGCGCCGATCACCACGACATGCGCCGGAGGCACGCCAGGTACCCCTCCGAGCAGGACGCCCATGCCGCCCTTGGATTTTTCCAGGTGCGCGGCGCCGGCCTGGATCGCCATGCGTCCAGCGACCTCGCTCATCGGAGCCAGCAACGGCAACCCGCCACCCGGCCCGGTAATGGTCTCGTAGGCGATGCACACTGCACCGGATTTGACCAGCGCCGCCGTCTGCTCGGGATCAGGCGCCAGATGCAAATAGGTATACAGAATCTGGCCCGGACGCAACATCGCGCACTCCTGCGGTTGCGGCTCCTTGACCTTGACGATCATCTCCGACTCGGCGAAGACCGTGGCCGCATCGGGCGCCAGTTGCGCCCCGGCCGCGACGTATTGCTCGTCGGCCAAGCCGATGGCCGTACCGGCCCCGTTCTGAACCAGAACGCCGTGTCCGCGCGCGGTCAACTCACGCACGCTGGCTGGGGTCAATCCAACGCGGTATTCATGGTTCTTTATTTCCTTTGGCACGCCGATTTTCATGGAAGCTCTCCAGGGACCTGTTGAATGGAAACGACGCCGCCATTTTTCTCCAAGCGTCCGGACAAATACAGAGATATTAAATTATTTCACTTTTTATAAGACCCTCTAATAAGGCGGACCTTACTCCGGGCACAAAAAAACCCTCCGGGATCGGCGGAGGGTTCGGAACGTCCCGGACCGTCAGGCCCGGATCAATCAGGCGTTTTCTGTTTTTTCCTCAAGCTCCCCCAACTGCGCGGGTTCGCCATCTTCGGTCCTCGCCTTTAGAGCGGCGAGTTGCTGCGGGTAACGATTTGCTGCGATGTCTTCCCAGATTTCGGCATCCTTGATGCCGCAGCGCGAAGGAACGAAGACCGGGTCCAGCCCCATCCGCTTTTGCTCTTCATAATCCCTCAGGGTCGCAATTCCCGGTTTGGCGAGCAGCAGGATGACCACGATATTAAACCAGGCCATGGCACCGACGGCAGCAGAACCGAAATTCCACACGACATCGACCGAACTGATCGCACCGATGAAGGACGAGGCGACCACCACCAGACGGAAAAAGTGAATCGCAGCGTTGAAACTGGGGCCCTGGGCGTTATTCTTGAACAGATAGCTGATGCTTGAATCGGTATAGAAAGCGTAGGCCAGCACCGTGGTGAAGGTGAAGAAGAACAGCGCCACGGCGACAAACGCGCCACCGGCGTTCGGAACCAGCGAATTGACCGCCACCTGGGTGAAGTTGGACGCCTGCACACCCTGAATCTGCTGCAGGATGAACCCTCCCTGGTTGACCGGATCGGCCACATTGAAAGAGTTGGTGGCCAGGATCATGACTGCCGTTGCCGAGCACACCAGCAGCGTGTCGACATAGACCGAGAACGCCTGGACCAAGCCCTGTTTCGCCGGGTGCGACACCTCGGCGGCTCCGGAGGCCTGGGCACCCGTGCCCTGACCCGCCTCGTTCGAGAAGATGCCGCGCTTCACACCCCACTGCACGGCCTTGCCGAACACGGCGCCGTACACCGCGTTCATGTTGAAGGCGCAACTGAAAATCAGGTCGAACACGCCGAAGATGCGATCGTAATGCACAACCAGGATCACTGCCGCCATCAGGACATAGGCAATCGCCATAAACGGAACGATGCGTTCCGCCGACTTGGCGATGCGTCGTCCGCCGCCGAAGACCACGTACGCCACCAATCCGGTGTACAACAGTCCGGACATCCACGACTCCATACCCAGCGACAGTTTGGCCGCCTGCGCGAAGGCATTGGTCTGGATACCCGGCAATGCCAGTCCACAACCGAAGATGGTGAGGATCGCGAAGGCAATGCCGAGCGGGCGGCTCTTCAACCCTTTCTCGATGTAGTACGCCGGGCCGCCGCGGTATTCGCCGTTGATCTTCTCCTTGTAGACCTGACCCAGGGTGGACTCCACGAAGGCGGAGCTGGAGCCGAGGAAGGCCACCATCCACATCCAGAACATGGCACCCGGTCCGCCGAAGGTGATGGCGGTGGCGACGCCGGCGATGTTGCCGGTACCGACCCGGCCGGCCAGGGTCATGGCCAGCGCCTGGAAGGAGGAGACGCCCGCATCCGTGCTCTTGCCATCAAACATCAGCCGGATCATCTCCTTGATGTGACGCAGTTGCAAAAAGCGGCTGCGCAGGGAGAAGTAGAGGCCTACCCCCAGACACAGATAGATGAGCGCCGGGCTCCAAATCACACCATTGATGGCATTGACGATCTCATTCATGTACAACAACTCCTTTGTTGTGCTGTCTTGTTGGCGGGGTCTGTGCCCCGCTCCCTCAAATAGGTGGTGACCCTGGGGTCACTCGTTATGGTGTGGGACGGGTCGGTGGATGTTTCCACTAGCCAGTCCGCGGGTTTTAACATATCGATTTGTGCTGGGGCTTCCCAGCGAAATATGTTGTTATCTTGTTAATTTGTGAATTGACATTAACAAATGGCCGGTGCAACTGGACAGAATGCGGTGCCGGCCCGGTATCATCTCCTCTTTCGTCGGCGCTCTGCGGTGGGAGAGGGAGAGCAAAATCAAGGCCAAGGATGAAGATGGAGCAAGAAATCGTGATGATCCGCCCGGCGTGTACCGAGGATACGGCCGCCATGGCCGACCTGTTCGGCCAGCTGGGTTACCCGGTTAGCTCGCAGGTGCTTAGGGATCGCTGGTTGACGCCGGATCCGGCCCGCGAGGTGCTGGTGGCCTGTCTTGGGGAGGAGATAGCAGGCGTGCTGGTGTGGCACTGGCTGAGCCCGCTGCACGATGCACCAGCGTGGGGCCTGATCTCGGCGCTGGTTGTCGATGAGGGTGCAAGGGGACGCGGCGTTGGCGCCGCCCTGCTGGTGGCGGCAGAGGAGAGGGCACGAGCGCAGGGTTGCAGCCAGCTGGAGCTTTCCAGCAGCCTCAAGCGGGAGGGGGCCCATCGCTTCTATCTGGCGCAGGGGTATGTCGAGCGTCCGAAACGGTTTGTGAAAACAGTCTGATCAGCAAGAGGAGTCTGCGTGTTCTGGTCCCGCTTACGAAGTGTGTTTGGTGGTGCGTCCCGGCAAGATGACAATGGGCCTGGCGCGCTGGAGTGGCAGCAGGCCCTGGCCGCGGTGCCCATTTTGCAGGGTTTTTCCCGGGAGGAGGAGCAGACCCTGATCGGGTTGGCGCAGCAGCTGCTGGCCCGCAAGACCCTGACCCAGCTCGGGGTGTCGCTCACTTCCCGTCAGCAGGCGGTGCTGGCCCTGCAGGCGGCGCTGCCCATTTTGAATCTGGGGCTCGACTGGTATCGGGGTTTTCACGAGATCATCCTGATCCCCGAGCCGGTGGTGCGCCGCCAGCAGGTGCAGGACGAGTTCGGGTTGGTGAGTGAAGTTGAAGAGGAGAACGCCGGCGAATCCTGGCCGCAGGGGCCGCTGGTGCTGGCCTGGAGTGAGCTGCAGCAGGATGGGGACTGGGACGGCTTCAATCTGGTGATCCACGAGCTGACCCACAAGCTCGACATGCTGGGGGGTGAGGCTGACGGGGCGCCGCCGCTGCCGGCGGGCATGGATCCTCGCCAGTGGAGCAGTGCGCTGCAGGCGGCATTCGATGACATGCAGGGGCAGCTGGATCGCCACGAGCCTACCGCCATCGATCCTTACGCCGCCTCGCACCCGGCCGAATTTTTTGCGGTGTGCAGCGAGTGTTTTTTCACCGATCCGCTGCGCCTGCGCGACGCCTATCCGGCGGTGTATCAGCAGTTCACCCGTTTCTTCGGCCAGCAACCGGCCGCGCGTTTTCCTGCTACCCGGCTGCTGGCGGGGGAGCCCGAGTATCACGGCTAGCCGGGCGATCCTGGCAAATCGCGCCCAACAAAAAGGCACCCCGTGGGGTGCCTTTTTCGTGACAGCTGTGTTGGCCGGGTGCTTAGGCAGCGGCTTTGAGCTGAACGGCGGCGGCTTTCTTGTGATCGCCGATGGGCATCACGGTGCGGCCGAACTGCTCGTTGATCACGGTGGCCATGGCCAGGTAGATGGCGCTGGCACCGCAGATGATGCCTTCGAAACCGGCGATGGTGCCGATCAGGGTGCTGCCGGTGAAGTCACGGGCGGCCAGCAGGAAGAACAGCACGGTCAGGGAGGCGAACACGAACTGCTTCACGCGCGGGTAGTTGACGGTCCCGATCAGCATGAACAGGGTGAACATGCCCCACATCAGCAGGTACCAGCCCATGTAGGCGTGCGGGGTGGCTTCGGCCAGACCCATGGTCGGCATCACCAGCAGGAACACCAGGCTCCACCAGAAGGTGCCGTAGGAGATGAAGGCAGTCACACCGAAGGTGTTGCCGCGCTTGTACTCCATGATACCGGCGATGATCTGGGCCAGACCGCCATAGCACAGGCCCATGGCCAGGATCATGGCGCTGATGGGGAAGAAACCTGCGTTATGGATGTTCAGCAGAATGGTGGTCATACCGAAACCCATCAGACCCAGAGGGGCAGGGTTGGCCAATTTTTCGCTCACGTGGCGTTCTCCAAAAATAGAGGTGGGGGTTGATAAAAGACGCGCGATTTTAGGCAGGCTATTGGCGCTGGGCAAGGGGGGGAATGACCGAAACGGTAAAAAAATAACGGGATTTTTTACCCAACTGACCATTCGTGCGATCCAGGTAGATGGAAGGTGAATGAATGGTGCGTACAAGGTTGAAAAATTGTATTGAGCAGCACGATTCTGAAAGTTTCATACAAATCTGGCCGATGGGCTGAGCAGCGTCGTCGACAGTATTTCCATCGCCAAGCCTGGGCACATGTAAGACCAAAAAATACTCTCATATGCCATCAGACAAGAGGCGTTCATTGCTTGATTAAGGCAAACGGCCAAGCTGTCTGCTCGCAGCACCGGCAAGGTTAGGCAGAGGTCTTTGCGCCGGACTGGTTCGCTAAGTGGATTGAGGAGGGAAAAACCGTCTGCAAGGGGGCTGAGTGAGAGAATCCTGGGCCGATAAGTGGCTGTAGCTGTGGCAGTGTCATCCCGCGCAGGCTTGACCGTGCGGTGGTTGAATTGCCGAGAGAGCCAGTGGCTGGCTGCAGTAAGGGTAAAGCAAGGCTGCGGCGAGATGATGGATGTGGCGGCGGGCGCCAGGAGGAGATGAGCGTGCCACGTGCAGGATGAGGAGGGATGAGAGGGATGAGAGGGATGAGAGGGATGGTATCCCCCTCATCCTGCTGATGTCACCGGCTCAATCGTCCAGGGTCAGCACCACCTTGGCCTCCTTGTCGGCCTCCTTGACCTGACTGTCCAGCACGAACAGCCGCTCCGGTGCGATCCCCTGGCGGTCCACCAGAAACTCCTTGGTGTTCTGGGCGCGGCGCATGGCCAGATTGCGCAGGGACTTGGCGGTGATGAGCTGCTGATCCCGCAGCAGGAGAACCGCTTGGGCGCGCAGGGCCGGGCTCTCTTCATCGAGTTTCAGCCGATCGGCCAGATCCCCGAGATCTTCGTTGAAACGGGCCTCATAAGCTTGTGCCAGCGCCGATTGCATGGTGGGGTCCTGCTCCAGCAGCTCGAGGTCCACCGGGCCGCCGGTGATCTTGGCCAGCGCTCGCTCCAGCTTCTGGCGCTGCAGGATGGGGCGCTCCTCGTTGAAGTTGACCTTGCCGCGAATGTTCATGCTGAGCTTGGGTCTGTCCTTGAGGGCCTGCGCCAGTTTGGCCAGCTTCTCCTGCTGGGTGGGGGTGAGATCCGGCTCACCGGGCAGGAAGGGCAGCTCATCGAGATCCTCGCTGCCGCCCGCCAGGGAGGCGAGCAGCGAGAAGGGGGAGGTGACCGCCTTGCGCAGGGTGTTGCCGAGCACATCCCAGAAGATGTTGCCGAGGCTGAAGTCCGGCTGATCCAGGTTGCCCTTCACCTTGAGGTTCATCTGGATGACGCCGTTGGCATCGCTCAGCAGGGCGACCGCCAGTCCCAGCGGCAGATCCTTGGCCTGCTCGCTTTTGACCTTTTCCCCCAGCTGCAGCTTCTTGATGGTGATGTCGTTGTCCCCCTCCAGCCGGTTGCCCTGCAACTGGTAGTTGAGCTTCATGGAGAGCTGCCCCTTGTCGATGGCATAGCCAGCGTAGGTACTGGAGTAGGGGGTGAAGGTGGTGAGCTCCAGATTGTTGAAGGTGACGGCCACGTCCAGCACCGGCTGCTCGATCAGCAGGTTGGTGCCGCCGCGGATGGTCACCGGGGCGTAGCGGTCCACCTTGCCGTTGAAGGCCAGTTCGGAGCGCTGGCCTGGGATGTTGCTGATATGGCGGCTCTGACCGCTGAGGGCCGCGATGTCTACCACGAATTCCGGGCTCAGGCTGCGATCGGCAAAGCGCAGGTTGCCCTGCTCGGTGCGCACCTGGGCAATGCTGACGCGGGGGGCCGGCCCGCTGCTGGCGGGCTTGGCCGTGGCGGGTTGCGGCAACAGCAGTTGCTGCACGTTGGTGACCCTGTCCTCGTTGATCTCGATGCGGGCGAAGGGTTTGCGCAGCAGGATGTCGTCTATCTTCACCTGCTGGCTGATGCCGTCATAGTGCAGGCCGCTCAGCTGCAACTGCTCAATTTGCAGCAGGCGCTGGTTGTCGGCCCGATCCAGCACGTTGAGCCGCTCGATANNCTCAGCTCCAGCTTGCTCAGTGCCCCCTTGGCATCGGTGGCCAGCGCCAGCTTGGTGCGACTGGCAAGCTGGCCGTCGCGCACGCTGATGCGCAGCAGATCCTGCAGATAGGGCTGGGCCCAGCTGAGCGGCAGGCCTTGTTGCCTGATCTCGCCGTTGAGGCTGAAGGGGGCGAGGGCGAGGTCGCCGTCAAAGTCCAGTTTCGCCTGGTTGTTGAGCGCCCCGCTCAAGGTCAGCGGGCTGCTCTGTCCGCTCTGGCTGCCCAGCGGACCCAGTGCCAGCGTCAGGGCGGACAGCTCGCGCAGCAGCGGTTTGCCGCTGCTCGATTCGGTCAGCTTGAGCTGGCCCTGTTCGATGCGGGTCTGCTTGAGGCTCCAGCGCCAGGGTTGGTCCGGCGCCGCCGGTTTGGCAGCTTTACCGGTGTTGACCGGTGGCTGGGGGAGCAGCAGAGTCGCCAGATCCAGCTGCTGGTCGGCATCGAGCACCGCGCTGATGGCCGGGGCCTTGAGCGCCAGCCGGTCGATCTGCAGCGCCTGCTTGTTGCCGTCGAGTGCGATGCCGGTCAGCGCCAGCTGCTTGAAGCGGGCAAATTCGCCGCCCTTGCGGCGCTGGAGCTGCCAGTCATTGAGGGTCAGCTTGCCCTTGGATAGTTGCCAGCTCAGCCCCTGCTTGCCCTCGGCTATCTGGTAGGCAAGCTCGGCGTTGGCCTCGCCCTTGGCCAGCTTGACGTCGAGATAAGGCGCCCAGAGCGGGGCGAATGGGGCTAGCGTCAGCTTGCCGAGGCTGATCTTACCCTTGCCGGCGCCGCTCATGATGTCGAGCTCGCCGCTCGCCTTGAGCGGGCTCTGCTGGTTGAGGGTGGCGGCGAGCACGAAGGGGTTGGCGCGGCCAGGGGCGGTGGAGAAGGTCGGCAGTTGCAGGTCGAGCCCGCTCAGGGTGAGGGTGGGCACCCAGCCGGGGCTGCTCTGCTTGCGGCTGTCTTGATAGGCGATGTGACCCTGCTCTGCCGCCAGCTGGTTGATCTGCACCAGCAAGGGGGCGCTGCTGTCGGTGCCCGTAGTTTCACTCGGGGTGAGCAGGTTGGCCAGCGCCTCGGTCAGATTAAAGCGAACGGTTTTGCCTTGATCCGCCAGCCGCATCAGATTGACTGTTGGCTTGACGAGGCGCGCCTCGTCGAGGATCAGGGCGCGCTGGCGCCAGCTTTCCCCAATCAAGGGGGTGAGCTGCAGGCGCTCGAAGGCGACGAGGGGCTGCTGCTGGTCATCGAACAGGGTGGTGGGGCCGATGGCGAGGGAGGGGTGGCGCAGGCCGACGTCGATCTCCCCCAGGCTCAGGTGCAGGCCGTAGTGTTTGGCCAGCCAGCTTGGCAGGTGGCGCTGGGTCAGCGTGGGGGCTTGCCATAACAGAATAAGCAGGGAGAGCAGCAGGGCGGCGCAGAGGTAGAGGGCGTAGCGCAGCAGACGGGCACGCAGAGGCTTGGGCATGAGGGTCTCCAATTGATGCGCATAGGGTAACAAACTTTCAGGTCATGATCATGGTGCCACTTGATGCTGTACGCCGTACTTTGTCCAAAGGCTTGCCAATTTCCCGCTCTCTTTCAGTTGGGCCAGCCACTGTTCCAGCTGCTGTACCGAGATCCCGGCGTCCGGGCTGAGCAGGGCGCGCAGCTCATACTGCTGATCCCACCGGTTTGAGCGCAGCAGCTGGCTTGCCTGCTCGGGGTAATCCTTGTCGAACTGGTTGAGGTAGGAGAGGTTGAGGATGGCCACTTCGCCGCGCCCCTTGAACAGTCCCTGCAGGGCGTTGATGTTGTCCTTGACCAGGGTGATATTGAAGCGCTGCTTCAGGGTGCTCGCGGTGGCGTCGAAATCGGCGATGCCGTAGTGATAGCCGCTGACCCCGATCAGCTGGCGTTGAGTCAGGTTGTCAAAGAAGGATTGATCCCGCCCCGGCGCCTTGAGGGCGACGTAGCGCTCGCCACCCAGCAGCAGCGGACGGCTGATGCGCACCTGATCGGCATTCCAGTCCCAGCGGATATCTTCGAACAGCATCAGCGAGAAGCGGCCGAGGGCCAGCGCCTTGTAGCGGTGGGGGGCCGAGGTGGGCACGAACACGAAGTGCACATCCTGCTGGATGTCGTTGAGCAGGGCGATGAGATCCAGGGTCAGCCCGCGATAGTGGCCGCTGTCGTCTTTTACGACGAAGGGGGCATAGGGGTAGCCACCGACCCGGATCAGCGGGTGGCCCCATGCCGTACAGCAGAGCAGCAGCAACAACCAACACCAGCGTTTCATGGGGTCTCCCAGCAGGCAGAGATGATCCCAGATTCGGTTAATCTGCGCTGGTTTTCAAGCTGTTAAGGGAATTAACACAGCGCTGCTCGGCCGCCTCCAGCTCGGCCATCACCATCTGGATATCCTCCAGCTGCTGGCGCAGGGAGTGACGCTTGGCCTCGATGAGCTGGATCATGGAGTTGAGCTGGGTCTTGCTGGAGCGGTCGGTGTCATACATGTCGAACAGCTCGCGGATCTCCGCCAGGCTGAAGCCGAGGCGCTTGCCGCGCAGGGTCAATTTCAGGCGGATCTTGTCCTTGTGGCTGTAGATGCGGGTCTGTCCCTCCCGGGTCGGGGTGATGAGCCCCTCGTCCTCGTAGTAGCGGATGGTGCGCGGCGTGATGTCGAACTCGTGGGCCAGCTCGGAGATGCTGTAGGTCACCTCCTTGCCGGCGAGCCCGTGGGCGAGGGTATTGGACATGGCAGGGCTCCTTATTGCGGGGATGGCTGGCACAGCCGGGTGCGCAGCCGCTCGGCATTGGCGTGCAGGGCCCGGCCGACCCGCGAGCCGTTGGGGCGACCGAGCTGCTCGCTGACCCACTGGCCGGTGGCGGCCAGCTGGTCGAGATCGACGCCGGTGCTCATGCCAAGGCCGTGCAGCAGGTAGACCACCTCCTCCGAGGCGACGTTGCCGGAGGCGCCGGGGGCATAAGGGCAGCCGCCAAGCCCGGCCACCGAGCTGTCGATGGTGCGGATGCCGCGCTCCAGCGCCGGCAGCAGATTGGCCAGCCCCTGGCCATAGGTGTC
>DBMG01000007.1 GCA_002304785.1 Candidatus Accumulibacter sp. UBA704 | reverse complement strand
CGGGTGTTGGGCCTGCTGCCAGTCGAGTGCCGCGAAAGAGGCTAGGCGGGATGTGCCGCTCTGCTAGTTGTCGTCCGCATCGTGTTGACGTTTCTTCGGAAGCAACGAGGCAACCGAAAAACGAAAGCTGGTATTGCCTTATAGATCGCAAAAAATTGAGAAACAGAATAATTAATACGAATTTTATTTCAATTGTGTTTGCGCTAACGTACCGGTGCCCGACGGTCTGGTAGTGAGCTTGGGTGCTGATAGTCAAGGGTCGGGATGTCCATCTGTCGATATGCGGGCAGGTTGATTCCGCGAGTTGACTGGCGGTCGAATCGGTTCATCCAGGCGAATTCGGAATGGCCGAGGAAGTGCAAAACACGAGAGTCCGGTGCTTCGATTTCATTGGTTTGGATCATTAATCAAAGAGCGCTGCACAGGCGCCGTGCTTAAGCGAATTTCAGTCGCTTAACGTCATGTGGATAGATTGCGTGTGATCGAGGAGGCGTCAGTGATCAGGCTTGCCGATATGTTGTTCACCCTGCTGAAAATCTGTGCTGCGATTCTTCTCGTCGCAATGTTGGTCATGGTTTTCGGAAACGTCGTTCTGCGTTACTTCTTCAACCAAGGCATCACGGTTTCGGAAGAGCTCTCGTCCTGGTGCCTGACCTGGATGACTTATACCGCCGGGCTGATAGCGCTGCGCGAACACGGACATCTCGGTTTTGACGGGTTTCTCAAGATGTTTCCTGCCGCGGGGCAACGTGTCCTGCTGTCGATTGCCCATCTGGTGATGATCGCAATCATGGTTCTCTTTCTGCACGGAAGCTGGCTGCAGGCGGGAATCAATCTCGGCAACATGGCGCCGGCTTCGGGGCTCTCGCTGGCTGCGCTTTACGGGGTTGGCGTCCTTTTCAGTTCGATCGCCATTCTTATCCTGATCGGGGATCTTTACGGCATCGTCACCGGGCGGGTTACCCAAACGATCAGCTCCGAAGCGGATAAAGCGCTGGCCGAAGCGGCGGCGCACAAGATTGACGATCCCACGCGGCACTAAGCGGTGCGTCTGAGAGGGAGTCGCATGCGACGGATTACGGACGCGTCGGGCATGCCGGCAAGGCCATCCGGGGGCAGCGCAAGGCAAATTCCCTGAACCAACCACGAAAACTACAAAGAGGAGCGTATGTCTGGAATTATCGAGCAGTTCATCATTGTGATGACGACATCCACCGGGTTCTCGCAGGTTACCGGCGGCATGGTGGTGATGTGGGCCGTCTGTGCGGTTCTTTTCTACATGGCCATTGTGAAGCAGTATGAACCTTTGTTGCTGCTGCCGATCGCGTTCGGAGCATTGCTGGCCAACATCCCGACCATGGGCGTACTGAACGAGCCCTATATAGACAACCTAGTCAATGTTCCGGGAGGGCTGTTCTACTACATTTCCCAAGGCATTCATCTCGAGTTGTTTCCGCCGATCATCTTTCTCGGTGTGGGGGCGCTGACTGATTTCGGCCCTCTCATAGCGAATCCTCGGACCCTGCTCCTGGGAGCGGCCGCTCAGGCGGGAATTTTTGCGACAATGTTTGTGGCTGTCATAAGTGGCGTGTTTACCCCTGGTGAAGCAGCATCCATCGGTATCATTGGCGGGGCGGATGGCCCAACATCGATTTTTACAGCCAACAAGCTGGCACCGCATTTGATCGGGCCGATTGCGGTTGCAGCCTACACCTACATGTCTCTCGTGCCGCTGATTCAGCCGCCGATCATGAAGCTTTTCACGAACGATGCTGAGCGGCGGATTCGCATGAAGACGTTACGTTCCGTGGGTAAGTTTGAGCGCATCGCGTTTTCGATTGCCGTGATGGTCGTCGTGATCCTGGTTGTGCCGGCGGCGTCGGCGCTGATCGCCATGCTGATGCTTGGCAACATCATGCGCGAATCGGGGGTGGTGGAGCGTTTGACCAAGGTTTGCCAGAACGAGATCATCAATATCGTGACCATCTTTCTGGGAGCCTCGGTGGGGCTGACGATGGACGCGGGGAGCTTCCTGCAGAGCAAGACGCTGCTGATTATCGCAATCGGCGTCCTGGCCTTCGCTGTGTCGACTGCCTCTGGTGTTCTCCTGGCCAAGCTGATGAACAAGCTTTCTCCCTCCAATCCCATCAACCCCCTGATCGGGTCCGCGGGGGTCTCCGCTGTGCCAATGGCTGCGCGGGTGTCTCAGGTCGTTGGTGCGGAGTACGACAAGAAGAATTTCCTGCTGATGCACGCGATGGGACCGAACGTTGCCGGAGTAATAGGAACGGCAGTGTGTGCCGGATACTTCATTTCGCGGCTAGGGTAATTGGCCGAGAGTCCCGCGTGTTTTCAGGATTGGCGCAAGCTTCCTGTCGTTGTTGCAGTGACACGCGGGCTCAGAAGGTGTCAGCGGCGTCGCCCGCCCGGGGTGTTTCCTTCGAAAAGCGTTGCGCGGATTTCGTAATGGCAACGACGCAGGGATGGGTAAGGCGTCGTTCCACCGAAATGGCATAGTAAGTCGCTCGAACCTGATTGGTTCGGCCCAGCACCTTGAAGGCCCCTGAACCCGTGTAGTCCTTTTCGACCACCGAGGGGATCGGAAAAGCGCCCATCCGGGCGCTTCCGAAGGTTGTCATCAGCGCACAGTCGTCGAACTCTCCGACAATCCTGGGATGGATATGTTTTCTTTCGAGCCAGAGATCGATGCTGGTACGGATGGCGGAATCCTCTCCTGGAAGCAGGAGAGGCAATACCCCGAGACATGCCGGGAATGGGGGAAGCGCATCGTATACGAGGCTTTTTTCAACCAGGAAGGTTATCCCGGATTCAAGCAGGCGGTGATTGTAGGCACGTACACTGATCGACGGGGGAATCGGTTTGTCCGAAATCACGAGGTCGAGGTGGTGAATGGATAATTCGGTCAACAGCCTGTCAAGCCGCCATTCCCGGCACGAAAAGCTCACTCCCTCCACGGCTTCGTTTGCCGGTTTCAGCAGTTGGAAAGCCAGCGTCTTGGGCACGGCGTCCGAAACGCCCACGCGAAACTCTATCGAGCGTTCCTTGGGTGGGTTCTTGATCATGGCTTCGAGCTCGGCGCTCAAGGCAAACAGTTCTTCAGCATACTTCAGGGCCATGCTGCCGGTTTCGGTAAGGACCAGGGAGCGCTTCCTGCGGGAGAACAGTTCTTTCCCGAGACTCTCCTCAAGCAGATGGATTTGCCCGCTCAAGGTCTGCGGAGTGACATTAATGGCCTCCGCCGCGCGGCTAACGCTACCTAGTTTTGCGACTTTCCAGAAATAGAATAAGTGCTTGAGGTTCATTGGCGCGTCGTGACTCTTCGGGAAAAGTTGATGAAGCGGGACTTCGTCCCGAATTTATCACGCCAATGATCGCCGACCAATTCCTTGAACGAACGTATTTCCCTGCATTTTCTTCATGGGAGCGAATGAACCGATGGAGGAGATCGCCATCCTGATTGCCGATCAACCGAAATCCGAGCTGTGACGCCGTGAGTGCGGGGAACTCCGGCGAACGCCGTTTTATAAAGCGTCACGGTTATGTATGTACTCGATCATCAGCTGCGGCGACTGCACTCCGTTGTACTCATTGACTGCCAGCCGGTAGGCGGCGCGGATGGTGGTGCCGGGGGATGCGCTGAAATTGAACTGGATGGCGTCGATGCGGAGTTCTCCGCGGCGCAGGCGCAGTTTGAGGTGTTTTTCCTTGAGGATGCGCTGGTTCTCGACGACGAATTCGTCTTCAAACAATGGAGCCGGGAAACCCTGGCCCCAGACCTCGTCTTCCAGCAGGCGGGCGGTCTGGATGGAGAAATAGCTGGCTTCGAGGCTGCCGTCGGTTTCCAGCGTCCGAGTGAGGTCGGCGGGTGAGAGCAGTTCATCGGCGACCTGGGCGAACAGTTCGCGGAAGCGGGCGAAGTCCGCTTCCATGATTGTCGCGCCGGCGGCCATGGCGTGGCCGCCGAAACGCTTCAACAGGCCGGGTGCGCGCTTGGAAATGAGGTCGAGCGCGTCGCGCAGGTGCAGGCCGGGGATCGAGCGGCCGGAGCCCTTGATTTCTCCATCGGCGGTTTCCGTGTCGCCGCGCGCGAAGGCGAACACGGGGCGGTGGCGCTTGTCCTTGATGCGCGAGGCGAGGATGCCGATCACGCCCTGATGCCATTTCGGGTCGAACAGGGCGATGGCCGGGCCTTCCGTGTCGTCGATGGTTTCGAGATGGACGAGCGCCTGTTCCTGCATGCCGGATTCGATGTCCTTGCGCTCGCGGTTGAGGGTATCGAGCTGCTGCGCGATGTTGATGGCGCGCGCGTCGTCGTCGGTGATCAGCGCCTCGATGCCGAGCGACATGTCGGCCAGACGCCCCGCGGCGTTGAGACGCGGGCCGATCATGAAACCGAGGTCCATGCTGCCGGCCTTGGCCGGATCGCGCCCGGCCGCGCGGAACAGGGCGCGGATGCCGGGGTTCATCCGCCCTTCGCGCATGCGCTTCAGCCCCTGGTTGACCAGGATGCGGTTGTTGCGGTCGAGC
>DBMG01000063.1 GCA_002304785.1 Candidatus Accumulibacter sp. UBA704 | reverse complement strand
GCGGTGGATGCGCTCGAAGCTGCGCGTGATGACGGCCTTGACGCCCAGCAGCTGGGTGCCCTTGGCGGCCCAGTCGCGCGACGAGCCCTGGCCGTATTCTTTGCCGCCGAACACCACGGTGGGCGTGCCGGCCGCCACGTACTTCATGGCCGCGTCGTAGATCGACATCTGTTCGCCGGTGGGCTGGAACAGGGTTTCGCCGCCTTCGAAGCGGCTGCCGTCCGGGCGCGCCGGGATCATCAGGTTCTTGATGCGCACGTTGGCGAAGGTGCCGCGCATCATGATTTCATGGTTGCCGCGGCGCGAGCCGTAGCTGTTGAAGTCGGCGATGGCGACGCCGCGTTGCTGCAAATAGCGGCCCGCCGGCGAGTCGGCGCGGATCGCGCCGGCCGGGCTGATGTGGTCGGTGGTGACCGAGTCGCCGAAGATGCCCAGCACGCGGGCGCGGCGAATGTCCTCGAGCGGCGCCGGCTGCATGGCGAAATCGCTGAAGAAGGGCGGTTCGGCGATGTAGGTGGAGGGCTCCCAGCCATAGACCTGGCCGCCCTCGGTGGGGATGTCGTTCCATAGCGGGTTGCCGTGGGCGACATCGGCGTACAGCCGGCGATAGACCTCGGGATCGGTGGCGCTTTGCAGGACGTCGGCGATGTCCGCCGTGCTCGGCCAGATGTCGCGCAGATACACCGGGCGGCCGTCATTGCCGGTGCCGAGCGGCTCGCGGCTGAGGTCCACGCCGACGCGGCCGGCGATGGCAAAGGCCACGACCAGCGGCGGACTCATGAGGAAATTGGCGCGGATCGCCGGGTGGATGCGCGCCTCGAAATTGCGATTGCCCGAGAGCACGGCGGCGCAGACCAGATGCTCGGCGGCGAGAGTGGCCTCGATGGCCTCGTCGAGCGGGCCGGAGTTGCCGATGCAGGTGGTGCAGCCGTAGGCGACGACGCGGAAGCCGAGGGCTTCCAGATCGTTCAACAATCCTGTCTTGGTGAGATATTCGGTGACCACGCGCGAACCCGGCGCCAGAGAGGTCTTGACCCGCGGCCCGACACGCAAACCGAGGGCCACGGCCTTGCGTGCCAGCAGGCCGGCGGCCAGCATTACACTAGGATTCGAGGTGTTGGTACAGGAGGTGATGGCAGCGATCAGTACGTCGCCGTGGCCGATGTCGGCACCGGTCGGAGCATCGACCGCGTTGGCGAGCGGATATCGGTTCGCGATTTCGCCCGGCGGCTTGCCGTAGCCATTCTCGGCCACGGGCTGCGTCATCAGGTGGGTGAACGTTTTCCCGAGCGCGGGCAATTCGATGCGATCCTGCGGCCGTTTTGGGCCGGCGACGGCCGGATGTACCGCATCGAGGGTGATATCGATCACCTCGCTGTAGTCGATTTCTCCGGCGCTCGGCATGCCGAACAGTTTCTGCGCCTTGAAGTAGGACGCGAAGGCGTCGATTTCGTCGTCGCTACGACCGGTGGCGGCGAGATAGTTGACCGTCTGGGCATCGACCGGGAAGAAGCCCATCGTCGCGCCGTATTCTGGTGCCATATTAGCCAGCGTTGCCCGGTCCGGTACCGTCAGCATGGCAGCACCGTCACCAAAGAACTCAACGAACTTGCCCACGACTTTTGCCCGCCGCAGGCGCTCGGTTACGTACAACACCAGATCTGTGGCAGTCGCGCCCTCCGGCAGCCGCCCCATCAGATGCACACCGACAACATCGGGCGTTAGAAAATACAGCGGTTGCCCGAGCATTCCCGCTTCCGCCTCAATTCCGCCAACGCCCCAGCCAACCACGCCGAGTGCATTGATCATCGTCGTGTGCGAATCCGTACCGACCAGCGTATCGGGATAGGTGACGCCGTTCTTGTGAATTACTCCGCGGGCCAGGTATTCAAGGTTGACCTGATGCACGATACCGATGCCGGGCGGCACCACGCGGAAGGCGTCGAAAGCCTGCATGCCCCATTTGATGAAACGGTAGCGTTCGGCATTGCGCTTGAATTCGAGTCGCATGTTGAGGTCGAGCGCATTGACGACGTTGTAGTGGTCGACCTGTACCGAGTGATCGACAACCAGGTCGACCGGCACCAGCGGCTCGACAATCTTCGGGTTTTTGCCGAACCGCTGCGTGACACCACGCATGGCCGCCAAATCGCATAGAAGCGGCACGCCCGTGAAATCCTGCAGAACGATCCGCGCCACGACAAAAGGAATTTCCTCGTTGCGCGAGGCGACCGCTTGCCAGCCAGCGAGCTGGCGGACGTGGTCTTCGGTGATCCTTTTTCCATCGCAGTGGCGCAGCAAAGACTCAAGCACGATGCGAATCGAAACCGGCAGCCGCGACAACCGGTCGAAACCGGCAGATTCAAGCGCGGACAGGGCGTAATAGCGTGACGATTCTCCGGAAGCAAGCCTGAAGCTTTGCAAGGCGCCGAACGGGTCATGTGACATGTCTGCCTCCGTGACAGGCTACAACGGACGTTCGACAAGATAGTCGCGCTAACGTTCTTCGCTGGAATGCCGGATCGAATGCGTGGTCAAAGTTCAGAAAAGGAGGCGATCATGAACGAATCACCCTTGAGCGGCGAATTTCGCGACAAAGCCGTCGATGCGCAAAGGACTGAGCGCGATTCTTTCGGCGCCATTGACGTTCCAGCCGACCGACTGTGGGGCGCGCAGACACAGCGTTCGCTTGAGCACTTCGCCATTTCTTCTGAACGCATGCCGCCCGAAATGGTGCTGGCGCTCGCTCGTGTGAAGCATGCTTGCGCGCTGCTCAATCGTGATCTCGGTTTGCTGCCGGAGGTCAAGGCAGCGGCGATTATGGCAGCGGCAGAGGAGGTGCTGTCAGGCTGCCATCTGCAAGAGTTCCCGTTATCGGTCTGGCAAACGGGCTCGGGTACTCAGAGCAACATGAACCTGAACGAGGTGTTGGCCAACCGTGCCTCGGAACTGTTAGGCGGCGAGCGCGGGCAGAAGCGACAGGTGCATCCTAACGACGAGGTCAATCTCGGCCAGTCGTCCAACGATGTCTTTCCGACCGCGATGCATGTGGCCGCCTTACTTGGTATCAGTAGTGCGATGCTGCCATCGCTGGCTCGGTTGCGCGCGGCGCTGGCCGCCAAATCCGCGGCCTTCGCCAACATCGTCAAGATCGGTCGCACCCATCTGCAGGACGCAACACCGCTCACGTTGGGTCAGGAATTCTCGGGTTACGTCGCCCAGCTCGATCACGCCGAGTCGGTGATTACCGCCGTGCTGCCTTCGCTGTATCCGCTGGCCATTGGCGGTACCGCCGTCGGTACCGGTCTGAACACACATCCTGAGTTCGGCGTTCGCGTCGCAGCCCAACTGTCCCGATCCTGTCAGCTTCCGTTCGTTTGCGCCGCCAACAAATTCGCCGCTCTGGCCGCGCACGACGGCTTGGTCGCCGTTCACGGAGCATTGAGGACACTTGCCGTCGCACTGATGAAAATCGCCAACGATATCCGCTGGCTCGCCTCGGGACCGAGCTCCGGGCTTGGCGAGATCAACATTCCCGAAAACGAACCAGGTAGTTCAATCATGCCGGGTAAGGTCAACCCAACGCAGTGCGAGGCGCTAACCATGGTCTGCGCTCAGATCATGGGTAACGATGTGGCCGTCGGTATTGCCGGGGCTTCGGGCAACTTCGAACTCAACGTGTTCAAACCACTAATTGCCCATAATGTGCTGCAAAGCATCCGCTTGCTGGCCGACGGGATGATCAGCTTCGAGACGCACTGCGTTCGCGGAATTGATGTCAGGAGGAAGCGCGTCGCCGAGTTGTTGGAGCGCTCGTTGATGTTGGTGACCGCGCTAACACCGCACATCGGTTACGACCGAGCGGCGGAAATCGCCAAGATGGCGCATCGCGACGAAATATCCTTGCGCGAGGCGGCGCTGACGCTGGGCGACGTCAACGGCGAGGAGTTCGATCTCTGGGTAAGGCCCGATGCGATGGTTTGGTCGCGCCGAGTGGTGATCGTTTCCGGAGTTGAGGTCGGTTGCAAGCCGTGGAGTCCAACGGATTTAGCGGCTATCTTATTTGCATAGTAGTGCTGGGCGAAAGTGGCGGGAGATAGATAGCCAAGTCGTACCTGCTTTCGAATCCGGTTGTAGAAGATCTCGATATATTCCGTGATCTCGAGTTTGCTCGCGGGTGGTGAAGCGCTGGTGATGCACCAGTTCGGTCTTCAGAGACCCCCTGCAACTTTCCATCGGTGCGTTGTCCCAACAGTTTCCCTTGCGGCTCTCGGAAACTTGCATACCGAACTGGTTGAGCAATTTCTGGTAAGCCAGAGAGCAGTACTGGCTGCCGCGGTCGGAATGGAGAATCAGCCCCTTGCCAGGCCGCTTGGCAATAACGGCCCGGAACAGCGCCTGTATAACCAGATCTTGCGTCATCCGCCATCTTTTCCAGCCTACCTCAATGGAGTTCAGTGCGGCAAGCGAAGACCTGGCACGTATCTGCCACGCCCATCCAACGTTATCGGGAATGTCCGGAATCCTGTAAAAACTGCCATCGGCCGAGCTTCTTCTCATTGGCGGCTTTGGCCGATTATGCATAGTCGCCGA
>DBMG01000154.1:32820-34028 GCA_002304785.1 Candidatus Accumulibacter sp. UBA704 | reverse complement strand
GCGCAAAAGAAAAAGGCCGCCCATGGGCGGCCTTGGTGTGTCGCTTGAAGCGACTTAGAGAGACTTGAACTTGGCTTCAAGTTCGTCGCGGATGGTCGCCAGCTTGGCGGGCAGCTTGGCGCCCATCTTGCCGAACCATTCCTTGACGCCTTCGAGTTCGCCCAGCCACGTTTGCTTGTCGAGGTTGGTGACGTTGGCGAACTGCTCCTTGGAGAAGTCGGCGCCGGTCCAGTCGATGTCTTCGTAGTTGGGGATGGTGCCGAGCACGGATGCCTGGCCGCCAACCTTGCCTTCGCAGCGCTCGATGATCCACTTCAGGACGCGGGCGTTGTCGCCGAAGCCGGGCCAGGCGAACTTGCCCTGTTCGTTGGTGCGGAACCAGTTGACCAGGAAGATCGGCACCTGCTTGTCGGCCGCTGCGCCCATCTTCAGCCAGTGGCCGTAGTAGTCGGCCATGTTGTAGCCGCAGAACGGCAGCATGGCGAACGGGTCGCGGCGGACGACACCCTGTGCGCCGAAAGCGGCTGCGGTGGTTTCCGAGCCGAGCGTGGCGGCAGAGTAAACACCGTGTTCCCAGTCGGCCGTCTGGCAGACCAGCGGCACAGTCGAGGCGCGGCGGCCGCCGAACAGGAAGGCCGAGATGGGCACGCCGTCGGCATTCGACCAGTCCTTGTCGATACACGGACACTGCGATGCCGGCGCGGTAAAGCGGGAGTTGGGGTGAGCCGCCTTGGTGCCCTTCTCCTTGGCGATTTCCGGAGTCCAGTCATTGCCCTGCCAGTCGATGGCGTGAGCCGGTGCCGGGCCCATGCCTTCCCACCACACGTCGCCATCGTCGGTCAGCGCGACGTTGGTGAAGATGGTGTTTTCAGCCAGCGAGGCCATCGCGTTGAAGTTGGTCTGCTCGTTGGTGCCCGGGGCGACGCCGAAGAAACCGGCTTCCGGGTTGATGGCGTACAGGCGGGTAACGCCGTCAGCGCCTTTGCGCGGCTTGATCCAGGCGATGTCGTCACCAATGCAGGTGATCTTCCAGCCTTTGAGGCCGGCCGGCGGGACGAGCATGGCGAAGTTGGTCTTGCCACAGGCAGACGGGAAAGCCGCGGCAACATAGTGCTTGTCGCCGGCAGGCGATTCGACGCCGAGGATCAGCATGTGCTCGGCCATCCAGCCGCCGTCGCGCGCCATGGTGGAGGCGATGCGCAAGGCCA
>DBMG01000154.1:0-32685 GCA_002304785.1 Candidatus Accumulibacter sp. UBA704 | reverse complement strand
GAGAACCGGGAAGACATCCTTGCCCATGCGGGTCATGATCTTCATGTTGACCACGACATAGGCGGAGTCGGTGATTTCCACGCCGATCTGGGCGATCGGGGAACCGATCGGACCCATCGAGAACGGAATGACGTACATGGTACGGCCCTTCATGCAGCCCTTGAACAGTCCGTTCAGGGTGGCGCGCATCTTGGCAGGGGCTTCCCAGTTGTTGGTCGGACCGGCATCTTCCTGCTTTTCCGAGCAGATATAAGTGCGGTCTTCAACCCGGGCGACGTCTGACGGGTCCGAGAAGGCGAGGAAGGAATTCTTGCGCTTTTTCAGTTTGATGAAGGTGCCGGCGTCGACCAGTTCCTGGCACAGACGGTCATATTCTTCCTGCGAGCCGTCGGCCCACACGACGCGCTCGGGCGTCGTGAGCGCGGCGATCTCGGCGACCCATTTTTTCAGGCCTTCGTGCTTGACGTAATCGGGGGCATTGATCGATACAGTTTGTGTCATGGCAATACACTCTTTTAGTAGGACGGTTGAAAAACTTTGACGGGAGCTTTGCTGCGCGACCTGACTGAAGGGGCCTGTACGCTGTCGTCTTGAAGAACGGACGCGAACCGCTGGAAATCGTCGGTTCTGGCAGGCTGAAGATCAGTCTGAAGCTTTTGCGACATTGAAATTGGCTAGATATCATTACCACGCTAAGGCGAGCGCCAGTCTACCATAATTCGGTAAACCGAAACCTTTACAAAGGCTCTTTTGTGCGCTGCCGGGTGCTAGGATAGCCCAGTTTTGCGGCGATGGTTAAGAGGGATAGCATGTGTTTCATGTGGTTTCTCTGATATCTGTCCTATCTTGTTATTTTTCTTGATTTGTTTTTCGCTGGTGATAGACTTCGGTCAGGTCGGAAGATGAGAGGTTGTTTGGATGTGGCGTAAGTTGCAATCGGTATTGATAGTTTCAGTGGCGCTCGGGGTCGGCGTTTTCCCGGCTTTCGGCGTTATCGCTGCGGAAAAGGCCAAGGCCACTTCTTCTTCCTCTCGCCAGGCGGATGCAGGTGCGGTAAAGAAAAAAACTGTAGCGGACAGTCAAGTCAGCAAGCGCGCAGGTGCCATTGGGAAGAAGGTTTCTACTGCGGCAGCTGCCGGATCGAGTGCCCGGCCACGGGATGAACAGCATCTTGCCGTGATGTCAGGTTCGGCTCTCGTGGTTGAACAGGGCGGCGGCGGGGCGTTGTATCAGAAAAATGCTAACGTCGTGGTGCCCATCGCTTCAATTACCAAGTTGATGACGGCGATGGTCGTGCTGGACGCCACTCCCGATCTGCAAGCTAGCATCGCGATATCCGATGAAGATGTGGACTACCTGCGCGGGAGCCGTTCGCGCTTGAACGTGGGGGCGTCCATGACGCGCGAGACGGCGCTCTTGCTGGCCTTGATGTCCTCCGAAAATCGTGCGGCGCACGCGTTGGCTCGATACTATCCGGGTGGAATGCCAGCGTTCGTCGCCGCCATGAACATGAAAGCGCAATCGCTGGGCATGCGAGACACTCGATTCGAGGATCCGACCGGGCTGACCAGCAACAACGTTTCCACCGCCCACGATCTGGCGAGAATGGTCTCGGCGGCTTACAGCTACCCGCTGATTCGCGATTTTTCGACGACTGCCGAGGCCGTGGTCGATGTCGCGGGCCGCCAGCTTGCGTTCCACAATACGAATCCGCTGGTCAAGAACGCCTCATGGGACGTCGGCCTGTCCAAGACAGGCTACATACACGAGGCGGGAAAATGTTTGGTCATGCAGGCTCGGGTTGCCGACAGGCCCGTTGTGATTGTGCTGCTCGATTCCGTCGGCAAGCTGACGCGGGTCGGAGACGCAAACCGGATCAAGCGCTGGATGGAGCATACCCATGCCGCGCGCCCCTTGCCGCAACAGGCAGCCACCCTCAGGACAATGGCTTCCGGGGTTCTGCCCGGATAATCCGGGTTGTCGCCGGGGGGGCGAGGCTTTTTTATGCGTATTTTGGCAGCGAGCGGTATCCGAGGGCGTGCGAGATAGCGGCCGTGACTTCCCTGATTCGATTGGCCCAGGCTGGGTCGTGCCTGTCGGTCGGTGCGGAAATGGAGAGGCCGGCGACCAGAGTTCCTTCATCGTTGCGGATCGGCGCCGCGACGCAGCGTAAGCCAATCTCGGCTTCTTCATTGTCGTAGGCGAGATCCTCCCGGCGGATCGTTTCGAGTTCCTTTTCCAGCTGTTCCAGGGTTGTCAGGGAATGAGGGGTTTTTCCCGGCAACCCGGTACGTTCGGCGTATGCGTGGACGTTGGCTGTCGTGTCTGCCGCGAGGAACAGCTTGCCCAGCGATGTCAGATGCAGAGGCGCGCGCGCGCCGACGAGGTATACGACCCTGACCAGGGAGCGGCCGCTCGACGTACGTTCGAGATAGATGATCTCGTCGCCGTCGCGGATGCCTAGGTTGATGGCTTCGCCTATCGTCTCGTGCAGGTTCTGCATGAACGGCAGAGCGATATCGCGTATGTTGAAACGGGTCTTGACGATATTGCCGAGTTCAAGAAAACGAATGCCCAGCCCGTACGAGCCCGCATCGTACCTCTCTACAAGCCGCGAGTGAGTCATCGCGGCAAGAATCCGGTGTGCCGTCGAGGGGTGGAGCCCGGTGACTTTCGATAGTGTCTTGAGTGATGCCGGTTCAGCCGTTTCGGCCAGCGCATCAATCAGGGACATCATCCTCTCGATGACCTGAATCGATCCCTTAACTTCTGGTTGTTCCACCTTTACATTCCTGTAAGATTTCTTCTATGTTCTATCGGCAGGCGTTCTTGCTATTGCTTCGAGCCTACCAGAATCGGGTACCCTGATGCTACGGTACGATGCTCAAACATCTTATCATTTTCCTGAATCAGTTTTTGCGGAGCTTCGATGCGCCGAGGCAAGGAAATTTACGCGATTCCCATGTGGATTAACGGGCGTGCCTATCTCAAGCCGGCCCTTGACTATCGCGATGTGTGCAATCCTGTTACCGGCGAGATCCTGAGAAAGATACCTCTATTCGGCGCCGAGGAAATGGGTGAGGCGCTTCGTTCTGCCGGTGGGAGCCTTGCCGCCTGGAACTCTCTTGGCGAGTCAGGGCGCAAGCGCCTGCTCTCCTCTTTGGCCGATGCGCTGCACGACATGAGGGCTCATTTTTCGCGCTTGCTTGCCGAGGAGACCGGCAAGGATGAGGAATCGGCCAGCCGCGACGTGCAGGGCGTCGTGTCTTGCTTGCGCGAGCCGCAAGTGGGCATGGTTACGGGGGTGGTTGCGGTACCGGCAACCTCAAAAGGGTTCCTGGAAGTGGCTGTTCAGGGAGTAGCTGCGCTGACGGCCGGCGCTGCTCTGGTGATCTGCCCTTCATCGGAGTGCCCGTCCGCGCTCCTCGCGCTTGCCGAATTATCCGGAAGTTGCGGATTCCCCGCCGGCGTGCTCAATGTCATCTACCCGAGCGACGAAGCTTTGGTTGCGCTACACAAACTGCCGGGAATCACCGTGCTGACCTGATCGCGCGTAATACTCAGGCGTGGCGGGTGTTACTAACTGCTTCGCGCAGGAATGCCAGGGCATCTGCCACGCTCTCCTCGAGTTCGCGTGTGGCCGGCGGACTCAGATAGCTTGCATAAAGAGGCAGGGGAACAAGTTGCAGCGCGGTTTTGATGGGAACAATGCTGTGATGAAGCTTTAGTTCGTTGACCGCGACCTTGGGCAGCGTGGCGAGTCCGAATCCGCTTTCGACCAGCTTCACCAAGGCGGAGATGGAGGTCACCGTGTGCACTCTCTTTCCTGAGATTCCCTCGTTTCCCAGGCATTCAAGAAGTGCCAGATGCGGCTGGGAGTTGCGTTGGAACGTAAGCAACTCCCGGTTTAACAGTTCATCGATACTCAGGTTTTCGTTCCCGCGCATCGACGCGGGTCCGACGAATACCATTTCCAGCGGAGGAAACTTCTCGCTGACAACACCTTTCCCGACCGCAGGTTCAGCCGCAAATATCAGATCGAGGCTGCCGCGGCAGATCTGCTGGCAAAGCACAGGGGTTATTTCGACGTTGAGCTCGAACTCGATATTCGGCTTGCTGCGTCTTACCCACTCCATCGTTGGAATCAGCCAGGCGTGGAGGATCGTCTCGATCGAACCGATGCGTAGCGAAAACCGGGTGGCGTCGTGACTGCCGAGTTCGCTTTTCAGATCGCTCTGCAGGGCCAGCAGGCGTTCCGCGTGCACCAGAAAGCGTTCTCCCGCATGGGTAAGGCGAAATTGCCGGTCGCGCCGGTCCAGGAGCGGTGCGCCGATTTCCTCCTCAAGCACGGAAATCCTGCTGGAAACGGCGGATTGTGTCAGGAAGAGCTTCTCAGCGGTACGAGTGATGCTTTGCAGGCGGGCTACCCAGACGAATGTCTCAACGAATCGCAGATTCACGGTAGTGCTCCGCAGTGGAAAAGCAGCAGTCAGAAATGAAAAAATTAGACTCGGATGATTTTAGCTCCAAAAAAATCGATGGTAGTCAACGAATTTTTGAGTTTGTCTTTGTGCCGCGCGCAGTTTCATACTGCCTGCAACCATTCAATCGAGGAAGGTGCGCATGACGAATTGCACAACGGGCGCCGGGAAAGGTTCCCTTTCGGCCAAGACCGGCATCGAGGCTCGCCGCATTATCCGCGCCGGCGAGTGGAGCGGGCACACCAGCGGAACGGCTCCGAACCATGTTCAGGGAAACGTAGCGATCCTGCCGGCGTCCCTGGCCGGCGATTTCCTTCGTTTCTGCCAGCGCAATCCCAAGCCCTGTCCGCTACTCGGGGTTTCCGAGCCAGGAGACCCGAGTCTGCCAACCCTCGGCGCCGATCTCGATATCCGTACTGACGTACCCGCCTATCGCATCTGGCGGCACGGCGAATTGGTGGGCGAGGTTACCGATATTCGCGACTACTGGCGGGATGATCTGGTGACTTTTGTGCTCGGTTGTTCGTTCTCTTTCGAGCAGGCGCTGATCGATGCCGGCATCCCGTTGCGCCACGTCCTGGAGGGGCGCAACGTGGCGATGTACCGGACCAATATCCCCACCGTTCCGGCCGGCGTGTTCCACGGGCCGATGGTGGTCTCGATGCGGCCGATGACAGCGGCCAATGCCATTCGTGCGGTGCAGGTGACGGCGCGGGTTCCAGCGGTGCATGGCGCTCCGGTGCATCTGGGTGATCCGTCGCTGATCGGCATCGCCGATTTGCAGAAGCCGGATTTCGGCGATGCGGTCGCCGTGCTGCCAGGCGAACTGCCAGTGTTCTGGGCGTGCGGCGTGACGCCGCAGTCGGTCGTGATGGAGGCCAGGCCGGAATTCTGTATCACACATTCGCCCGGAAAAATGCTGGTTACCGACTTGCTCGACAGGGATCTGGCGTTTTCCTGAGGGCAAGAGCACTTGTCCGGGTGGCAGAACGTGAAGGCGTGATTAGAGTCGAAAAGATTTAAGGAGAATTCGTCAGGAAAATAAGATAGAGAGAATGCTTTACCGGGTTTCGTGAGTTGCCGGATCCGTGTTTTTTTGATGTGAACTAGGGCGGAAGCTGCCGAAGAATGTGGCTATCCGTCATATTGGTTTTTCGATTCACGGGATGGAGTTTGTTCCGTGTCTCGTTTTTTTGACCTGCCTAGGAGGAACGATCGTCATGAAAAAACACTTTGTTGCAATCGCGGCGCTGGCGACAATGCTTGCTGCATCGGTATCTGCGCAAACCCTGCCCAAGACGCAGTTGAAAGTCGTCGGAGGGCTTAGCAATCTGACGGCCTATAACGATTACGAGAAGCCTTTCTGGACCAACGTCGTGCCCACGCTGTCGAACGGGCAGGTCACTGCGGAGATCAAGGGGTTCAACGAAATGGGGCTGAAGGGGCCGGAGATTCTGCGCCTGATGTCGCAAGGGGTCATCGAATTCGGGACCGCCACGCTGTCGTATTTTGCCAGCGACAATCCGATCAACGAGGCCATCGATCTGGCCGGGCTGACTGCCGACGCCAAGAGCGCACGCGCTGTTGTCGAGGCGTTCGAGCCGATCTATGCAAAACACTACGGGCCAGGCAGCGGCATCAAGGTACTGGGCATTTCGCCCTATCCGGCGCAGGTGTTGTTCTGCAACGCCGAGATCAAGGGGCTGTCCGACATCAAGGGCAAGAAAGTGCGCACCAGCAGCCGCACCCAGGCCGAGTTCATCGAGGCGCTCGGCGGATCGAGCGTGACCATGGCCTTCGGCGAGGTTGTACCGGCCATGCAAAACAAGGTGGTGGATTGCGCCATTACCGGGTCCTTGTCCGGGTACTCCGCCAAATGGTACGAAGTCGCAACTCACCTCTACGCGCTGCCGATCAACTGGAACTCGCAGATCCACGGCGTGAATCAGAAGGCTTGGGCCAAGATCGACCCGAAGGTGCAGTCCTTCCTGCAGACCAACATCAAAGCCATGGTCAGCAATATGTGGGACGCCGCCGCCGCCCAGACGCAGCAAGGGTATGACTGCAACACCGGCAACGTTGCGTGTCCGTTCCCGGTCAAAGGCAAGATGGTCCTCGTCAAGCCGAGCGATGCCGACCGCGCGCAGCTGAAGAAGATCATGCAGGAACAGGTGCTGCCCAAGTGGGCTGCGCGGTGTTCGGCAACCTGTGTGCAGGACTTCAACGCCACCATCTCCAAGGTTGTCGGGCTGACTGCCAAGAAGTAAGCAAAACCGCGAGCGCGGCCAAACCGTCGAGGGTTGGCCGCGCGGCCCCCCGTTAGCCTTTCTGAATGATTTTCCATGACTTCAATTGAATCGCCTTCTCTGGTCGAGCGATTGCTGCGTCGAGCCAACGCCTTGTCCCTCGGGGCCGCGTGGATCGGCGGTGCGATCACGCTGGCCAGCGTGCTGCTTATCTGTTTTGACGTGATTGTCCGCAAGTTCTTCGGATTCACCACTGGCGGCGCCGATGAACTTTCCGGTTACGCCTTCGCCATCAGCACCTCCTGGTCGCTGGCTTTCGTCGTGCTGCATCGCGGCAATGTGCGTGTCGATGCGCTCTATCAACTCTTTCCGGTACGGGTTTCGGCCGTGCTCGACTGGTTGTCGCTGGTCGCCCTGGGCGTGTTCATGGTGTTTCTCACCTATTACGCGTCGTTCGTCGTCGACACCTCATGGGCGCAGAATTCGGCAGCGAACACCCCGTTGGCTACTCCGTTGTGGATCCCCCAAGGGCTGTGGTTTCTCGGCCTCGTCTGGATGTGTCTGGTTCTTGCGCTGATGCTGGTGCGTGCCTCGGCCGCCCTGGTCACCGGCGACCTTACCACCATCAAGGATCTGTGCGGCGTTCGCTCCGCAGAGGAAGAGGCACAGGAAGAGGCCGAAATCGGCGAGCGTCTCGTGAAGGGAGAGTCGGCATGATCGCAACGGCACTCATTCTTCTCCTGGTGCTTATCGGCATCAGTATTCCCGTCGGGGCGGCATTGGGTGTTCTCGGGCTCATCCTCGATCCGCTGTTTTCCATGTTGCCGTTGTCGCGCGCACTGGGCGAACTGTCCTGGAGTACCAGCACGGAATTCCTGCTGGTAGCCATCCCGCTATTCATCATGCTGGGAGAGGTGCTCTTGCGTGCCGGCTTCGCCGAGCGCATGTACGGCGCCATGAGCTTGTGGCTGTCCTGGCTGCCGGGGGGGCTGATGCATGCCAATATCGGCGCTTCGACTCTGTTCGCCGCGACGTCCGGCTCCAGCGTAGCGACCGCGGCGACCGTGGGTACGGTGGCTATTCCGCAGATCAAGCGTTACGGTTACAACGAACCGCTGTTCCTCGGGAGCATTGCCGCCGGAGGTACTCTCGGAATCCTCATTCCACCTTCGATCAACCTGGTGATATATGGGGTGCTGACCAACTCCTCCGTACCGCAGTTATACCTGGCCGGTTTCATTCCCGGCTTTGCCCTGGCTTTCCTGTTCATGTTGATCGTCATCGTGGCGTGCCTCGTCAAGCCTGAATGGGGCGGGCAGCGTATCCATGCCACCTGGAGTGAAAGGATTGTCAGTTTGCAGCACCTTCTACCGCCGCTCGGCATCTTCCTGATGGTCGTCGGTTCGATCTACGCTGGCCTGGCTACGCCGACGGAAGCAGCAGCGCTAGGGGTTTTCGGTGCGCTGATCCTGGCCGCTGGTTTCCGTCGCCTGTCGTTTGCGATGCTGCGCGAAGTCATGGAAGGGACGATGCGATCCACGGCGATGATCATGCTGATCGTCGTCGCGGCCGGGTTCCTGAACTTCGTGATGTCGGCGACCGGGATTACTTCGACGCTGACAGAGTCGATCAGTGGCCTTGGCCTGTCGCCCGGCTGGATGCTGCTGGTAGTGGTCATTTTCTACGTCATCCTTGGCTGTTTCATGGAAACACTGTCGATGATGATCGTCACTATCCCCATCGTCGCGCCGATCATGGTCGGACTGGGCTACGACCCGATCTGGCTGGGCATCGTCATTGTCGTGCTGGTGGAAACGGCGTTGATCACACCGCCGGTGGGAATGAACCTGTTCGTTGTGCAGAGTCTGCGCAAGGGCGGCTCGATGAACGCCGTGATCATCGGGTCGCAACCCTTCGTCTTGGCGCTTTTCGCCATGGTGGCCTTGCTGGCCTTTTTTCCGGATCTGGCGATGTGGCTGCCGAGAGTTTTCGCCGGTTGACCGGATTTCTTATCGTCCTTAGAAAGCGAGATTTCATGAGACTTCACTTTGATGTTGAAACCGGTTCCGCAGTGCGCCGGATCGCTGTCGATGTCGACGCCTTTGTCGTTGCCGGGTGGGCAGGGCGCGATCTGGCCGCCATCGAGCACCATATAGAGGAGCTGGCCGAACTCGGAGTACCGCGTCCGAGTGCCGTACCTCTCTTTTACCGGGTGGCTGAGAATCAGTTGACCCAATCCTCGTCGATTCAGGCGCTTGGGCCCGATTCGTCGGGCGAGGTCGAGGTGCTGGTGTTCTCGGCGGATGGGGAAATGTTCGTCAGCCTTACTTCGGACCACACCGACCGCAAGCTGGAGGCGCAGAGCGTGGCGCTGGCCAAGCAGGTGTGTGCCAAGCCCGTGGCCAGCAAGGCTTGGCGTTTTGCCGATGTCGCAGGCCATTGGGATGAACTGGTGATTCGCTCCTTCATTTCCGAAGGCGGCCGTCAGGTGACGTATCAGGAGGGTACGCTGGCTGCATTGCGGCCACCGTCGAATCTTCTGGCCGGCTACTTGGGAGAAGAAACCGAGGTCTGGCCGGCGGGAATGGCCATGAGTTGCGGAACGGTCGGTGCCATCGGTGGAATCCGTCCGGCGGGCTCATTCTCGATGGAGCTGTTTGACCCGAGAACGGGACGCCGCTTGTGCCACAATTATGCAATCGAGGTTCTGCCCGAAGTGGCTTGATCCGATTCCACGAGACGACCATGACGAAATTGAAATCGATTGCAGACCATGCTGCCGCCTTGCGTGACGGCTGTACAACATCCTTGGCGCTGGTCGAGGACGCGCTGGAGCGCATCGGCGCTCCATCCGGCGAGGGCAAGCGGGCCTTCGTGAAGGTATATGCGGACAAGGCTCGGGCTGCGGCTCGCGCTTCTGATGTACTCCGCTCGGCCGGATTGTCGCGGTCTGCCCTGGAAGGCTTGCCCGTCTCGATCAAGGATCTGTTCGATGTGGCTGGCGAGACGACGCTGGCGGGTTCGGTGGTTCGTCAGGGCGCGCCGGTTGCCACGGCGGATGCCGAGGTGGTGAGGCGTTTGCGGGCGGCCGGAGCCGTCATCATCGGGCGGACGAACATGACCGAGTTCGCCTATTCCGGCCTCGGGCTCAATCCGCATTACGGCACCCCGCTCAATCCATGGGATCGTGCCACCGGACGTATCCCCGGGGGGTCTTCGTCGGGGGCGGCGGTTTCCGTGTCGGACGGAATGGCGGTGGCCGGTATCGGTTCGGATACCGGCGGGTCTGTCCGGATTCCCGCCGCATTGTGCGGAATGACCGGTTTCAAGCCGACCGCGCGGCGGGTCTCAATGCGTGGTGTCCTGCCGCTGTCCGCCCATCTGGATTCGATTGGCCCGATCGCTCCGACAGTGGCATGTTGCGCGGCGCTTGACGCGGTGCTGTCCGGCGAATTTGCGGATATTCCGCCGCCTTTCCCGTTGCGCGGGATGCGCCTGCTGGTCCCCACGACAGTCGTGCTGGACCACATGGATGCGCAAGTGGCAGGAGCTTTCCGCCGGGCGCTGTCGGCGCTATCCGAGGCCGGGGCGCTGGTGCAGGAAATGCCGTTGCCAGCCTTTGCGCGCCTGGCCGGTATCAACTCCAAGGGCGGCTTTACCGCGGCCGAGGCGTGGGCTTGGCACCGGGACATGATCGCGAACTCGTCCGCCAGCTACGATCCCCGAGTGGTGTCCCGCATTCTACGCGGCAAGGACATGTCGGCGGCCGATCTGCTCGATGTACTGCAGGCGCGTGCCGGCTGGATCGCCGAGGTCGAGGCTGCCGTTTTCAGCGTCGACGCGCTGGTCATGCCGACGGTTCCGCTGGTTGCGCCGAGCGTAGCCGAACTTGCGGCTTCCGACGAGGCGTATTTCCGTGCCAACGGACTGATGCTGCGCAACCCGACAATGATCAACTTCCTTGACGGTTGTGCCTTGTCCATTCCCTGCCAGGAATCCGGCTGCGCACCGGTCGGGCTGATGGTGGCCGGCCTTGCCATGAACGATAGGCGTATCTTCTCGATCGGCCGCGCGATCGAGGCATGCCTGGGTGCGGTTCGGGGGGGCGATTCGAGATGAGAGTTGTGTTGCAGCGCGTGCTGTCGGCGCGGGTCGAGGTGGGCGGGGAGGTGACCGGTGCCATCGGTCACGGACTGTTGGTTCTGGCCGGTTTGGAACCAGGCGATAGCGAGGCGGACCTGGCCTGGATGTCGTCCAAGCTCACCCGATTGCGGGTTTTTGCGGACGAAGCCGGCGTGATGAACCTTAGCGTCCTCGACGTGGGTGGGGAAGTGCTGGCCGTCAGTCAGTTCACGCTGTTCGCCGCCGTGCGCAAAGGGAATCGTCCTTCGTGGAGCCGTGCTGCCGCCCCCGATATCTCTGGGCCGTTGTTCGAGAGTTTTGTTCGTCAACTGGAAATCGATCTGGGGCGACCCGTGCCTACTGGAATTTTTGGCGCGGACATGAAGGTGCATCTGGTTAACGATGGGCCGGTGACCCTGTTCATCGACTCCAGGGATTGCGACTGAGCGCTCGCTCATTGTCTCTTGATTCGCCTGTGGAAAACCGCATTCGCCCGACGTGCGATTTGGTCTACCATTTCGCTGGCGTTGTGTGTATTTGCCATTGCGGCGAATACGCTAGGAAGCGGTTGGCGAGCCTGTTTCTGCATTGGTCGATCAGGGAAAAAAGAGGAATTCATGGCATTTTCTGGCCCCGGTTTTACGTTTGCCCACCGGGTTTGCGAGGAATATAATCGGCCCGGATGCCGAACGAGCCGGGAGCTTGCCGAAACGGGGCGCTCCGGTTCATGGTGGGTTGGCTTGCTGTCGCTTAAATCGATATTTCGCGCCGCATGCAAAATGTAGGCGCATTTTTTTTGTCAATTGTCGCAACCATCAGATGAGGAGTTCGAGTTATGGCACTACCCTTTCCGATTCTTACCGCCGAAGAAGCGGCGGAAATGATCCAGAATGGCCAGAACATCGGTTTCAGCGGATTTACCGCCGCCGGTGCGGCCAAGGCCGTGCCTTTTGCCCTTGCGCAGAAGGCCCGTCGCGAACATGAGGCCGGCCGGCCGTTCAAGGTCGGCGTACTGACCGGTGCTTCCACCGGCAAGTCCCTGGACGGAGCGCTGGCCGAGGCGGATGCCATCAGCTTCCGTACGCCCTATCAGGGCAACCCCACGCTGCGCAAGCAGATCAACGCCGGCAAGGTCAAGTTCTTCGACATGCACCTTTCGGCCGTTGCCCAGCAGGTGCGCTACGGTTTCCTCGGCAAGATCAACTGGGCGGTGGTCGAAGCGTGCGATCTGACCGCCGGCGGCGGTGTCGTCCTGTCGACCTCGGTCGGCGTGTCGAACACCTATCTGCGTCTCGCGGACAAGGTCATCATCGAGCTCAACGCCAAGCACCCGACGTCGCTGCTTGGACTTCACGACATTTTCGAGCCGCGTGATCCTCCCGGGCGCAGCGAGATCCCGATCTACGCCCCGTCCGATCGTTGCGGTTCGCCGATCTGCGTGGTCGATCCGAAGAAAATCGTCGGTGTCGTGTTCACCAATCTCGCCGACGAATCGGGTGGTTTCGAGGATCCTACTCCGGTGACCGATCAGATCGGCCAGAACGTCGCGGACTTCCTGGCGGCTGAAATGCGTGCCGGCCGCGTGCCGAATACCTTCCTGCCACTGCAGTCGGGCGTGGGTAACGTGGCCAACGCCGTTCTGGCGGCTCTGGGTGTCAGCACCGATATCCCGGCCTTCGAAATGTACACCGAAGTGTTGCAGGATTCGGTCATTCCGTTGATCGAGAACGGCCGCTGCAAGTTCGCCTCGACCTGCTCGCTGACGCTCAGCACGGAAGCCATGGAGAAGGTCATCAAGGACATCGAGTTCTACAAGAAACATCTCATGCTGCGTCCGCAGGAAATCTCCAACAACCCCGAACTGGTTCGTCGCCTCGGCATCATCTCGATGAACACGGCGCTGGAAATGGACCTCGGCGGCAACGTGAATTCCACGCACGTGCTCGGCAAGACGATGATGAACGGGATCGGCGGTTCCGGCGACTTCACGCGCAACGCCTATATCTCGATCTTCTCGTGCCCGTCGACGGCGAAGAACGGAATGATTTCAGCCATCGTTCCGGTGGCCTCGCACATGGACCACAGCGAACACTCGGTGCAAGTACTCATCACCGAACAGGGCGTGGCCGACCTGCGCGGCAAGGATCCGCACGAGCGCGCACAGATCATCATCGACAACTGCGCGCATCCGGACTATCGCGACCAGTTGCGCGAGTATCTGAGCCTGATGGACAAGAACATCCATGAGCCGATGTCGCTGTCGATGGGTTTTGCCATGCATCGCAAGTTCCAGAGCACGGGCGACATGCGCAACATCAAGTGGAGCGACTACCGCGACTGACCCCGGCAAGCGGATATCATTGCCAAAAAAGGCCTCCCGTGTGGAGGCCTTTTTGTTGGCGGTTGGCCGCGCAGTCATCCCGTAAGCCGTTGCTGATGCGTTCTAGCGGAACTTGTGATGCAATAGCGTCTGAGTGCATTCCGGGGGCGATAAGAATAATGATTGAAAGAATCTTCGGACGTCTGGGTATCCGCGGCAAGCTGATCCTGATCTTTGTGGCCATCAAGGTGGTCCCGCTGGTGCTGCTCGCCGGTTACGCCTGGCAGGCGGCGCAGAGCCTTGGCGAAGGGGTCTCTTCGCGCGGGGTGCAGATGGCCGATGCCATGCGCGAGATGCAGCGGCAAACCGGAAAGACGGCCATCGATGATGCGGTGCGGGCGCTCGACGAGCGCTCGCGCGAGGCCATCGAGGCGCTGACGACGGGGTTGGCCCGGCAGGTTGCCGACTTCCTGCACGAACGCGATGCGGATGTGCTGCGAGCGGCGGGCCTGGAGCCGTCGGAACGGGAGTACCGGCGCTTTCTCGCCGGACATATCCGCGAATTGTACGAGCACGGCAGATACGTCCCCTCCGCCGACGGAAAGACGTGGGTGCCCGAAACTTCTGTCGTGGCGGAAAACCCGGTTCGGCCGCCGCTGCCGGATAACGCCAAGGATTTCCATAGCCGCCGTCCCGAGGACTACGGTACCAGGAAACCCAGTCCGTTGTTCCTGGAAATGACCTTTGTCGACCTCAACGGCATGGAAAAGATCAAGGTGCAGCAAGGAGGGCTACTGCAGCCGGGATTGCGCGATATCAGTCGCCCGGAAAACACCTTCGTCAAGGCCGAAACCTATTGGCCGGAACTTAAGAAGCTCAAGGCCGGCGATATTTATGTCTCGGAAGTCATCGGTCCCTACGTGCGCACCGACTGGATCGGCCCATATACGAAAGCTCGGGCCGAGGAACTCGGTAAGCCGTTCGTTCCGGAGGAATCCGGCTACGCTGGCCTGGAAAACCCGGTCGGCAAGCGCTTTCGCGGGATCGTCCGCTGGGCAACGCCGGTGGAAAAAGGGGGGCGGATCGCCGGGTATGTGACGCTGGCGCTCAATCACGATTTTCTGATGGCCTTTACCGATGGTGTGCGGCCGACTCCCGAGCGTTTTGCCCCGATAGCCGACCCAGCTTCGGGCAACTACGCCTTTATCTGGGACCACAAGAACCGTTCGATCTCGCATCCTCGCGATTACTTCATCGCCGGTTACGACCCCGAGACCGGCAAGCCCGCGGCACCGTGGATGGACGAGCAACTGTGGGCGGAGTGGAAAGCCAGCGGCAAGCCGTGGCATGAGTTCATGATAGATATTCCTCCGTTCCGCGATCAGTCGCTGAAGCATAAACCGTCGCCAGAATCGAGCCTGTCGGGCAGCGTCGGGCTGGACTGCCGCTATCTCAACCATTCGCCGCAGTGTCACGGCTGGAACGGGTTGACGGAATATGGAGGCTCAGGATCGTTCGTGATCTTCTTCTCCGGCTTGTGGAAACTGACCACCGCGGCGACGATTCCCTACTATACCGGGCAGTATGCTGCCAGCAAGCGCGGCTTCGGTTACGTAACGATAGGCGCCAACGTCGATGATTTCCACAAGGCGGCGACAGAGTCCGGAAAACGAATCGATGCCTTGATCGCCGCTGCCGACGAGAAACTCAAACGGGAACGTGAGGGTCTGTTGGGGGCAATCGACACCCATTTGGGAGCAACGGCTTTCGGACTGATTTCGTCGACGCTGGTCATGATTGTTGTGGTGATCGTCATTGCCATCTGGATGGCCAATGTGCTGACCAGCCGCATCACCGAGATGGGAAGCGGTATTCGCCGCTTCCAGGAGGGGGATCTGTCTCATCGACTGGAAGTCCGCGGAGAGGATGAAATGGCCGATCTGGCTAATTCGTTCAACCGCATGGCCGACGACGTGCAGAACTCGATCGCCCGCCTCGACGAGGCGCGCCTCGCCGCGGAATCGGCCAACCGGTTGAAGAGCGAATTCCTTGCCAGTATGTCGCATGAACTGCGTACGCCGCTCAATGGCATTCTCGGATTCTCCGAACTCCTCGAGTCGGAACTTGCTGATCCGGTACAGCGTGAATACGCGCAGACGATCCGCACCAGCGGCGGGCATCTTCTGGCCTTGGTCACGGACATCCTCGACATGGCCAAGATCGAGGCCGGCCGGATGTCCTTCAGCCTTGGGTTGATCGATTTGCCCGAATTGCTGCGCGAGGTATTGAGCATCCAGTCCGGTCACGCGCGCAAGAAGGGGCTTTCGCTCGAACTGGTCGAGGACGGTATGCCCCCGTCGGTTTTTGCCGACGGGCTGCGTCTCCGTCAGATCATGTTCAACCTTACCAGCAATGCACTGAAATTCACCAACCAGGGCGGAATAGCCGTGCGCGCCAGGACGGAATATGCCAACGGGCGCGAACTGGTGCGCATTGAAGTCGAGGACACGGGAATCGGCATCCGTCCCGAAGAGCAACAGTTCATCTTCGAGAAATTCCGCCAGAGCGAGTCCTTCTCCACCCGCAGCCATGAAGGCAGCGGCCTGGGGTTGGCGCTGGTCAGGCAACTGGTCGAGCATATGGGCGGCGGCGTCGGGGTGTCGTCGACGCCGGGAGTTGGCTCGGTGTTTTACGTGCTGTTGCCGGCCAAGGAGGGAAAAGCGTAAATGGAGATGGCGATGTCCGGGAAAACGGAAGAGAGGCTGGCTCTGGTCGTCGACGATGTGCCGGTAAACCGGCAACTGGCGGCGGCCTTTCTTGCCCGCCTGGGGTGGAGCGTCGCCGACGCCGACGGTGGCAAGGCTGCCCTGGAATGGCTTGGCCGCAACTCAGCCGTTGACCTCGTTCTGCTCGACATCGGGATGCCCGGCCTGAACGGCGAAGATGTCTGTCGCGAACTGCGGAACAACCCACATTTCGCCGGGCTGTGTGTTGTGGCCTATACGGCGCATGCCCTGCCGGGCGATGTCGAGCGCTTTCTGGCCGCCGGGTTCAACGCGGTTCTGATCAAGCCGATTTCGCTGCAAATGGTACGGGACGTCATAGACGGCCTTTTTCCGCGTTGAGCGTTGGTCAGCGGGAGCTGCGCATCGGTATGAGCAAATGCGTGAGGCCGTTATGGTCGATCTCGTGCATCAACGCCAGCAGTCGGCCCAACTCCCCGGGCGGGAATCCTTCGCGGGCAAACCAGTTCAGGTAATGGCCGGGCAGATCGGCGATCACGCGGCCCTTGTACTTGCCGAAGGGCATGATGACGGTGACGAGCCGCGCGAGTGCCGCTGAATTCATTGCCGGGAATTCGTGCTGCGGCAGCAAAACCTATTTCTTTCGGGAGATGTCCTCTACGGCTCGCCGCATTTCGGCGTTCAGCACATCCGTGCTGGTTCCGTAGCAGCCACCGACCTGGATTTCCTCGATGATGGCCTCACCGTGCGCTGTCGTCCCCGATTGGTGGGCCCCGAAATGCTGTGCCTTCCAGCGGGCCAGCATCAGTTCGTCATCCTTGAGTCCGGTGCTCATGCCTGCCGGAACAACGGCGCCGTGTTCGATGAGCACCTTGACGACTTCGGTCTTGCCGGCGCGGACGGCCATCGACAGCGGGGAGGTGGGAATGGCGTTGTCCCCGAAATTGACTTTCGCGCCTCGGATGGCCAGTTCGCGCACGATTTCCGAATGTCCCATGAAACAGGCAATGGCCAGTGGCAAGCCGGGGTCGCCCTTACCGTCGTCCAGTTCGACCGGGGCGCCGGCATCGAGCGCGGCGATGACGTCCGCAAGGCGACCTGTCCTGATGGCCTTGAGCAGGTCCGGTGGGGTGTTCACAGCGCAATCTCCATTGAGCTCACTATTATGTATGCAGCAATTCTAGCACCTGCCTTTGGTTATAGTCCCGGCTTCGGGTGGCGCAACTCCGGTTCACGATTCAGGCAACCCCGGTCCCTTTGATCTGCAGTGCCACGGCCTCGGCGATCCGGATGCCATCGATGCCGGCAGAAAGGATTCCTCCAGCGTAGCCGGCGCCTTCGCCTGCCGGATAGAGACCTTTCACGTTCAGGCTCTGCAGGTCGTCGCCGCGCGTGATGCGCAGCGGCGACGAGGTGCGCGTCTCGACGCCGGTGAGCACGGCATCGGCCAGGGCGAAGCCGCGGATTTGGCGATCGAAGGCCGGGATCGCTTCGCGGATGGCGGCGATGGCGAAATCCGGCAGGGCGCTCGACAGATCGGTCAGATGCACGCCCGGCTGGTACGACGGGGTGACCGAGCCGAGCCGGGTAGACGGGCGGCCGGCGAGGAAGTCGCCGACCAGTTGCCCCGGCGCCTCGTAGGTGCGTCCTCCGAGCTCGAAGGCGTGGGCTTCGAGTTGGCGCTGAAAAGCGATTCCGGCCAGGGGGGAGTTGCCGCCGCCAGGGAAGTCTTCCGGCGACACATTGACCACGATGCCCGCGTTGGCGTTGCGCTCGGCCCGGGAATACTGGCTCATGCCGTTGGTCACCACGCAGTTCGGTTCGGAAGTGGCGGCCACCACCTGTCCACCCGGGCACATGCAGAAACTGTATACGGAGCGCCCGTTGCTGGCGTGATAGACCAGCTTGTAGTCGGCCGCACCGAGCAGAGGGTTGCCGGCATTCGGCCCCAGCCGCGCGCGGTCGATCAGCGATTGCGGATGCTCGATGCGGAATCCGACGGCAAACGGTTTCACCTCCATGAACACGCCTCGTTCATGCAGCATCTCGAACGTGTCGCGTGCACTGTGGCCGAGCGCCAAAACCACGTGCTCGGCGACGATTTCCTCTCCGTTCGCCAATACGACGCCGCGGACGCGGCCATCCGCGATACGCAATTCCGCAACGCGGCTCTGAAACCGGATTTCTCCTCCGAGCGATTCGATCTCGCGGCGCATGCGCTCGACCATGCCGACGAGACGGAAAGTGCCGATGTGCGGCCTGGCCACGTAGAGGATCTCCTCCGGCGCTCCGGCCTTGACGAATTCCGTCAGCACCTTGCGCCCGAGGTGGCGCGGGTCGCGGATCTGGCTGTACAGCTTGCCGTCGGAGAAGGTCCCGGCGCCCCCCTCGCCGAACTGCACGTTCGATTCGGGGTCGAGCTGGTTGTTGCGCCAGAGTTTCCAGGTGTCCTTGGTGCGTTCGCGGACGGCCTTGCCGCGTTCCAGCACGATCGGCCTGAAGCCCATCTGGGCCAGCACCAGGGCCGCGAAGATCCCGGCCGGGCCGAAACCGACGACCACCGGGCGCGGAAATGAGGTCGCCGGCGCCCGCGCGACAAAGTGATAGCTCACGTCGGGGGTCGGTCCGATCTTCGGATCGTCGGCAAACTGTCTGAGCACACGCGCCTCGTTTTCAACATCCACGTCGACGCTGTAGATGAACATCAGCGCATTCTTCTTGCGCGCGTCGTGGCTGCGCTTGAATACGCTCAGGCGGCGAATGGCGGCCTCCGCAATGTCCAGCCGCTTGGCGGCGGCGGCCGTCAGTGCTTCCGGAGGGTGTTCCAGCGGCAGGCGAAGCTCGTTGATACGGATCACTGTGCGGAGTCCTGTTGCCCGTAGCTGGCGAACTTGGCCAGCACTGCGGCCATTTCATCTGCGCTCAACAACACCGGCTGACCCAGTTGGCAGGCGCGCCAGTATTGCTCGCACAGCGCCTCGAACTCGACAGCGAGGCTGAACATGTGCTCGAGTGTTTTCCCGAACACCAGCAGGCCGTGATTCGCCAGCAGACAGGCGCAGCGATTGCGCATGGCGGCGAGCGCATTGTCGGACAGTGCCTGGGACCCGAAAGTGGAGTATTCGGCGCAACGGATGGTGTCGCCGCCAAAGCGTGCGATCATGTAGTGGAAAGGCGGGATGTCGCGGCGCAGGCAGGCCAGGCTGGTGGCGAAGGGCGAATGTGCGTGCAGGATGGCGCCAGCCTCGGGCCGGGCGGCGTAGATGTCGTGGTGAAAACGCCACTCGGAGGACGGCTTGCGGCGTCCGTCGGGCGTTCCGTCGAGGCGCATGAAAACGATGTCTTCCGGCACCAGTACCTCGTAATCCATGCCGCTCGGCGTGATCAGGTAGCCGTCTACGCCATTTTCCCGGGCGCGCACGCTGAGGTTGCCGGCGGCACCCCGGTTCAGGTTGGCGGGCGCCATGCGGCGGGCGGTTTCGATGAGCTGTCGGCGTAGTTCAGGCATGGCTTTCCTCCGGGTAAAGCTTGAGCAGTCCATCCGGCGTCGCCGGGCAACTGCCGCGCTCGGTAATGATGGTGCTGACCAGCCGGGCCGGCGTGACGTCGAACGCCGGGTTGGCGACGGCCTCGTCGGCCGGAAACTGGCGGATCGCCCCGGGATGGCCGGAATTGTCGACACCGGGTATCACGCGCAGTTCGTCGCCGCTGCGTTCTTCGATGGGAATGGCGTTGCCATCCGGGCACGTGAAATCGATGGTCGAGCGCGGGGCGGCTACGTAGAACGGGACGCCGGCCTCGCGTGCGGCGAGCGCCTTGAGATAGGTGCCGACCTTGTTGGCCACATCGGCATTGGCGGCAATACGGTCGGCGCCGACGATCACCGCATCGACCTCCCCGCGAGACAACAGCAGGCCGGTGGCGTTGTCGGCGATGAGCGTGTGCGGCACGCCATGCTGTTTCAGTTCCCACGCGGTGAGCAGGCCCTGATTGCGCGGGCGCGTCTCGGAAACCCAGACGCGCACATCGATTCCTGCGTCGAAAGCCGCGTAGATCGGCGCCAGCGCCGTGCCGAAATCGACGGTGGCCAGCCAGCCGGCGTTGCAGTGCGTCATCAGGTCGAGCCGGCCGCGTCTCGCGGCCAGCGGGCGCAACAGGTCCAGTCCGTGGTCGCCGATGCGGCGGCATTGGTCGACATCTTCCTCGGCGATGGCAGAGGCTTCCTGCCACGCGGCATTGGCGCGTGCGCCGACGGGCACCGCCGCGAGGTGCGACTGCATGCGCGCCAGAGCCCATCGAAGGTTGACCGCCGTTGGCCGGGTCGCGGCCAGCGTGGCGATGGCGGCCGACAGGGTACCCTCATCATCCTTGCGTGCCAGCGCCAGTGCGACTCCGTAGGCTGCCGTGACGCCGATCAGCGGCGCGCCGCGCACCTGCATGCTGCGGATGGCATGCGCGGCATCCTCCAGGCTGGACAGGCGCTGGGTGCGGTAGGCGTGGGGCAGTGCCGTCTGGTCGATGACGTCGACGGCGCGTGTCTCTGCGACGGGACGGATAGTGCGGGTGGGGATGTTGTTGATTTTCATGGCCGGGATTCTACCAGCGGGAACCTCGCCCCATCGTGCGGCCGTGGAGTGTCGGAAAGACGATCAGCCAGAAGCCAGCGCCCGCCGTTCCGCCTCGATCCGGGCCATGAAGCGCTGGATCAACGTTTCGTCCGATGGCGGCAGGTCGACGAACTTGCAGCCCATGTGCCACAGGGTCTTGCCGGTGCGACTCTCCATGGCGTTGATGTAACGCACCTCCAGCGCGGCATTGATCATCCCGCTCTCGCGCAGGTCGATCCAGCAGTTGTCGAGCCTCTCGAGTTGCGAGTAGTCCAGTGGCGTCGTGGACAGAATACCGACACCTCCGACCGAAATGTCGTGCAGCGGCAACAGGGCTTCCTGCGGAGAACCCCGGCGGACACGGCAGGTGAAGGGCTTGGTGCTGGGCAACTGGAGCCGGAATACTTCGCGCCGTTGCAGGCGCAACATGCTGCGCGGGATCTGCGCGGAAAACGCCGGTTCGCCATGCAACTTCGTTTCCCGGCACTGTTTTCCGGCGAACTGGATACGGATGCCTTCGACGAACGTGGTGAATGTGCAATTTTCCGTTTTGAGAAAAGCCTGGTTGATTTCGTTGCTGCCGCCGATGTCGAAATAAAACAGCCCTTCCGCGGCCGATACGTCGAGCAGAACCGACAGGAAACTCTGCCGGCCCTCCTGGAAGATGACTGAAACCCGGTCGCCGCGCTTGATCAGGCTTTTGAGCTGGAAGACGATCTCGTGCGGATTGGTCAGGGTGCAGCGTTCGATTTCCTCGTCGGAATAGTTGTTTTCCATGGTGCGTGCGGCGATTCTTTGCTCGTGGGCGAGTCTTTTGCGGAAGAAAGGCAATGGTAAAGGCGATAAGGGGAATGCGCTAGGGCATGTGCCGAAAAACAACAAGTTTTTGGCTCATTTCTTGCCTCCCGTATCCTCTGATCGTAGAGTTCACTTCATCCCTTCCGAAAACAAGCCGACAGCCATGATCTCATCATCCATCGCCATCGATTCGAAATTGCCCTGGGTGGGCACGACCATCTTCACCGTGATGTCCAAACTGGCCGCCGACTGCGGCGCGATCAACCTGTCTCAGGGATTTCCCGATTTTCAGGCCGAGCCGCCCTTGTTCGAGGCGACGATGCGCGCCATGAGCGAGGGGCGCAACCAGTATCCGCCAATGGCCGGCATGCCGGAACTGCGTGCGGCAATCGCCAACAAGGTCGAATCGCTCTACGGCGTTCGATACGACGCCGATCAGGAGATCACGGTAACGGCCGGCGCCACGCAGGCGCTGTTTACCGCCATCGCCGCGTTCGTGCGCGGTGGCGACGAGGTCATCGTCTTTGCTCCGTTCTACGACAGCTACGTGCCGGCGATCGAAACCGTCGGCGGTCGAGCCGTCTACGCGCAACTCCGATTTCCGGACTACAAGCCGGACTGGGACCAGGTGCGGTCATTGATCACGCCGCGCACCCGCATGATCATCGTCAATTCCCCGAACAACCCGACGGGCAGCCTGTTCGACGCGGCGGACCTGGACGCACTGGCCGAACTGACGCGCAATACCGATATCGTCGTTCTTTCCGACGAGGTGTATGAGCACATCGTTTACGACGGAGCCCGTCACGTCAGCATCGCGGCGCATCCGCAACTCTCGACACGCAGCATCGTGGTTTCGTCGTTCGGGAAGACCTACCACATCACCGGCTGGAAGATCGGCTATGTGCTGGCCGCCGCAGACCTGATGACCGAGTTCCGCAAGGTGCACCAGTTCAACGTGTTCACNNTTGGCGGCGTTCTATCAGCACAAGCGCGATTTCTTCCGTGAGCAGATGCGGGGCACGAGGTTCGAACTGCTGCCCTGTCGGGGGACGTACTTCCAGCTCGTCAGGTACGACGCGATCTCCGACATGCCTGACCGCGAATTCGCCCAATGGCTGACCCGCGAGGTCGGCGTGGCGGTCATTCCCGTCTCGGTGTTCTATCACGACGCGCATGACGATCGCGTGGTACGCTTCTGTTTCGCCAAGCAGGAGACCACTCTCGCCGCGGCGGGGGAACGGTTGCGGCGGCTCTGACTACGATTCTTGCAGGTGGGTAAATTGTTGTTCGTCTGGATGTTCAACGTTTCTTAGGGAGGCCTGTATGAGCATGATTAAGGAGTTCAAGGAATTTGCCATGAAGGGCAACGTCATGGATCTCGCCGTTGGCGTGATCATTGGCGGGGCGTTCGGCAAGATCGTCGATTCCGTCGTCGGCGACCTGATCATGCCGATCATTGCCTGGATCATGGGCGGCAAGCTCGATTTTTCGGGCATGTTCCTGGTGCTGGGCAATGTGCCGCCGGGAACGGCCATGACGCTCGACGCCCTCAAGAAGGCACAGGTTCCCGTCTTTGCCTACGGCAGCTTTATCACCATCACCGTGAATTTCATCATCCTGGCGTTCATCATCTTCATGATGATCAAGCAGATGAACCGGCTGCGCAAGGCCGAACCGCCGCCCCCGCCACCCGCCACGCCGGAGGACATCCTGCTGCTGCGCGATATCCGCGACAGTCTGAAGAAGTAGCCGCGGCTACCCGAAGACCAACGACCATAGCTCCCGTACCGTCTCGATATTCCTCCGGTACGGGTCGCGCTCGACGCGGGCGCCGCGTATGCCATCCAACCGGAAGGCGTGCTGCATGCGGCGGTATTCGCGGTAGATGTTGCGTACCTGTTCGGCAAGATCCGCCGGGATGAGGCCGAGTTCGCCGGCGATACGCAACAGGGCGATGTTGCCGAGGTTGCCGCACAGGCGCTCGTGCGCATGGGCGTGCCCGAGGATCAGATACTGCACGATGAACTCCACATCGACGAGTCCGCCCGGATCCTGCTTGATGTCGAATAACTCGGTGCTGTTCGAGGCGTGCGCATCGAGCATGCGCTGGCGCATGGCCAGCACCTCTTCCCTCAGCTTGGCCAGATCGCGCGGCTGGCGCAGGATCTCGATGCGGATTTCCTCGAAGCGCCGGCCGACCTCCGGATTGCCGGCGCAGTAGCGGGCGCGTGTCAGAGCCTGGTGTTCCCAGGCCCAGGCCTTCTGCAGTTCGTAGTCGCGGAAGGATTCCACGGAACAGACGAGCAGTCCGGCGTCGCCATTGGGGCGAAGGCGGTAATCCGTTTCGAAAAGAGCACCGGCCGAGGTCTGGCTGGACAGCCAGGTGCTCATGCGCTGGACCAGACGGGCGTAGATTTCCCCGACGCCGGGTTCCGGGTCGTCATGCAGGAAAACGAGGTCGAGATCCGAGCCGTAGGCCAATTCCTTGCCGCCGAGCTTGCCGTAGGCGATCACCGCGATCTTCGGTGCCTGGTCAGGGTGAGGGTGCCGATCGCGGAGCCGGTTCCAGCAAAGATCCAGCGTTGTCTGCACGATGATGTCGGCGAGTTGCGTAAGGTGGTCGGCCAGCCGTTCGACCGTCTGCAGCCCGGCGATGTCCTGGGCGAGCAGGCGGAACACCTGGGCGTGGTGTTCCTCGCGCAGCACATCCATTTCACGTTCCGTGTCGCCGGCCTCGCTGGCCAGGCGCACGTCCAGCTCGTACTTGAAGGTCTCCCAGTCGGTCGCGACGTCGTACAACCGAGGATCGATCACCTCATCGAGCAGGATCGGATGGCGTGTCAGATAGGTGGCGGCCCAGGCCGAGCTGCCGATGATCTCGGCGACCTTCATCAGCGCCTGCGGATGCTGCTGCAGCAGGGCGAGATAAGCGCCGCGCCGGCTGATCGTCTCGAAGAAGTCCAGGCCGCGCTGCCACGTGGCGTCCGGAGCCTTCGTCGCGGCCGCCGCTTCAATCAGGCGCGGACCGATGGCGTCCAGGCGCTCGCGGATCGATGCTGCCAGTTGCTGGTACTTGGCGCTCTGGCGAAACGCGTGCAGGCGTTCGAGCATCGCCCTGGGGTGGCGAAAGCCGAGGTTGCCGATGGCTTCCAGCGCCTCATCGCTCTCGCTCTGCTCGAACCAGAGTCCGGCCAGTGCGTGGGTACCGTCTTCCGGATTGGAGAAAATGTCTTCGAAATGCAGGGCCACGCGCTGGCGATGCGTTTCCAGCACGGCGAGCATCGGCAGCCAGTCGGCAAACCCCATCGAGCGGGCGATCTGTGCCTTGTCGCCGTCTGCCGTCGGCAGCATGTGCGTCTGGGCGTCGTCGACGTACTGCAGACGGTGTTCCAGCCGGCGGAGAAATTCGTAGGCGCTGGTCAGCTGTTGTTCGCTGTCGGCCGGGAGCAGCCGGCGCGCAACCAGCAGCGGCAGCACCTTGAGCGTCGGGCGAATCTGCAGCGCCGCGTCGCGTCCGCCGCGGATGAGCTGGAAAACCTGGGCCATGAACTCGATCTCGCGGATGCCGCCGGGGCCAAGCTTGATGTGGTCGGCCATGTCCTTGCGTGCCACTTCCCGGCGGATCTGCGCGTGCAGGTCGCGCATGGCGTTGATTGCCCCGAAATCGAGGTACTTGCGGAAGACGAAGGGGCGGGCAACGTGTTCCAGCGCTGCTACCCACTTCGGCTGCAGGTTGTCTCCGGCGTTCATCACCCGCGCCTTGATCCAGGCGTAGCGTTCCCATTCTCTCCCCTGCGCGATGAAGTAGTTTTCCAGGGAGACGATCGAGCCGACCAGCGGTCCGGAATCGCCGTTGGGGCGCAGGCGCATGTCCACGCGGAATACCTGGCCGTCGCCGGTAATTTCACCGATCGCGGCAATCAGCCGCTTGCCCAGGCGGGTGAAGAAATCAAAGGCCTCGATCCGCCGCCCCCCGTCGGGCGTCCCCGCTGTCTCGCCGTCTTCGGGGTAAACGAAAATGTAATCGACGTCGGAGGAAACGTTGAGCTCGCGCCCACCGAGCTTGCCCATGCCGATCACCAGCAGGCGCTGGGGGCTGCCTTGCTTGTCCAGCGGCTCACCGAATTGCGCGGAAAGCTGGCGGTGCAGGAAGTCCAGCGCGTGGTTGGTGGTGATGTCGGCGAGCAGGGTCATCGTCTCGACGACCTCGGCGAGCGGCGCCGCACCGCCGATGTCGCGCACGATGAGGGCGGCCATCACGCGCTGGCGCAGGCGGCGCAGCGCGCGCTGCAGGCTACTTTCGTCGGTGATGGCTTCCGCCGCCAGGAAATCCAGCATATGCCGGGCTTCGATCGGGGCTTCGGCATGGCCGCGCAGCCAGTCGACGACGTCCGGTCGGGTGGACAGCAACTGGCGCAGGAAACGGCTGTGCGTCAGGGCCGGTTGCCATGTATCGGGGAATATGGCGTTTTGCATGGAGTCTTGCGCGTCGGTCATTTGCTCTTCGGCTGCGTTATTGGAGTATCGGGAGTGTCGGTGGTGTCAGGATGGACCTCCCGGGGGCGAACGGAGGTCGAAGCCGTTACAAGTTACAATTGAGGTCCGGACAGGTTGACAGGGTTCGCATCATTCTAGTGACGTTCATCGAAAACAGGCAAAGCATTCCGCAGGCGGCAACATCATGATGCGTGGAAATGCCTTGCGCGCGGCGCTTTACCACCGCTTTCACCTTCTGCTGCCGTTTGTTTCCGGACCGGTGGGCCGCGGGGTGTGGCGCGTGCTTGTCTGGGCGTTCTGGCTGGTCTATTTCTCCTTTGTCCTGACGGTTCTGGCGTTGCGCTACGTCGTTCTGCCGCACATCGAGGAGTATCGCCCCACCATCGAGCGGCTGGTCGGCGAAGGGCTGGGGCAGGCGGTCAGCATTGGACGCATCGAAGCCAGCTGGGCGGGAATCAACCCCGATCTGACCCTTTACGACGTGCGCGTGGCCGACGCCGAAGGGCGGCCGGCACTGGCGTTCTCGCGTGTCGAAACAGTGCTTTCCTGGTGGTCGGTGCCGAATGCCCAGTTGCGTTTGCGCCTGCTGCGTATCGACGAGCCGACATTGCATCTGCGCAGGAGCGGCGATGGCCGCCTGTTCGTCGCCGGCATTCCGCTCACCCAGGAAGGGGATGACCGAGATGTGTCCTCCTGGATCCTGGAACAGCGGCGTATCCGCATCAGAGGCGCGACGCTGGTCTGGGAAGATGAACAGCGAGGGGCTCCGGCGCTGATCCTCGAAGACGTCAATTTTGCCCTCGACAACGATGGCCGACAGCACCGCTTTGGCTTGACGGCCTTGCCGCCGGAAGGTTTTGCCGCGCGCATCGACGTTCGCGGCGATTTCCGAGGGACGGATTTCGACGCCTTGAACGAATGGTCCGGTCAGCTGTATGCGGAGATCGATTACGCCGACCTGGCGATCTGGCGCCACTGGGTTGACTATCCGGTGGCTTTGCCGCACGGCAGCGGTGCCTTGCGCACCTGGCTGTTCATCGCGGGCGGCGCGCTGCGCGAGGTGACGGCGGACGTCTCGTTGCAGGATGTGAGCCTGAAACTCGCCGGCGACCTGCCGTCCCTGGACGTTGATCGGATGTCCGGGCGCTTGCAGGTGCGTTTCCCGGCGACCGGATTCGCCATGAAGGGGCGCAACGTCATGCTTCTGTCGCGGGGGACGGCGGGAAGCGCCGAAGGCAACGCCGATCCGATCCGTATCGATCCGACGGATTTCGAGGTCGAGTGGCAGGATGATCGCGACACCGGGAGCTTTGTCGGCAGCGCCGGCGTTACCCGGCTGGATGTCGGTGCGCTGACGCGCCTCGCTGCCTATTTGCCCTTCGATGCTCACTCCCGTAAATTGCTCAACGACCATGCGCCCCGCGGCCAGGTCAGCGGGTTGAGCGCGCGCTGGAAAGGCAATGCCGAGAGCCTGCAGACCTATGCGTTGAAAACGGCGATGCAGGACCTGGGGCTGAAGGCCAAAGGGTATTTCCCAGGGTTCTCCGGGATTTCCGGCAGCCTGGAAGCCACGGAAAAGGGGGGCAAGGTCGTCTTGCGTTCCGGTCAATCCTCTCTCGACCTGCCTTCGGTTTTCCCGGAGTCCTTGATCCGGCTTGATTCGCTGGTTGCGCAGGCCGGCTGGAAGATCAACCGGGGAGAACTGGAAGCGGAACTGTCGCAGGCGGAATTCGCCGGTCCCGAAGCGGCCGGTTCGGCGACAGGCACCTATCGCACGTCGGACGACGGGCCGGGCATCATCGACATGACCGCAGCGCTGACACGCGCGGACGCCCGCGCCGTTTGGCGCTACATGCCTCACGTGGTGGGCAAGGGCGCCCGTGACTGGCTGCGCGATTCCCTGCTGTCGGGAAAGGCGACCGAGGCCAAGCTGATCCTGAAAGGGAACCTGAAGGACTTCCCGTTCCTCGACAAGAGCCTCGGGCAGTTCCTGGTAACAGTCAAGGCGCGCGATGCCGTCCTCGACTACGGCAAGGGGTGGCCGCGCATCGACGGCATCAACGGGGATCTCCGCTTCGAAGGCAACGGCATGGTGGTCGACGCGCAGCGGGGGCGGATTCTCGGCGCCAAGCTCTCCAATACGCGGGCCGTGATTCCCGATTTCGATGCGCCGGTGTCCACCCTTTACGTCAAGGGACAAGCCGACGGGCCGACTTCGGAATTCCTCAAGTTCATCGACCAGAGTCCGGTGGCCGCACAGATCGACCACTTTACCGAGGACATGCGCGCCAACGGCAACGGACGTCTCGACATCGACCTGACCATCCCGCTGGAAGAAGCGAAACTCGGCGAATCGAAGATCGCCGGCACCTATCGCATCGTCAACAACGAAGTGACGGTCGATTCGGCGCTGCCGCCCTTGCGCCAGGTCAACGGCAGCATCCGATTCTCCGGCAGCGATCTGAACGTACCGGAGATCAACGCCACGCTGTTCGGCGGTCCGCTGAAAATACAGGGAGGATTGCAGAAGGACGGTCGCGTACTGATCACCGCCAACGGCTCGGTGGATATCGCCCAGTTGCGCAAGCAATCCGATCATCCCGTTCTGGCCAGCCTGTCGGGGACTACCCCCTATCGCGGCGAAATCCGGATCAACAAGCGCAATGCCGACCTGGTGGTCGAATCGACGCTCAACGGCCTGGCTTCGGCCTTGCCAGAGCCGTTTGCGAAGGCCGCCGGCGAGGCGCTGCCGTTCCGTTTCGAAAAGATTCTGCTGCCGTCAGGCAACGTGGCTAACGGCGGCAAGGTCGACGCTGCCGCGCGCGACCAGGTCAGTGCGTCTCTGGGCTCGATCATGTCGATGCAGATGGTTCGTCGCAGAACAGCGGGCGAGGGGTTTGTCGCCGAGAAGGGGGCTATCGCGATCGGTCGTCCGCTGCAGCTTCCCGAAAAAGGGGTTGCCGTGGCAATGTCTGCCAAAAAACTGGACCTCGACGCCTGGCAGAAGGTGCTCGATTCGGCCGCCGGGAGTGCTTCCGGACAGGCGCCATCTTCCTTCACGCCGGATACGGTCAGCCTGCTGGCAGGGGATCTTCTCGTGCGCGGCATGCATTGGAACGACGTCGATCTGCAGGCGACGGCCAGTCAGCGGCAGTGGAAAATACGACTGAACTCGCGGCAGGCCGCCGGGGACATCAACTGGGACGGGGAAGGCAACGGGCGGCTTGCCATGCGGCTCAGCCGGCTGGCGATCGACCATTCCCCAGCGCAGCCCGCATCGACGCCAAGCGAGCCGACCAGCAAGCTGCCGGCGCTCGACGTCATCGCCGAGGATTTTTCCGTGCGGCAACTGCGTTTCGGCCGGCTCGAACTGCAGGCCAGCAACGACGGCGGGGTGTGGAACCTGAACCGCATCCAGGCCTCCAATCCTCACGGTGTTTTCAACGGCAAGGGCTCGTGGCAACGTGCCGGTGCCACAAACCGCACGCAGTTGAGCTTCAAGGTCGATAGCGCCGATGTCGGCAGCCTGCTCGGCCGGATGGGCTATCCGGGCACTGTGCGCGCGGGTGCGGCGCAACTGGAAGGAAAGCTCACCTGGAATGGTCCGCCGACGGATATCGACTATGCCACGATGAACGGCGACCTGAATCTGGAAGCGAGCAAGGGGCAGTTCCTCAAGCTCGATCCCGGCGCCGCCGGGAAGCTGCTCGGGCTGATCAGCCTGCAAAACCTGCCGCGCCGGATTACCCTGGATTTCAGGGACGTGTTCAGCGAGGGATTCGCCTTTGACAACATCGCCGGAAAGGTGGGAGTGCAGAAAGGGGTAATGCGCACCGAGCGCCTGCAGATCGACGGCGCGAACGCTCGGGTGATGATGTACGGCGAGGTCGATCTCAAGCGCGAAACGCAGAAGCTCAATGTCAATGTGCGGCCGGAGGTGGGGGATACGGCGGCGCTGGGGTTGGCGATCGTCAATCCGGCGGTGGGGGCGGCGACCTGGCTGGCCAACAAAGTATTGCAGAATCCGCTGGGCGGGATGTTCGGCTTCAACTACCTGATTACCGGTACATGGGATGATCCCAAGGTCGAAAAACTGTCTGCCAACGCACCCGCGGCGACGTCGCCGCGCCAGCCGGGTGCAACGAATTCACCAGGAGTCGCCAATGAGCCTTCCCAACGATGAAATGTGCGCGGAGCCGAAGAGCGCCCTCGTCGCCGCCATCCAGATGATCTCCACCACGCGGGTCGAGGAAAACCTGCAGGCCGCCGGCACGTTGATCGCCGAAGCCGTGGCCCAGGGCGCCGATCTGGTGGCCCTCCCGGAATACTTCCCGATCATGGGCAGGCGCGATTCCGACAAGATAGCCGCGCGCGAAATTGACGGCAGCGGGCCGATCCAGGACTTTCTGGCAGAGACGGCCAGCAAGCACGGCATCTGGGTGGTCGGCGGATCGATGCCGCTGGTCGCCAGCGTGCCGGACAAGGTGCTCAACACCTGCCTGGTGTTCAACCCACAGGGGGCTCGGGTCGCGCGCTACGACAAGATTCACCTGTTCGGATTCCAGAAAGGCGAGGAGCGCTACAACGAAAGCGCGACGATCGAGCCGGGTCGCCAACCGGTGACGTTCGACACGCCGTTCGGGCGGGTCGGGCTGTCCATCTGCTACGACCTGCGCTTTCCCGAACTCTTCCGCGCACTGGGGGAAATCGACCTGCTGGTGCTGCCCGCAGCCTTTACCGAAGTCACCGGGCGAGCGCACTGGGAAATCCTGCTGCGCGCCCGCGCCATCGAGAACCAGTGCTACGTGCTGGCCATCGGGCAGGGCGGCGTGCATGAGAATCGCCGCGAGACGCACGGCAACAGCATGCTCATCGATCCGTGGGGCGACGTGATCGCCCGGCGCGAAAAAGGAGCGGGCGTGGTGATCGGCGAACTCGATCACGCGCGCATTGCCGAAGTACGTACCAGTCTGCCGGCGCTGACGCACCGGGTGCTGTAATTGTTTTTTGAACTGGAAAATTCATGACCGCTAAAGCCCAATCCCTGCTCGTGCAGGCCAAGAAAACCCTGCTGGCGCCGTATGGCCTGGACGTGGCCGATCTGACCAAGGTCATCGGCCGGATCATGACGCACGAGGTCGATTACGCCGACCTCTACTTCCAGTACAGTCGCACCGAAGCCTGGAGCCTGGAAGAAGGCATCGTCAAGTCAGGCAGCTTCAACATCGACGAAGGCGTCGGCGTGCGAGCCTTGTCCGGCGAGAAAACCGCGTATGCCTACTCCGACGACATCAGCCTGCCGGCGCTGGCCGATGCGGCCTCTGCGGTGCGCGCCATCGCCGCCGCCGGGCAGCACAAACGGGCGCGTGCGGGCAGTCTCAAGGAGCTAAAGGCCGCGCATTCCCTGTATCTACCGCATGATCCGCTGGCCTCGCTCGATGCGACGGCGAAGGTTCGGCTGCTCGAGCGACTGGAAGCCTTCGCCCGAGCCGAGGACAAGCGCGTGACCCAGGTCATGGCACATCTCGCCGGCGAGTACGAAGTCGTGCTGGTCGCCGGGAGTGATGGAAGGCTGGCCGCCGACATCCGTCCGCTGGTGCGCGTGTCGATGACCGTTATCGTTGAAGGCGAGGGCGGCAAGCGCGAACAGGGCTCGTCGGGAGGCGGCGGGCGCACCGGCTACGATTTTTTCACCGACGAAGTCCTGCGCGAATATGCCCGCGCCGCGGTGCATCAGGCCGTCACCAATCTGGGCGCGCGGCCGGCCCCCGCGGGGAAAATGCCCGTCGTGCTCGGTCCGGGCTGGCCAGGCATCCTGCTGCACGAAGCGGTGGGGCACGGCCTGGAAGGCGATTTCAACCGCAAGGGCAGTTCCACTTTCTCGGGGCAGATTGGACAGCGCGTGGCGGCCAAAGGCGTCACTGTCGTCGATGACGGCACCATTCCCGGCCGGCGCGGCTCGCTCAATATCGACGATGAAGGCAACCCGACGCAGCGTACCGTGCTGATCGAGGACGGCATCCTGCGCGGCTACATGCAGGACAGCCTCAACGCCCGCCTGATGGGCGTCCCGGTGACCGGCAACGCACGCCGCGAATCCTTCGCGCATCTGCCGCTGCCGCGCATGACCAATACCACGATGGTCAACGGCGACAAGAGCGTCGAGGAAATCATCAGGTCGGTGAAGAAGGGGATCTACGCCGTCAATTTCGGCGGCGGGCAGGTGGACATCACCAACGGCAAGTTCGTCTTCTCGATGTCCGAGGCCTACATGATCGAGAACGGCAAGGTGACCTACCCGGTGAAGGGCGCGACGCTGATCGGCAACGGACCGGAAGCGATGAAGAAAGTGGTGATGATCGGCAACGATCTCAAGCTCGATCCCGGCGTCGGCATGTGCGGCAAGGACGGGCAGAGCGTGCCGGTCGGCGTGGGCCAGCCGACCCTGCGCATCGACGGCTTGACCGTCGGCGGCACGGCTTGAATAATCCGGGAACGACTGAGACGGGAAGAAACGACAGGGAGAGCCATGCCGTACAGCAAACCGAATACCGATGACCTTCGCATTCTCGAAATCAACGAACTGGCTCCGCCCGCGCATCTGCTGCGCGAGTTTCCGGCCAGCGATCTCGCCGCGCAGACGACATTTGCCGGGCGGCAGGCCGCGCATCGGGTGCTGCACGGTGCCGACGACCGGCTGCTGGTAGTCATCGGCCCGTGTTCGATCCACGATGTCGAGGACGCGCGGGAGTATGCCCGGCGACTGCACGACGTGCTGCCGCGATTCGACAAGGATCTGCTTATCGTCATGCGCGTTTACTTCGAAAAGCCGCGCACCACGGTCGGCTGGAAGGGGCTGATCAACGA
>DBMG01000042.1 GCA_002304785.1 Candidatus Accumulibacter sp. UBA704 | reverse complement strand
CGCCGCGACCGGCTCGGCAGTCGCCGCGCCGCCCGCCGGCCTGTCGCCGGTCCGCGTCAACAACCGCGTCCGCGGCGCGATCTCCGCCGCCATGGGCGCGCTGACGCTGATGTCGCCCGACCCGGCGAAGCGCCGCGATGCCGCCGAGGCGGTCTTCAAGTCGCGCGATCAGGCAGCGCTCCCCACCCTCGAGGCGGCGATCGCCAAGGAACCCGAGGGCCGCATCCGCACCGCCCTCCAGGTCGCCCGCGCCGCCATCGTCCTGACCAGGACCGACGCTTCCGAGGACGCCCGCGTCGACGCCGCCCAGACCGTCCGCCAGCGCGGCGACCAGGAGGCGGTGTCGCTGCTGCGTTCGCTCGCCCCCGACACGCCGAAGCGCGTGCAGGAGGCCGCCCAGACCGCCGCCCGCTCGATCGAGACCGAACTGGCGCTGTGGAACTCGGCGCAGAACGCCCTCTACGGCGTGTCGCTCGGCTCGGTGCTGCTGCTCGCCGCCATCGGGCTGGCCATCACCTTCGGCGTCATGGGCATCATCAACATGGCCCACGGCGAGCTGGTGATGCTCGGCGCCTACACCACCTTCGTGGTGCAGGAGGTGATCCGTACCCATGCGCCCGGCCTCTTCGACTGGTCGCTGGCGATCGCCATTCCGCTCGCCTTCCTCGTCTCCGGCGCCGTCGGCGTCCTGATCGAGCGCTCGGTCATCCGCTGGCTCTACGGCCGGCCGCTCGAGACGCTGCTCGCCACCTGGGGCATCTCGCTCGCCCTGCAGCAGACCGTCCGCTCGATCTTCGGCGCCAACAACCGCGAGGTCGGCGCCCCGAGCTGGATGTCGGGTTCGATCGACCTCGGCCCGCTGACGCTGACCTCCGGCCGCATGTGGATCATCGTCTTCGCGCTCGCCGTCTTCCTCGGCCTGATCCTGATCCTGAAGAAGACCTCGGCCGGTCTCCAGATGCGCGCCGTCACCCAGAACCGTGCCATGGCCGCCGCCATGGGCATCCGCACGCCGATGGTCGACGCGCTGACCTTCGGCCTCGGTTGCGGCATCGCCGGCATCGCCGGCGTGGCGCTCTCCCAGATCGACAACGTCTCGCCCAACCTCGGCCAGAGCTACATCATCGACAGCTTCATGGTCGTGGTCTTCGGCGGCGTCGGCAATCTCTGGGGCACGCTCGTCGGCGCCCTGACGCTCGGTGTCGTCAACAAGTTCCTGGAGCCCTTCGCCGGTGCCGTGCTCGGCAAGATCCTGGTGCTGGTCTTCATCATCCTGTTCATCCAGAAGCGTCCGCGGGGCCTCTTCGCCCTCAAGGGCCGGGCGGTGGAAGCATGATCACGAGTTTTCTCCTGAAGGCCCTCGACCGCCGCGTCTCGCTCGCGCTCCTGGCGATCCTCGCCATCGCCGTGCTGGTGCCCGTGCTGAACCTCGCCGTGCCGGAGGGTTCGCCCTTCCACGTGCCGACCTATCTCGTCACGCTCTTCGGCAAATACGCCTGCTACGCGGCGCTCGCCCTGGCGTTCGACCTGGTGTGGGGCTGGTGCGGGATCCTGTCGCTCGGCCACGGCGCCTTCTTCGCCCTCGGCGGCTACGCCATGGGCATGTATCTGATGCGCCAGATCGGCACCCGCGGCGTCTACGGCAATCCGATCCTGCCCGACTTCATGGTGTTCCTGAACTGGAAGGAGCTGCCCTGGTACTGGACCGGCTTCGACCATTTCCCCTTCGCCCTGCTGATGGTGGTGCTGGTGCCGGGCCTGCTGGCGCTGGTCTTCGGCGGCCTCGCCTTCCGCTCGCGGGTGACCGGCGTCTATCTGTCGATCATCACCCAGGCGATGACCTACGCCCTGCTCCTCGCCTTCTTCCGCAACGACATGGGCTTCGGCGGCAACAACGGCCTCACCGACTTCAAGGACATCCTCGGCTTCAACATCCAGGCCGACGGCACGCGCTCGGTGCTCTTCGCGCTGTCCTGCCTGACGGTGGCGCTGGCGCTGTGGCTGTCGGCGGCGATCGTCAAGTCGAAGCTCGGGCTGGTGCTGGTCGCCATCCGCGACGCCGAGAGCCGCACCCGCTTCATCGGCTACCGCGTCGCCGCTTACAAGACCTTCGTCTTCGTCGTCTCGGCGATGCTGGCGGGCCTCGCCGGTGCGCTCTACGTGCCGCAGGTCGGCATCATCAACCCGGGCGAATTCTCGCCCGCCAACTCGATCGAAGCGGTGATCTGGGTCGCCGTCGGCGGCCGTGGCACGCTGATCGGGCCGATCGTCGGCGCCGTCGCGGTCAACTGGGGCAAGACCTGGTTCACCGCCGTGCTGCCCTCGCTCTGGCTCTTCGCGCTCGGCGCCCTCTTCGTCCTCGTCACGCTGTTCCTGCCCAAGGGCATCGTCGGCACCATCGCCGACTGGAACGCCAAGCGGAAGGCGACGCCCACCCCGCCGGCCGGCCCCGCGCCCGCCCCTGCGCCCGCCGAGTGAAGGAACCGACGCCATGGCTCATGAAGTCGCCTCCCAGGCGCTGCTCTATCTCGACGACGTCAAGGTCTCCTTCGACGGGTTCAAGGCGCTGAAGGGCCTGAGCCTCGTCATCGAACCGGGCGAGATGCGTGCCATCATCGGCCCCAACGGCGCCGGCAAGACCACGATGATGGACTGCATCACCGGCAAGACCCGCCCCGACGAGGGAGAGGTCCTGTGGGACCGCGGCGCCGTCGATCTGACGACGCTCGACGAGGCGGCGATCGCCGAACTCGGCATCGGCCGCAAGTTCCAGAAGCCGACGGTCTTCGAGAGCCATACGGTCGAAGACAACATCTATCTGGCGCTGAAGGCCGATCGCGGCCCGCTCGCCACCCTGTTCCATCGCCTGACCGGCGCCGAGGCCGCCCGCATCGACGAGATCCTGGCGACGGTGAAGCTCGCCGACCGGCGCCTGGAACTGGCGAAGAACCTGTCGCACGGCCAGAAGCAGTGGTTGGAGATCGGCATGCTGCTGGCGCAGGAGCCGCGCCTGCTGCTGGTCGACGAGCCGGTCGCCGGCATGACCGACGCCGAGACCATGCAGACCGCCGCCCTGCTGCGCGAGATCAACGCGTCGGGCAAGTCGGTGGTCGTGGTCGAGCACGACATGGCCTTCGTCCGCGAGCTCGGCGTCAAGGTCACCGTGCTGCACGAGGGCGGTGTCCTCTCCGAAGGGTCGATCGACCATGTGGCGAACGATCCCCGCGTCATCGAAGTCTATCTGGGGCGCTGAGCCATGCTGAACGTCGACAACGTCGATCTCTTCTACGGCGCGGCGCAGGCCCTGCGCGGCGTCTCGACCAAGGCCGAGATCGGCAAGATCACCTGCGTTCTCGGCCGCAACGGCGTCGGCAAGACCTCGCTGATGCGCGCCATCGTCGGCCAACAGCCGATCGCCTCCGGTTCGATCACCTGGGAGGGCAAGGACCTCGGCCGCAGCGCGCCCTACGACCGGGCGCGTGCCGGCATCGCCTTCGTGCCGCAGGGCCGCGAGATCTTTCCCCTCCTGACCGTCGAGGAGAACCTCCAGACCGGTTTCGCGGCGCTGCCGCGCGACCAGCGCGAGATCCCCGACGAGGTCTTCGAGCTCTTCCCCGTCCTCGGCGACATGCTGCGCCGGCGCGGCGGCGACCTCTCCGGCGGCCAGCAGCAGCAGCTCGCCATCGGCCGCGTGCTGGTGGCCGAGCCGGCGCTCCTCGTCCTCGACGAGCCGACCGAGGGCATCCAGCCATCGATCATCAAGGACATCGGCCACGCCATCCGTACCGTCGCCCGCCGCAACGTCACGGCGGAGACCAACCGGTCAATCGAGGAGCGCCAGGAAGTGCAGAACGCCATCCGCAAAGTGGCCGATACCGGCCAGGTCGCCATCCTGCTCGTGGAGCAGTACTACGACTTCGCCCGCGACCTCGCCGATCACTACCTGCTGATGGAACGCGGCGAGTTCATCATGCGCGGCCTCGGCGCCGACATGGACAAGGACGGCGTACGCGAGGCGCTGGCGGTGTGAGAACCGAGAACACAACGCCCCGTCCTCCGTCATTCCGGCGCACGCCGGAATCCAGTTCGTTCGTCAAATCTCTGGATCCCGGCCTGCGCCGGGATGACATGCCCTCCGAACACAACTGAATGTATCCTGACCCGATGCACACATCCTCTCATTGGGAAGCCGAGATCGCCCTCGGCTTCACCCGCCTCGATTCCGGAACGGTCCTGAGCGAACGCCGCCATCGCGGTCCCTTGCGCGTCCAGAAGGCGCTGTACCCGGAAGGCCGCGACGTCTGCCAGACGATCCTGATCCACCCGCCATCCGGTATTGCCGGCGGCGACCGCCTGCACATTGCGGTCAACGTCGGCCCTGAAGCGCATGCCCAGATCACCACACCCGGCGCCGGGAAGTGGTATCGCTCGGGAGGCGAAGAAGCCGCGCAGACGCTCGACTTCACCGTCGGCGCCGACGCCATCCTCGAATGGCTGCCGCAGGAGACCATCGTCTTCGACGGCGCCCGAAGCCGGATGGAAACGCTCGTACAACTGGCGTCCGGCAGCCGTTATTTCGGCTGGGAAATCCTCTGTCTGGGGCGCAGCGCTTCGGGCGAGCGCTTCGCCAACGGGTTCATCGGCCTGCGCACCCGCATCGAACGCAACGGCCAGCCGCTCTGGCTGGAACGCGGACACATCGAAGGCAACGACCCGCTGCTCGCCAGCCGCGCCGGCTGGGCCGGAGCGAGTATCGGCGGCACGCTCCTTGCTACGTTGCCTCCGGAGATCCAGATTGCGCCACTGTTGGAAGCTTGCCGGGCCATTGCACCACAGGATGACGCCGAACACGCCATGACCGCCTTGCCGGGATTGCTGGTGGGCCGCTACCTCGGGCACAGCAGCGAAGCGGCGCGAAACTGGTTTGCAGCACTCTGGGAAACCCTGCGGCCACGGCTGCTGGGACGCCCGGCCCTGACGCCCCGGATCTGGAATACGTAAAAAGGAAAACGCATGGAACTGACGCCACGAGAGAAAGACAAGCTGCTCATCTTCACCGCGGGCCTGCTCGCCGAACGGCGCAAGGCCCGCGGCCTCAAGCTCAATTACCCGGAAGCGGTGGCGCTGATCACCTGCGCGATCCTGGAAGGCGCCCGCGACGGCAAGAACGTGGCCGAACTGATGAGCGAAGGCACCCAGGTGCTGGCCCGCGCCGACGTGATGGACGGCGTCGCCGAGATGATTCCCGAAATACAGGTCGAAGCCACGTTTCCGGACGGCACCAAACTTGTCACCGTACATCACCCCATCGTCTGATTCCGAGGAATTCATCATGACCAAACGCATCGCTGCCCTTCTTCTCGCCGTCCTGCCCTTCGCTGCCTTCGCCCACACCGGCCACGGCAACCACAGCTTCATCGACGGCTTTGCCCATCCCTTCTTTGGTGCGGATCACCTGCTGGCCATGCTCCTTGTTGGTGCCTGGAGCGTGTTGCGCGGCCGACAGATCTGGCTGGCGCCGCTGACCTTCGTCAGCCTGCTTGCGGCCGGCGCTGTGCTTGGACAGAACGGGCTGTTCGTGCCGCGTATGGAGTTGCTGGTCGCGGCTTCCGTCCTGGCGCTCGGCGTCATGCTGACGCTGCCGTTCCGCCTCGGGCTGCCCGCCGCCCTGGCGATCATCGGCGGGTTTGCGATCTTCCACGGTATGGCCCACGGCAGCGAACTCTCTTCCGGCGGCAATGTGCTGGCCGGCATCGTCCTCGGTTCCGCCCTGCTGCACGCCTGCGGCATGGCCTTCGCCCATCTCGTGCTGAAGAACCGTCCGCGCCTGACCTTGCGCCTCGGCCAACTCGTCGCGGTTGTGGGTGGCGGCCTGGTTCTCTCCACCGTTCTGTGAGGTCGACAATGATCCCCGGAGAAATGCTCGTCGAACCCGGCGAACTGGAACTCAACGCCGGCCGCCCGACGCTGACGCTGGTCGTTGCCAACACCGGCGACCGCCCGATCCAGGTCGGCTCGCACTACCACTTTTATGAGACCAACGCGGCGCTGTCGTTCGACCGCGAAGCGGCCAGAGGCTTCCGCCTCGACATCGCGGCCGGCACCGCCGTGCGCTTCGAGCCGGGCCAGAACCGGACGATCCAATTGGTCGCGCTCACGGGAGATCGCCAGATCTATGGCTTCCGCGGGTTGATTCAGGGGGCGTTATGAGCACAAAGATTTCAAGGCAGGCCTACGCCGAAATGTTCGGCCCGACGGTTGGTGACCGGCTGCGCCTCGCCGATACCGAGTTGTTCGTCGAGGTCGAGAAGGACTACACGATCTACGGCGAGGAAGTGAAGTTCGGCGGCGGCAAGGTCATCCGCGACGGCATGGGCCAGAGCCAGCGCATCTCGAAGGACACGGTTGACACCGTCATCACCAACGCGCTGATCATTGACGCCGTCACCGGAATCATCAAGGCCGACATCGGCATCAAGGAAGGACGCATCGCCGGCATCGGCAAGGCGGGCAATCCGGACATCCAGCCCGGCATCACGATCGTCATCGGTCCGGGCACCGAGATCATTGCCGGCGAAGGCATGATCGTCACCGCCGGCGGCATCGACAGCCATATCCACTTCATCTGCCCGCAGCAGATCGAGGAAGCCCTGATGTCCGGCATCACCACCATGCTCGGCGGCGGGACAGGACCGGCCACCGGCACCTTCGCCACCACGTGCACGCCGGGACCGTGGCATTTCCATTCGATGCTCTCGGCGGCCGAAGCCTTCCCGATGAATCTCGGTTTCCTTGGCAAGGGCAACGCCAGCCTGCCGGACGCCTTGCGCGAGCAGGTCGCCGCCGGAGCGATGGGCCTGAAGCTGCACGAGGACTGGGGCACCACGCCCGCAGCCATCGACTGCTGCCTGTCGGTGGCGGACGAGATGGACGTGCAGGTCGCCATCCACACCGACACGCTCAACGAATCGGGTTTCGTCGAAGCCACCATCGGCGCCTTCAAGGGCCGCACGATCCACACCTTCCACACCGAGGGCGCCGGCGGCGGCCATGCCCCCGACATAATCCGCGCGGCCGGCCTGCCCAACGTGCTTCCGAGTTCGACCAACCCGACGATGCCCTACACGGTGAACACCATCGACGAGCACCTCGACATGCTGATGGTCTGCCACCACCTCGACCCGTCGATTGCCGAGGACATCGCCTTCGCCGAATCGCGCATCCGGCGCGAGACGATCGCCGCGGAGGACATCCTGCACGACCTCGGCGCTTTCTCGATGATGAGCTCGGACTCGCAGGCGATGGGCCGCGTCGGCGAGGTGATCATCCGCACCTGGCAGGCCGCGCACAAGATGAAGGTGCAGCGTGGCACGCTGCTGGGCGACAACGCGCGCAATGACAATCTCCGGGTGAAGCGCTACATCGCAAAGTACACGATCAACCCGGCACTGACGCACGGTATCGCGCATGTCGTCGGCTCGGTCGAAGTCGGCAAGCTCGCCGACCTCGTGCTCTGGCGGCCAGCGTTCTTCGGCGCGAAACCGTCTTTGATTCTCAAGAGCGGCATGATCGCCGCCGCCGCGATGGGCGACCCGAATGCCTCCATCCCGACGCCGCAGCCGGTGCATTACCGGCCGATGTTCGGCAGCTTCGGCAAGGCGCTGAAAACCTCGGTGACCTTCGTGTCGCAAGCCGCGCTGGAGAACCCGGCCGTCGCTGCTCTTGGTTTGCAGAAGCCGTTGATCGCTGTTTCCGGTACTCGCTCGGTGAAGAAGTCCGACATGGTGCACAACGGTGCCACACCGAAGATCGACGTCGATCCCGAAACCTACGTCGTGCGCGCTGACGGCGAGCTGCTGGTCTGCGAACCGGCGGTTTCGTTGCCGCTGACGCAGCGGTATTTCCTGTTCTAGACCTTGAAAGAAATCCGTCATTCCGGCGAAAGCCGGAATCCAGATCAACCGCCGAACTGGACCCCGGCTTTCGCCGGGGTGACGAGCCGATACTGACCGACAATCATCATGCTGATCCTCGCCCAACGCACCCCCCTCCCCCCCACCGACTCCGTCGCCCTCGCCTACGACGAGCGCAAGCGCAGCCGCCTGAAGGTCACCCTCGCCTCCGGTAAAGAAGCCGGCATATTCCTCGAACGCGGCGACCACCTGCACGGCAATGACCGACTGCTGGCCGAGGACGGCTCAACCGTCGTCGAAATCCTCGCCGCGCCGGAGAAGCTGATCGAAGCCACCGCCGACACGCCGCTGCTCTTCGCCCGCGCCGCCTATCACCTCGGCAACCGCCACGTGCCGGTGCAAATTCTGCCGACAGCCAACGGCGGCACGTTGCGCTTCCAGACCGATCACGTACTGGCCGAGATGGTCAAGGGAATCGGTTGCACTGTCGCCGAAGTCAAAGCGCCGTTCCAGCCAGAGTCGGGTGCCTATGGATCGCACGGCGGTCATCACCATGACCACAACCACGATGAGGAGCACGCCCGTTTGCACAATCCCGGCCACGGCCCGCACCGCTCGCTGCCGAGGATTCACGAATTCAAGCCATGAGCAACTCTTCGGCGCTGGCGCTGGTACGCCTCATGCAACTCGTCAGCCCGGCGCTGCCGGTCGGCGCCTATACCTATTCGCAAGGGCTGGAGTGGGCCGTCGAATCCGGGCGCATCCGCGACGAAGCTACTGCCGGCGCGTGGATCGAAGATCTCATGCAACACGGTATCGGCCGTTTTGAGGCGCCGTTGGTCGCCTTGTCCATGACGCACTGGTCAGATGCCAACACCACCGAAATCGCCCGGCTCAATGCCGACTTCCTGGCCAGCCGCGAATCTGCGGAACTGCGTGCCGAAACCGTGCAGATGGGCTTCTCGCTCAACCGCCTGCTGGCCGACCTGCGCGATCCGGGGTTGGAAACCCTGCGCGCCGATCTCGCGCGCTTGCCCGAAATCTCGTTTCCGATTGTCTGGTCCGGGCTTGCCGCCGCTTGGCGGATCGATCCGTACACCGCTGTCTGCGGCTATTTGTGGGCATGGGCGGAGAACCAGGTGATGGCTGCGCTCAAGGCGGTGCCGCTCGGTCAGGCCGCCGGACAACGCCTGCTGGCAACACTCGGCCAGGCCGCGCCGGGCATCGCCGAATCGGCCCTGTCGCTCCCTGAAGACGCCTGGAGCAACCTGACACCCGCATTCGCGCTCTGCTGCGCGCGGCATGAGACCCAATATTCACGACTTTTCAGATCGTAATCCTATGAACGCAAACACGCCCTCCCGCACCTCCCCTCTCCGCGTCGATAGTTTACGCACCGCCCCTTTGCGGGTCGGTATCGGCGGCCCCGTCGGTTCTGGCAAGACGGCCCTGACGCTCGCGCTGTGCAAGGCCCTGCGTGACCAGATCGACATGGCCGTCGTCACCAACGACATTTATACGGCCGAGGACGCCAAGTTCCTCGTCGCCCACTCCGCATTGCCGCCCGAACGGATCATGGGCGTCGAAACCGGGGGCTGCCCGCACACCGCGATCCGCGAGGATGCCTCGATCAACCTTGAAGCCATCGACCGCCTGCAGCGTGCTTTCCCGGACGTACAGCTGATCCTCGTCGAATCGGGCGGCGACAACCTCGCTGCAACCTTCTCGCCCGAACTTTCCGACCTCACGCTGTACGTGATCGACGTCGCCGCCGGAGAGAAAATCCCGCGCAAGGGCGGCCCGGGGATCACCAAGTCGGACCTGCTGGTGATCAACAAGATCGATCTCGCGCCGATGGTCGGCGCATCGCTCGAAGTGATGGCCCGCGACGCGAAAGTGCAGCGCGGGACACGACCATTCGTGTTCACCAACCTGAAGACCGGCCAGGGACTCGACGAGGTCATCGCCTTCATTCGCGAGCGCGGCATGGTCGGCTGATCGCTGATGAACGGCCCACCTTCGTCCGAATCCTCGCGCGAACCGCTGCAGCGGGTCATCAAAATCCGCCGCGACTACAACACCTGGGTCGCCAACGAGACGCTCGAAGACTACGCCCTGCGATTCACCCCGCACAGCTTCCGCAAGTGGTCGGAAATGCGCGTGGCCAACACCGCCTTCGGGGGCGCTTCCTCCTTTTTGGTGCTGGAAGCCGTCGGTGCCACCATGCTGGTGGGCAGCGGGTTCATCAATGCCTTCTGGGCCATCCTGGCCACGGGGCTGATCATCTTTCTGATCGGGCTGCCGATCAGCCATGCCGCCGCAAAATACGGGCTGGACATGGATCTGCTCACCCGCGGCGCTGGCTTTGGCTATATCGGTTCGACCCTCACCTCGCTGATCTACGCCTCCTTTACCTTCATCTTCTTCGCCCTCGAAGCGGCGATCATGGCTTATGCGTTGGAACTCGCGTTCCATATTCCGCCGGCCTGGGGATATTTCATCTGCGCGGTGGTCGTCATCCCCCTGGTTACTCACGGCGTCACCGTCATCAGCCGTCTGCAGGCGTGGACGCAGCCGCTCTGGGCCGCCCTGCTGATCCTGCCCTTCGTGTTCCTGCTGGTCGAGGAACCGGAGGTGCTGAACGGCTTGTCCCGCTATGCCGGCGAAGACGGCCAGCGTGGAGCGTTTTCCATGCCTCTCTTCGGCGCGGCGCTATCGGTGGGCATCGCCCTGGTCACGCAGATGGGCGAACAGGCGGATTACCTGCGCTTCATGCCGGAGTGCACTGCGAAAAACCGGGAGCGCTGGTGGCTGGCCACGATCATCGGGGGTCCCGGCTGGATCTTTCCCGGCATCGCCAAGATGCTTGGCGGCGCCCTCCTGGCCTACCTGGCCCTGCGCAACGCCGTCCCTGCGGCGAAAGCCATCGACCCGAACCAGATGTACCTGATCGGCTTTTCCCATGTCTTCGGCAACACCTCGCTGGTCATCGGCGTCACGGTCCTGTTCGTCGTCATTTCGCAGCTCAAGATCAACGTGACCAACGCCTACGCCGGTTCGCTGGCCTGGTCGAACTTCTTCGCGCGGCTGACGCACAGCCATCCCGGCCGCGTGGTGTGGATGGTCTTCAACACGCTGATCGCCCTGCTGCTCATGGAGCTCAACGTCTTCCAGGCGCTCGGGCAGATCCTCGGCCTGTACTCGAACATCGCCATTTCCTGGATGGCTGCCGTCGTCGCCGACCTCGTCATCAACAAACCGCTGGGGCTTTCGCCGCGGTACATCGAATTCAAACGCAGCCACCTCTACGACATCAATCCTGTGGGAGTCGGCGCCATGGGCTTCGCGTCGGCGCTCTCGATCATGGCCTTCAGCGGCCTGTTCGGCACCGCTATCCAGCCCTATGCCTCGTTCATCGCCCTCGTCACGGCGTTCGTCGCCTCTCCGCTGATCGCCTGGTGGACCGGCGGCCGCTACTATCTCGTCCGGCAAAGCTCGCAGCCGGCGGGCACACTGCAACGCTGCTGCATCTGCGAACGCGAGTACGAAAGCGACGATACCGCCCATTGCCCGGCCTACAACGGCACGATCTGTTCGCTGTGCTGCTCGCTCGATGCGCGCTGCGAAGACCTGTGCAAACCCGGCTCCAACCTGACCGCACAATGGCAGGATTTGCTCCGCCGCCTGCTTCCGGCTTCGGTTGCCCCCTACCTGGACACCGGACTCGTTCATTACCTGTTGCTGATGGGCGGCATCATCCCCGTGCTGGCCGGCCTGCTCGGCCTGCTTTATACGCATGAGGTGCTGGCGCTTGCCCCGGCGCAAGCCGGACTGATTCCGCAGTTGCAGCAGGTGTTCATCAAGACCTTCGCCGCCTTGCTGCTCTTTGCCGGCATCGGCGCCTGGTGGATGGTCCTGACGCACAAGAGCCGGCAGGTCGCCCAGGAAGAGTCGAATCGCCAGACACGCTTGCTGATGCAGGAAATCGATTCTCACCAACGCACCGACGAGCTGTTGCAAAAAGCCAAGCAGAGCGCCGATCAGGCCAATCTGGCGAAGAGCCGCTACATCTCGGCGATCAGCCACGAGCTGCGCACCCCGCTCAACAGCATTCTCGGCTACGCCCAGATTCTCGACGACGACAAAGCGATCCCGCCCAATCGGCGACAGGCGGTCAACGTCATCCGCAGGAGCGGCGACCACCTGCTGTCCGTCATCGAAAGCACACTCGACATCGCGCGCATCGAGAGCGGGAAGATGACGCTCGAATCCAAGCCTTTCGATTTCCCGGATTTCCTGCAGCAGATTGTTGGCATGTTCGAGCTGCAGACCCGCCACAAGGGACTGCGCTTCCGTTACCAGCCTTCCGGCGAGATACCCGGCGTCGTTCGCGCCGATCAGCGGCGCCTGCGCCAGATCCTCATCAACGTCCTGGGTAATGCGGTGAAATTCACGGTGACGGGAGAGATTGATTTCACGGTCGAATTCCGCCATGACGTAGCCGTTTTCGAGATTCGCGACACCGGCCCCGGCATTCCGTCCGACGACCTGGAGCGCATTTTCGAGCCCTTCGTGCGCGGGCGCACTGCCCAGGCCGGCGGCAGCGGCGTCGGGCTGACGATCGCGCGCATGCTGACCACCCTGATGGGCGGCGAGATGACCGTACAAAGCGCTCCTGGCCAGGGCAGCACCTTCCGCATCCGGCTTTTCCTGCCTCAGGTGCACTCGCTGCAGGAAGCGCGCGAAATGCCGAAGATCAACCGGATCGGCTACGTCGGCATCCGGCGTCGCATCCTGGTGGTGGACAACGAGAAAGTCGATCGCGACATGCTGCAGAACGTTCTCGACCCGCTCGGCTTCCAGGTCGAACAGGCGGCCAGCGGCGACGAGTGCCTGCAACTGCTGCCCACCTTTGCGCCGCACCTGATCTTCATGGACCTGGCCATGCCCGGCATCGATGGTTGGGAAACCATCCGCCGGATTCGCCACGGCCACTTGAGCGATGCCCACATCGCCGTGCTTTCAGCCAACGCCTTCGAGAAAGGGCAGGAGAACGACGCCGGCGTCTCGGACGACGACTTCATCGTCAAACCGTTGCGCGTGGATGAACTGCTCGACTGGATCGGGCGCACACTGGCACTCGAATGGGTGACGGCGTCGGCGCCGGCAGTGTCCGGAAGTATTCCACCGAACATACCGGAAGCACTGGTTCCGCCGAGCCACGATCATCTGGTCGCGCTCGACGAACTGGTCGACCTCGGCTATGTGCGCGGCATCCTCAACAAGCTCGGCGAGGTTGAACGCAACGAACCGGCATCAGCCGGGTTCGCCGTGATTCTCCGCAACCATGCGCGCCAGTTTCAGTTCGACGCCATGAAGGAAATCCTGAGAAAGGCCCGCGATGCCACCGGACACCCTTGAACGCGACATTTCCGACATCGTGCTGATTGTCGACGACATTCCGGAGAACCTCTCCCTGTTGCACGATGCGCTCGACGAATTGGGCTATACCGTGCTGGTCGCCACCAACGGGGAATCGGCCCTGCAACGCGCCCGCCAGAGCCTGCCCGACGTCATTCTGCTCGACGCGGTGATGCCCGGCATGGACGGCTTCGAAGTCGCGCGCCGCCTGAAGGCCGACTTCGTGACGCATCACATCCCCATCGTCTTCATGACCGGCCTGACGGAAACGGAACACGTCGTTGCCGCCTTTGCCGCCGGCGGTGCGGACTACGTGACCAAACCCATCCGGCCCGCCGAAGTGCTGGCCCGGATCAGCGCCCACGTCCATAACGCCCGCCAGATGAGGCAGGCGCGCACCGCCCTCGACGCATTCGGCCAGGCGACGGTGGCCATTCGCGCCTCGGACGGCAGACTGGTGTGGCAGACCCCATTGGCGCGCAGCCTGTTGGGCGACTACTTCGCATGTTCCGGAAAAGACGCGCCGGCCCGCCTCCTGGCCTGGATCGACGAAGCAATCGCCGCCAAGGCCCTTGGCCGCCCGCCAAACCAGTTGGTTTGCACCGACGGTTCCAAGCGTCTGCTGGCGTCATTCCACGACCAGACCGGGGACGAGGAATGGCTGGTCGTCCTGCGCGAAGAAAACGACGCCTCCGCCATCGAGTCCTTGGTCGCCGCCTTCCGCCTCACCTTGCGCGAAGCAGAGGTGCTTTACTGGGTCACGCTGGGCAAGACCAGCAAGGATATCGGCGAAATCCTGGGCAGCAGCCCCAGAACCGTCAACAAGCATCTGGAACACATCTTCGAAAAGCTCGGAGTGGAAACGCGCACCGCCGCCGCCAATCTCGCATCGAGCAAGATGCGCGGGGTCTGACCAATGATCCACGAAGACGCAGGCCACACCAACGACGCATCGCGACCCATTTCGTTCCTTCACCCTGCCTGCAAGTGCGAAGCGAAAGAAGCGGGCAGCATCTCCGACTTGCTGGCTGCATCGAGCGCCCTGTTATTAAGCACCCCCGCTGATTGTTTGTTCGCTCATTACAGACTAATCGCCAACATAAATTGACGTATCAAGGTGTTCGACTCTTTCACCCATATCCGGGCTAGCACATCCGGCGACACCAAACATAATTGAGAGTACTATGAAAAACTTCCGCATGGTGACTCCTTTCAACAACGAGTTTTCTATTACCCAACACTCGGAAACACGCCGAGGAGGAAGGATTCGCCATAAACGACACGCCAGACTTTGGTGATTTGAAACCAGGAGTATGGCCGACGGAACCTTGCCTAGCGAATCTGACCCCTGCATGAGAATGAAGTTCATTAGCAACAAAGATTTCTGGATAGCTGCGATGGCTTGGATGACTGTTGTACCGTCGGTAATAGTTCGTCATTGATGGATACCGGGCATGCAGAAACCGTCGTCCTGGTCCATGGCCTCTGGATGCACGGTATTGCGTTATTGCTGCAAAGGTACTGGCTCGCGCAAAGCGGGTTTGTTGCCAAGACGTTCTCTTATCCGTCGGTTCGTCGAAGTCTCGACGAAAACAGCCAGTTGCTTGCCCGTTATATTGCAGATCTTCCCGGCGGCGCCATCAACGTGGTCGCCCACAGCCTCGGTGGCCTGGTCGTGTTGAACATGCTAGCTCAGGCATACTCTCCCCGCGTCAGACGGATTGTCCTGATGGGTTCGCCTTGTGGCGGCTCCTACTGCGCCTCGGTACTATTGCGCATTCCACTCCTGGCCATGCTTGTCGGTCGCTCAATTCGTGACTCTTCAGAAAGAAGTCGTTGGGACGTGCGCGCGGATGCGGAAATAGGTGTACTCGCCGGGAATCGTAGCTTTGGACTTGGCCGCATGATCCTCGGTCTGCCGCGTCCCAACGACGGAGTGGTTTCGGTTCAGGAAACACAACTGCCCGGGTGCAGAGATGCGATCACCCTCCCGGTCAGCCATTCGGAAATGCTCATCTCGCAGGACTGCGCCAGGCAGGCAGGCTATTTTCTGCAGTACGGACGTTTTTTTCATGCCTAGAGTCTACGCATTGCTTCTGCTGCTGACACTTGCGCTGTCCGGCTGCTCGAACCTGGGCTACTACTCGCAAGCCGTTGGAGGGCACCTCGAAGTAATGAGGGCTTCGCGTCCGATCAAGGAAGTCGTTGAAGACCCGCAATGCGATCCCGGTCTGAAAAAGAAACTCGAGGAAGTTCACCAGATTCGTGATTTTGCCAGCCACCAGTTGGGCCTGCCGGACAATGACAGCTACCGTTCCTACGCTGACCTGCAGCGTCCCTATGTAACCTGGAATGTGTTCGCCGCGCCGGAGTTTTCGTTGAGGACAGAGAAATGGTGCATGCTCGTGGTAGGTTGCGTCGCCTATCGCGGCTTCTACAACCAGTCCGAAGCGGAAGCATTGGCAGAAGAATTGAGGCTGCAAGGATTCGACGTTTACGTCGGAGGGGTTCCAGCCTATTCGACCCTCGGTTTTTTCAGTGACCCGATACTCAATACCTTCCTCAGATCCGGCAGCCCGGAGGTGGCACGGGTCATCTTCCATGAACTCGCACATCAAATGGTCTACGTGGAGGGAGACACGGCATTCAATGAATCTTTCGCGACCTTGGTCGAGAACGAAGGCTTGCGGCGCTGGCTGGAGCACAAGGGCAATCCTCAACTCCGTCGCGTTGTTGATGATCGCCGGCAGCAAAAAACCTCATTCGTAGAACTGGTGAACAGTTATCGAAGCAAGCTGCACGACATCTACGCGAGCAATCTGCCCGATGACGCCAAGCGAATCGCCAAGGCGGAAGTCATGGGTGACATGAAGCGTGCTTATCTGAGCCAGCAAGAGGCTCAGGGCAAGCCGCCGGTCTATAAGCAATGGCTTGAAAAAGACCTGAATAACGCGAAGATTGCGTCGCTCGCTTTATACACAAAACTGTATCCGGCCTTTGAGGCACTGCTCAAGGAAGAAGACAACAATCTTCCTCGCTTTTATGAGCGCGTGAGGCTTCTTGGCAGCATGCCAGCGGCTGAGCGCACCGCGGCATTGAAACAAATTCAGTCTTCCTTGCAGGCGAATGACCGCCACGAGTTGACGCACGTCGAGAACTGACGTTACCAACACCCCAAAGGCAGTGAATCGTCGAGCGAGGCAGCGAGTTAGGTTTCTCGGTTTTGCATATGGATGGAACCGACAGTTCTTTGGAACAGCATCGAATTCCTGGAAAATCACCGCTTAGCGCTTGAATAAGGGATTCAGCACGATCTTATCGCTGACGGGTTCTCTTGGTGGAAGCATGGCGATTCCGGAGCAAAAAAGAGAAACCCGCGCAAGACTCATCTAATCGTACGAGAGAGAATCACATGGAATGCAACGTCAAATGGATTGCAGGAGGCATGTCCTTCCTGGCGGAAACCGGCAGCAACCACGCCGTTCTGATGGATGGCGCTCCGGAAGCGGGTGGGAAGAACCTGGCGCCTCGCCCGATGGAAATGCTCCTCGCCGGAACCGGCGGTTGCACCGCATTCGACGTGGTCTTGATCCTGCAAAAAGGCCGCCATGCCGTCACCGGCTGCGAGGTCAGCCTGAATGCCGATCGGGCGGAAACCGACCCCAAGGTATTCACCCGGATCCACTTCCACTACCGCGTCAGCGGTAGTGGACTGAAACCGGAGGTCGTCGACCGTGCCATCAAGCTGTCGAAGGAAAAATACTGCTCCGCGTCGATCATGCTCGGCGCAACGGCGGAAATCACCCATGATTTCGAAATCATCGACATCGACGCGCCCGTTATTTGAGCGATCAGGCCAACGCCTTGTCCGGAAAGCGAATACCGCGCTGATCCAGAGGCAGCCCACAGGGTTATCCACAGAATGACTGGATAGTTTCCCCGATGCGAGAACCTTCGTTGGCGTTGAAGCTTCAGGAATCGCCAGAGAGAGCCTTCCGGCGACCGACAAGGATTTAAAATACCGGCTCGCGGCCTCCAGTCAATCGACAACCGGCAAACTTCACTGATACAGAAGAGATCATGAGCAAATACGGATTCACCACCACCACGCTGCACAGCGACCGTGCGAAGCCCATTGAACACGGCGCAGTGCACAAACCGGTCCATAACTCGGCGGCTTTCTGTTTCACCGATGCGCATGATCTGGTCAAGGTATTCCAGGGTGAACAGCCCGGCTTTGTCTACGGCCGCCAGGGAACGCCGACTTCGGCGGCTCTGGAGGAAAAGATCAGCCGCATGGAGCAAGGCATCCTTACGATCGGTTTCAGCAGCGGCATGGCGGCAATCTCCGCCACGCTGTTCTCGTTACTCCGCGCCGGAGACCATCTGGTGGCCAGCAGTTTCCTGTTCGGCAATACCACCAGCCTGTTCGAGAGTTTCGGCCGGATGGGCATCGAGGTGACTTTCGTCGATGCCACCGAGGCCGCCAATGTCGAGGCCGCACTGAGGCCGAAAACGCGCATGGTCTTCGTCGAAACGATCGCCAACCCATGCACGCAGGTAGCCGACCTCGCCGGCATCGGAACGCTCTGCCAGGCACGCGGCATTGTGTATATCGTCGACAACACCATCACCTCGCCGGTTCTGTTCCTGCCGAAGAATGTCGGCGCCAGCCTGGTCGTCAACTCCCTGACCAAATACATCGGCGGACACGGCAACGCGCTTGGCGGCGCGGTGACTGACACCGGCTTGTTCGACTGGTCACGCTACCCGAACATCCTCGACCTCTACCGGAAGGGCGACGCCAAGACATGGGGCATCGTGCAGATTCGCAAGAAAGGCCTGCGTGACGCCGGCGCCACGCTTTCTCCCGAAGCGGCGCACCACCTGGCCATCGGATCCGAGACCCTGGCCCTGCGCATGCAGCGCACCTGCAGCAACGCGCAGCAGCTCGCCGAATTTCTTGCCGCCCACCCGAAAGTCAAGCGCGTCTATTACCCGGGCCTGACAAACCATCCGCAACACGACCGCGCCAAAAAGTTGTTTTGCGGCAACAGCGGAATCCTTTCCTTCGAACTGAAGGATGGAATCGACTGTTTCGACGTTCTCGGAAAACTGGAAATCGTCATCTCGTCGACCAACCTCGGCGACAACCGCACCCTAGCCATTCCGGTCGCACCGACCATCTATTTCGAACTCGGAGCAGAACGCCGCGCCAGCCTCGGCATCGGCGAATCGCTTATTCGTATCTCGACGGGAATCGAGGACCCGGAAGACCTGCTTGCCGATTTCGCGACGGCGTTGGGCGATTGACTGTTTTCGTCCGTTAGGGCGGACGACACGGAAAAGCCTGGGACAGATCGCCACTTCCTCGGGAATGGCAAGGAGGAAGCTCTGGCGGTTTGTCCGTTCAGGGCGTCATTGTCGATTGAGGGTGGCAGCCAATAGAAGCGACTGGACTTGATCCCGGTACCGCTCTGCTTCCTTCCGACATTCCGCAAGTTCGCTTTGCAGTTCGGCGTACTTTCTTGCCCACTCCTCGCACGATCGACATTGTTCCGCCTTGGTCACATGCTCATCATGCTCGACAGGCTCCAGGGAGTTGGGATGAAGCCCGAAGGCTTCTGCTATTTCCTTGGGCATTTCGGATCTCCTTCGCAGACGACAGGACGCCAGGCTCCAAGACATGTTGCGTTAGAGCGGATATAACAGGCTTGGTTCGGGCGGACGGCCTCGACACATCCTTCAAAGTCGCGTTTCGTTTTCTGGATTTCAACGGCTATATTGAATTTATGGCCGTTGATCGAGGAGGAACGATGATGCCGACAAGCAAGCAAAGAACCGCTATTGGTGAAGACTCGGCCCCGCATGCCGTAAGCGAGCACGCTTTGATGGTCAGGATCAATCGGCAGGCAAGGAAGAAGGGGCAATTCCTGCGCAAGACTCGTAATAGTTCCCCGTTACGGAAATCGTTGGGAACCTACTATCTCGTTGACTCTTACAAGCAATATATCGACGGCACCAACGATCTCGCGGAACTTGCCAGCAGATACGGCGCACTGGAAGCAGGGGAATTCCTCGCTGCCTCGTAGAACAAAAACCCCGGCGAAAAGAAGAACGCCGGGGTAAGCAGGGTCCAACAGAGGAGAATCAGTTAATCAGACTACTGATTGCCGGGTAAGTTTCTTTTGCGGGAAAAAAACCACTTGCGTCCATCCGTGCAATCAAGGCGGGCGAAGCAGTCAGACCGACAATGGGCAAGAGCAGGATGTGTGGACGTTTTGTAACCCCCGACATAGCCGAAATCGAACGCTTCTGGCACATCGGTCGACACAACTGGAGATCGCCATTCTCGTCGATCCGGCAGGCGCGGTTCAACGTCCCGCCGCAGCAGAGTGCGCCGGAGAACCACATTCTCGGGATCCGGGCGGACGCCGACGGCACCCTCGAATTGACCGATTTTCAGTGGTGGCTTCTTCCGTCGTGGTCGAGTGAGCCGACGACGACTTATTCGACCTTCAATGCCCGGGTCGAGAACGTCGCGACTGCGGCCAGCTTCAAGGTTCCGTTCCGCCGGCACCGCTGCATAATCCCTGCGCGAGGATGGTATGAATGGCAGGCGACACCGAGCGGTAAGCAGCCATGGTATTTTCACCCGCCTGAAGGCTCGCTATTGGCCTTCGCTGGCCTATGGGACCGATGGACACGAGGCGACAAGATCATCGAGTCCTGCACCATCGTCGTGGGCGAAGCCCCACCGGAAATGATCCACCTGCACAACCGAGTGCCCTTTCTGATTCCGGCCGAGCGGCAAGACGCTTGGCTCGATCCAAGCCTGACAGATGCCAAAAAGATCCGCGAACTGCTGCTGCCACCGGGCAAAAGTTCGTTGATCTGGCATCCAGTATCGAAGGCGGTCGGAAACGTTCGAAATAGCGGCTCCGAACTGACCACCCCAATACCATGGCCTTAGCTCCCTGGCTGCGTTCCTTGTCGCCCGCGCTCAGCGTTTGCGGAAGGCCGGTTTCCGTACGATTCCAAGCCACTTCGAACTGGTTCAGATCGACAATTTGTCTGAATTGACCGAATTAAAAAGGCAAGTATTCTCAAAAGTCTGAGCCAGAAAGAGGCAAGACTACAAACTTGCATCTACGTTATGCGCAAAACTCAAGCATAGTGGCCGCATTCGATTCTTTATTGCTCAAGAAACTTCACGAGCCCGCAACGTGCCGACACCAAACCGAAAACTTTCTGCAAAAAACATAAAGCCCATGCTGATTAGACATGGGCTTTGCACATCTTTAACCCCGGCATTCTAGGCCAAGGTATTCGGCTCTCGCCGTTGGGGTGCTACTCAACCACTCTTCGAACTGCGGCGGATTTTCAACCATCGTGCCTCCAGTCGCGTTGTTTCTCGAGGGGCCTGGCCAAACCATCGGTCAGGCTTCGATTCCAGACTACTCCTCTGGACTAAAAAGTCCACTGTTTGATTCGACTATCAGTCGTCGGGCGAAAATCCCAACAGTTGCAGGATGGAGAGAAACAGATTTAGCACGTTCAGATACATGCTGCAGGCTGCCATTACGTAGTTGTCTTCTTCACCACGCATCAGCCGGCTGGTGTCAAAAAGGATAAAACCGGAAAAAAGCAGGGCAGCCACTGCAGAGACGCCCGCCTGCATGGCGGGCACGAACAGCGCGGCAATACTGGCCAGCAGCACGACAATCAGGCCGGCAAAAAGGAAACCGCCCATGCGGGTAAAGTCCTTGCCCGTTTTATGGACGTACGCGGTGAGCGCCAAGGTCACCGCCGTGGTGATGACTGCCGCGGTCAGGACCATGCTGCTCCCTCCCGGCAGGCTGAGATAGTGGTTCAGTGTTGGCCCCAGGCCCAAGCCGCTCAAGCCCGTAAATGTCAGCATGGCCGGAACGGCTGCCGCGGTGTTTCGGTGCTTCTGCAAATAGAAGAGAGGTAGTAGCCCGAGCAGCGTAAAGACAATGCCCGCCAAGGGGCCAAAGCCCGCCAACAGGCTGACGCCGGCACCGACGCCGGCCACGCCGGTGGAAAGCGCAAGCAACCGGTAGGTATTCCGAATCACACGGTGCGTATCGATCGCGGCGTACGTGCCATATTCGGTTTTGTTCAGGTCGATGACACGGGTTTCAGTTCGCATGGTGGCGCAGGTCCTCGTTGGGAGAATGAACTATTCCCGTATCTGGGGCGCCTTTGTTGGAAATCAAGCCACCCGCCCTCTTTGAACGGTCGTGCGTCGACGATCGGCGGACGAATCTTTTAATCGTGCAATTTCAGGATGATGCTTTCACCATCCCGTGCTTGAACTGCCGCGTCAGAGAACTTTGGTTTCCCAAAGACCTGCGGATTTCGGCTCAAGGCATACGGCTCCTGGGGGATCATCCCGAAAAGCCGGTTCATTTTTCCATCGCCGTTCTTGTCCTGATAGGCCATCAGCGCGTACTCCGATGAATCGGGCACGGGAATGGACAGGTCCATCGGTACGCCGCTTTGTCCGGGCTGATTCACATGGGTGACGGCATTCTCTTCCTTCGGGAAACCCTCGGCAGAGGTAAAGACATAAACGTGAATCGTGCCACTATCGGCGACCCCCTCGATCCGCACTTTTAGATCGGCTGCCAATACAGGCGTTACGCAGGCGGCGCATACCGCGATGCCTCCAGCCATACGCAGAAATTTCGATAAGAACATATTTTCTCCAGAATTGATGCCCGTTATCAGACGTCGGCTGTTCGGATTCGTTCGATACCGAAGAAGTCCGATGACTCGTCACAAGCTCAACGGACTCTATTGGTTGGGCGTTGGCGCCAGTCCAACCTTCTGGAGATAAGCATGAACTTCTGAAGCCATCTTCCGGTAACCCCGCGCATTCGGATGAATCTGGTCGGCACACAGATCCGGATTGCCCAGGATGTCGGAAAACACATCGCTAACCACGGGGATTGACTCTTCCTCCCCCAGTTCTCGGTAGAGGGGAGCATCCGACAGTTTCCTGACAACGACCCCAAGCATCGAGAGTTCCGGGACGGCCACCAGGACGACGTGAGCCCCAGTTGACCTGACGATCTGAATCAGGCGACGCAGGTCGTCCTTGACCATCTTCGCGGAGCGCCGACGGAGGAAATCATTGCCTCCGATTTCGATGATGACCAACACCGGATGATGTTCATCAAGCAGCGCCTGAATTCTCCCCGTCGCTGCTTCGGCGGTGTCGCCGGGGATTCCGGCGTTCAACATGTTCCAGCCCGTCCGCGTTGCCAGCAATGTTGGCCAGTCCTCACCCGCAGAGGCTCCCGTGCCAAACGTGACGCTGTCGCCGAAAGCGAGGACCGTTTTCCCGGGAGGAACGCTTGGCAACTTCGGTGATTTGGCGCAGGCACGCAAAAATACGGAAACAGCCAACAGGGTGAGTACGGTTCTGCGCTTCATTGTGGGTTGCTTCTCTTCACGCTTGCCAGACGCCATAGCCTGCCTCGCGCAGGCCTATAGCCAACTCCACTTCCATGTCGCGCGCGCCGTCATAGGGCATCGGGTTATAGACTTCATACAGGTGCGGCAGCAAGCGCAAGCCGAATTCTTGGACATAGCGATTGGATTGGATCCCGACCTTATGCTTGTCGAAGCGCAGATCCGGATCCAACCCGGTCATGCCGACGTAAACACAGGGTTTGCCGGGAACGTAATCAGGATTGGCCTTCCTGAAACGTCCCTCGTAGAGAACGTCTTTCGACAGCTCAATCACATAGACGTGATAATGATCGCGGCGCCCCATAAGGTCAGTCTTGGTCCGGCCCGTTCTAAAACACCAATCGACAGTCTATATGGCGAAGCCGGCATTGCTGCGCAATGTTGTCACACGTTTCTTCAAAAAAAGCATCGCTTTTTTGGGCTTCCAATTTGTTCTTGATGTACCCGCCATCCGCGTAGTGGTAGTTGAGCCGGTCTGGCTGGTTAACTGGAAGCACTGGAGTTGCAAGCTCTGTAGCAAGTGATCGTGCTGGCGATGAACGCATTTGTCAGGATATTCGGAAGAGTCGTTTCATCTCAATTCGGCCAACTGCCATCATTGGTCGTTCCAGCAGCGCAGCCATTCTGATGGCGGCTCCACTCTGAAACCAGCCTTCTGTTCTACGCGAACTTCTCGGCCTATGTAGAGCACCACACAAGGCCGATCATATACTCCTAAGCGTGCCAGAACCACGTAGTGCTGAAGGTGGCTTGTTGGGCCAGCATCACTGTAAGAAAACGTCGGCGGGAATCTCTGACGCTGCGTCGATTTGTTCTCTGAGTATCCGGCTCAAGGTTCCATCGGAAGCAAGCTGTGCAAGCCGCCGATCGATTTCCGGCAGCAGCCCAAGGTGTGGCGAGTACTTGCTGAATCCGAGGTGAATTGGACTGTCGGAAACAAATGGCGTCAGCGCAACGATAATGTCCCGCTTATTGGTATTGGCCAGCCAAGTCATTCCCATGTAATAACCGGACACAAAGTAATCGATACGTCCCTTTTCTAACTTTAGGAAGTTGCTGCGGACTTTGGGGCTGGGTTCGATATTGAGGTGCGTTTCCAGGTATTCATCGAAGCCATTGCCATAGTGATCGCCAACCGTTACCCCGCCACGCAAAGGCTTCAGTTCATCCCAGCTACCGAACGGGATTGCCTTGTCCCTACGCATGAATACAGCGATTGGATTAGCAAATGTCGGGTTTTTGGAAAATTCCAGCCATGCCGATCTTTCAGGTGTAATGCGTATATTTACCAGCAAATCGATGCTGCCTTCCTTTGCCATGCGTTGGGCACGCGGCCACGGAACCATCACCGGGCGAAGCGTATATCCCCCGGGGATTATCAGACGCAAAAGTGCTGAAGCGGCACCGTCGTAATGTGAGCCTTCATGACTCCAGTCATATGGCGGGTACTTTGGATTGGTTGCCCAGGTAATAACCTTTTCTTGTGCCTGCACGCCGAAAGAAAACAGCAGCCAAACGACGATTAGACGAAACATGCCAGTGATCCGAGTCATGGCGAGTCCTTGCCCATGCGAAGAAGTGCTTTCCAGTTTAGTCGTTGAGAACTGAAAGAACACGTTCTAGGCAAGTGGACTGCCCCGCGTTCGGTAGGCATTTCGGGCCTATGACGTAATTTCTGCCGGGGGGTCAGTTTTCGGCGAGCGTACACAATGTGCGGCAATTTGGACAGCAGTTCCAGTTTGAAATCAGCGATCCGCCCCGCGGCTTTCTTCCCTTTTGAACGTTGGCCTGGGCGGGTAGGTCTAAAAGTGGATTTCGGCGCCAAACCACATGCGAAACATAAGACATTCGTAGCAAGACACCGGCCGCCAATCGCGCCGAGGCGTGGGTATCTGCCATCCGCCACAGATTGTCGCCGACCGACTAATCAAACTTGACTATTACAGAAGTGTCCAGTCGATACGCCAGAATGGTTAATTTGGTCGATGACGGACTGACGTCTTCCAGCGAGACTTTGCTTGTTGAATACCGTTTTATGGCGCACCGATACGTTGAGCAGGCTACAGAAGGAGACGCAAATGGCAATTGAACTGCGAGTGACCGATGGCAGTGTCGTTACGGTATCGCCCGAGCTACTGCAATCCTTCAAAGCTGGGTTCAGCGGACCCGTTTATGGCCCGGATGACGCAGAGTATGAAGAAACGCGCAAGATCTGGAACGCCATGATTGACCGCCGTCCGGGCCTGATCGTCCGTTGCCGGGGAACGGTGGACGTGGTCAAGGCCGTTCAGTTCGCGCACCAGCACAAGCTCCTCGTTTCGATACGCGGAGGGGGGCACAACATTGCCGGATTGGCGGTATGCGAGGGCGGACTGATGATCGATCTGTCGCTGATGACGGGCGTCTGGGTGGACCCAGGAAAGCGCATGGCCCATGCCCAAGCCGGTTGCACACTGGGCATCGTTGATCGCGAGACTCAGCATCATGGCCTCGCGGCGGTCCTCGGGTTCATTTCGGCGACGGGAATTGCCGGGCTCACGGTTGGCGGCGGTTTCGGATACCTGACACGGCGGTATGGCTGGACTTGCGATACGCTGATTGGGATGGAAGTCGTGCTTGCGGACGGTTCCGTAGTCAGGGCGTCCGCTGACGAAAACACCGAGTTGTTCTGGGCGCTGCGCGGCGGCAGCGGCAATTTCGGCATCGTCACGTCGTTTGACTACACCCTGTATCCGGTCGGGCCGGAAATCCTGGGTGGCGCCATTGCTTGGCGGCAGGAGGATGCGAAGGAGGTTCTCGGCTTCTTGCGCGACTTCACCGCCAAGACGCCGCGTGAAACGACCTGCGTGGCCGTCCTGCGGATCGCGCCTCCGGCGCCATGGCTGCCAAAGGATATCCATGGCAAGCCCATCATCGCCGTCTTCGTCTGCCACAGCGGGCCCGTCGATGAGGGTGAGAAGATCGTTGCCCCGTTACGCGGCTTCGGTCACCCGGTGGCCGATATCATCGCGCGGCGACCATACGTCCAGATGCAGAGCCTGCTCGATGCAACCCAACCCAAAGGGCGACGGTACTACTGGAAGTCGCACTACCTGGCAGGGCTCGATCCGAAAGCGGACGACGTGCTAATTGATCACGCGGCACGCATCGTCTCCCCTCATTCCGCGATTCTGCTGTTCCAGTTGCAGGGCGCCCTTAACGATCTGCCGGCTGACCATTCGCCAGCTGGCAATCGGGACACCGCCTTCGTACTGAACATCGCCGGCTCGTGGGAGAAGGCGTCAGATGACGCAGCAAACGTGAAGTGGGCGCGCGACTGCTTCGACGCTACACGAGCGTTCTCCACCGGAGGCGTCTATGTCAATTTCCTGACCGAAGAAGAAGGAACTGAACGCACCCGGGCCGCCTATGGGGAGCGGACTCTTGCTAGACTCGC
>DBMG01000059.1:10638-24128 GCA_002304785.1 Candidatus Accumulibacter sp. UBA704 | reverse complement strand
GGCGCCTTAGAGTTATGATGCATTACGATGTAAATATACATCGTAACATTTCAGCTATCTAAAGCCCGTATTTTCTGATCCCTGATTCACTCACTTACGATGTGCCGTTAGGGTATAAGTCCCAATGACGGCGCGGGGGTGGATTAGAATCCTTGGAACAAGAGGTCCAAGGCTGCAACGATTTCTGACCTCTTGGAATCAAGAGACATCACCGATTGTTTCAGCAATTGACTCGGGACTGCGGCCAGGCCTTGAGTCATCATTACAACGCGATTACCTTCGACTTCAAATACTGGGTTGAGCGTTCTAGCGAACTCCGCAATTTCACCGACAGGGAATAGCGGAACCACCACACGTGTTGCGAAATGGTCATTCACGTCCGCCTGCACGTTCAGCAGATACCCAGCATTTTCAGGGTTTCTATAGACCGTAAATTGCGCCATCAGAAACTCCTGTATTTAGCCAAGGGCAAGCCGTTTTTTTCGACGTAGGCATTCCAACACTCAAACGCTTTAGCGTTTTCAGCAACCCAAAGCTCCGCACGCTTTTCAGCCACCGCTCTAGCCACACCGGCTTCAGCGGCTTGCGAAACATTGATGCGCAACTCCTTTGCTTCCGCGAGGAGAGGTTCAGCCAACGAGACATTGGTGGGTTTTTTAGCAGCGGTTGCGTATTGGTTAATCGTGGACATGGCTCGCTCCTTTACCGAATTATAGGTTAAAACATACCACGAATGCGCTCCAACGGAAACATCGGCAATGTGCATTGATGGAAACATATTAACCGCCATTCGATTGCACAACACCAGCAATGTGCTTACTCATGTTACTCGCCCTCCACCGGTACGTTGATTGGGTCGGCAAGGTCAGTAAAGTGTGCTGGCACGCCAATTTTGGCATCATCTTCCTCATCGTTGTAGTTGTCCCAGTCAAAAACCTCGACATCTACACCTTCGTCGTAGATGGGGTCAGCAATACCGCCACTGACGACCACCAGGACACGCGGTTCCTTTGCAACAACTGGAGCACCGATATGAAGGTCGGTTGCCAGTTCGGCAGCTTCGATATCACCTTCGCCGCTATTGCCGCTATCTTCGATAATAGACGCAGCATCGGCGAGGCCAATGTCGATAAGGCGCTGAACGATTTTGGGGATTTCCTCGGGAGAAACAGAGGCGTTGGTTTTGACCGGAATGGTCAGCGTAACTTCTTGCATTTAATGCTCCTTGAAAAATACGCGGAGCCATACCCTTGCGGGCATAGCGTACCCGCAGGGTTTGAGTGATGCGGCCTTACGCTGTATTGCGCTTGGCTGTTCGTTTCGAGATGAAACAGTGACGTTACATCTTGTATTGTCGGAACACGACCATATAAAAGGGCGCGCTCGATTTTGATAGGCTGTGATGGCCGCAATGACCCGGTGACAGCTCACCTTGCAAGGCGCTCAATGCACCACAAAGCAAGGGCATCATACCGGGCGCAATGCCGACGTTCAACTATGTCCGGAGATGCCGTACATTGGACTGTAAAGCATCCCGTCCACCGAAGAATCCGAAGCCCATTTTGTCGGGATGTGAGATTTCAGCGCTGCTGCCCACTGGAAAATCCGAAGCCCCGATTTTTGTTGAGTTGCCGAATCCTGCATTTGCGCGCCACTTTTCCGCCGCCGCATTGCGGCGCCGACATCGCCGCTCTGAATTAGTCTCTGTTGCCCAGTTACCGAAGGAATTCTCTACGCGCGAATCCGACCACATCATGTGGTGGATATGTATCTACCTGTTTTTATTATTAATGATACGATTGTCTCGTGATACGAATTTACTTCAACGCCCTGCTATAAAACGGCGCATTGTCATTGCGTCACCTGAACAGAAAACTTGCGCCATCCTTCACCAATATGCCGCTTAGACCACGAGAGGTCGAGTCTCTTAAAATCACGGAAGATTTAAATGAATATATTGTTTTATAAACAATAACTTCAAGTATTATTCTAAAGTTATTTGTCAAATATAAGCTATGCTTTGGGCTTCTATTTTTCGGGTGTTACGGATGGTCTGGGTGTGACGAACTCGACTGTTTCAGTCACACGGCTGGTTCAGCGAGGCTCGACGCGATCCGCCTTGACTTGAACTCGGTCACCTCTAGCAACCAAGGGCTGATCAACTTGGTCGAATGACCCATATGTCCCGTCATCGTAACGTACGATGATGTGCCAACGACCAAGTTCTGAGTTCTTCGCGGAATAAGGCTTAGAAGCCCCGAATACAGGCGAAGTCTGAATATCTGTTCCAGGGCCTGGATCGCCGCTCAGCGAGTCTTCCGCTTCCAGCGAATTTTTGCTGCCTCCCACCTCCACGCGCGCCACGCTGGTTACGACTCCGCAACTCCTGCAAGGCCCTTCCGACTGCTGCATGATCTCCTGCATTTCACGCGTGTTGCGCGGGATCTTCAGGCTTGTTTGCGCGATTGCAGGGATCGCAAGAAGCATTGCGACAGTGCAGATGGCGAAAGGACGAAACAACATATGATCTCCAGGTATCCGAAAGTCGTCAGATGGAGTTGACCAGCAACGTACCTTTCGGGTACTGGGAAAAACCGGGTGCCGACGAAATTGAGAGAATGTTCCGCACATTGAGCGCAATCATGCCACCATTGGGATGCCGGAACCACATCGTCGGGATATCAAACGCCCTCCGCAGATTGCTGAAAAACTGCAACTGATCGCGCAAAACCATATCGACGGAAAACTGAAGTCGATGATCCCCGGCCAGGTCGAATTGCAGATACCCTTGAAATTCTTCTCCAGGAGCCACCCCATTGCGGCCGCAAATTCCTGCCTTCGCCGCGTGTTGCAAAGACCCGACACTATCTTCAATAAGCGTGATATTTCCATCGATAGACTGCGTAACCGCAAGAGGGATGCGTGTAATCAGATCGATGCGGGATATCGAATCAGTCTGCACCATGGTGCACGATTCTCTGCTACCCAGAATCACGGATTTCCCTTGAAACAAGCGGCCAGCGTTGATCTCGGCGACGATGCCTTGCTCGATATCGGAATCGGTCTGGCAATAAGCCAGAACGCCACCGTTGCTGAGATACACCCTAATGTCCATTTTCTCCCCTTCCCTGTTGTTTAAAACAAACGCCGTTGACCATTTTTGCTTCCACGCGTGTTTCAGTGCAGGAAACGAGTTGGTGTTTCAAGATCCGCATACGTTTTGCTGTGATAGAGCGCAGAAACGAATTTTCGCCAAAGGAGGTCCGGTTCCCCGAGGCTGAATCCGTAAAAGCCGTCCGCACCCTCATTATGACCACGCAAGGCCAAGGCGCGAATATGGGATGTATCGCTTCGTCCAAGTTGTACGATTGTGTCGAACCAAATATTCAAAGGCAGCGGCCTGTGGGAACGGGCCTGAAAACCATAACGGGATACCTCGATAACCTCAATGGGGATTTCTTGGTCTCCTTGAACACCTTGGAAAACGATTTTCGCCGGACATTTTACCGAGAACCGTTCGTGGCGCCTTATCGGAATGCCATCAGCGCCTGTTGAGAGTTCCGGGAGCACGGATCTGTACTCCGGCAGGTCGTAAATCGTATGCAGTAGCACTTTCTTTCGCGCACTCAGGTTGCGGAACGTGTCGGTACGAACATTGAAAAAATAGTCGATCAAATCGGGAGTCAATACTGGATCGTTCGTCGTATAGAAACGTCGATGCGGGAATTCAATATTTGGCAACTTTACCTGTGTGAAATAGGCATAAAGATTTCGCCGCATGGGTTTCGAAGAATAGTGCTTCCGGAAAATCTCGGGCGCCTCTTTAAGATCGAGCGTAGCCCCGACTGCAGGAGCTCCATTTACGAAATCGTAATTCTCTACCACATTCTCCGTAAGCCGCTGAAAAAACAGCAACGATTCATACATTTCGATGTGACTTGGATTGACTGCGATGACCAAATGGCGGGTGTCAAAAAAGGTCGTACAGTATTCGTACATGAATTTCATCAGGGGGAAAAGGATACTCCCGCCTGTCTTGCGAAAATCGCGATGGACAGCCAAGGCAGACACCTCGGCCACTTGGCCTTCTTTTTCGCGAACCGCGCTCAAATCGAATATTTTCTGAAGTGGGACTCCGAGAGCGCTTTCGCGGATCAGCGAAATAGTGCCGACCACTTGCCCGTCATACTTGGCACAAAGTGTAGTGGTCGTCGGCAAGGCGTGATAAATCGTAACCCGCATTCCGGACGGATCGGGTTTCATGAAACCGCTCTCCACGTAGGCGTCGTGCAAGAGCGAGAAACACTCCTCCAACTCGTCCCGCGTCTCCGCGATCTTCAGAACCAAGCGACGGCTGGGTGACGGATTGCAGTCGGCAAAGGAACGAAAAACCCTGAAACGCTGACTCCGCGGCAACCAGGAGATCGCCTTCCTCATCATTTGATGCACTAATCGTCGTGCAAACAATCGCAGCTTTTTCAGCATCACGCGCCCTCCCTTTGTCGGAGTTCCGTTTTCTAATCATAGTACCTTAACAACAATTCCACAGGTCAATGCACGGCGTTAGTTTGGGTCGCGGGCAAATGGAGCATCCCATGACGGCGGCGTGCTGTTACGAATAGCTTTACGGACGAGATGGCATACAAGGAGAGGAAACGGCATGCGCATCCAATGCGAGCGAACATACAAACATACCCGCGCAAGACCTGTTCCGGCAGTAGCACAACTCTCATGAACTGGCCGCAGCGCACGCCTATAGCAAAAATCCATGAACAGGGAGAGAGCCGCAGAAGGCTTGCCTATTCGGCTTGCCGCAACCACATCGCCGGGAATTGGCGTGTTCAACATCATGGTGCAAAACCTGACCGCATAGTAGAAGGGACGGGTCACCCCCAACTCTGCGGCGCGTGGCACAAGCCTTTCCCAAAAACCAGGTGTTTCAGAGAAAAACCTGAACAAGCTGTCCAGGTCGAATAGATCGCGTAGTCCGTTGTCCAGACCGCCTTCATGAAAAAGGTGGGTAGCGCTATGCAAAAGCATATCTTCCGGGTGCAGCACAAAAAGCCGCTTGTGACCAGGCAATTCGACTGCGTTCTGAAACAACGCCGGGGTATTGATCTTGAGTCTTGCAGATTCAGGCAGAATCGTATGGTGAACGTCAATCGTCGTTCCCCGCTTGATGTGACGCATCGGAGGTATTTCGTGCATCCATTGGCGATAGTAGCGCTGATCGTAATCGTCATGATGCGTTCCCTGCCAGCCATTCAGCATCAACTGACTTTCGACTTCGGCGATGTGGCGCTTGGGTACCAGTATGTCGATATCGGAAAAGGTACGACCATTGGCGGTCGGCAGTCCAGCCATGACGTAGGCCGCCCCCTTCAGCAAGATCACGTCCACTCCCGTGTTTCCGAGCGCTTTGAGAATGCACTGGACCTCCCAGCGCATCGCCTTGTCTTGTCGTTCGACCATCCGCAAAGCCGAGATCAAGTGCAGACGCGGTTGCGCCGGCACAGCATCCATCAGATCATTTGCTGTCAACTGATACGCAAGGCGTGCCAGCAAATTGGCTCGTCGCCCCTGCCGGATCAGCAAATCCCATTCCGCGCAGGATAGATCGGACAGCACTCCGGTATCCGTCAAAGCCGACACGATGAGCATACGTTTGTTCATTCGACGCGCCCACGACACAAATCATCAAACGCACGTACAGCATCCTCAAGTTTGCTGTACGTAAACTCATAACACAGGCTTTGGTCGACGAGGTCGCCAACTGCATTGAATCCTTTGCCGCCATGAATGTCGTAGTTGAACGATTGTTCGGCGATCAGCATGAAGCTCTCTGCACGGCTATGGCTTTCAAACTTCGGCGGAGCGGACGGTGAATACCTCGGCAGCACGATCCATGCAGGATGCGCCGGACTTTCTACCAAGCTGACGCTTCCTTTTGGCGGACGCATCAGCGATATCGTGCCTTTGGTTGTATCTGCTACAGGCTCGGTCATCACCACTTCCGGCGCGAATTGCTTGATGATGTCAATGGATGCGTTTTTCAGGTTGACGGGGCGACACGTCCCATACAGAACGTTTGTCGCCATGTCTAGGAGCGCCAGTTCATCCGAAAGGAGACGCCATCCGCGAGTGATCAACGCGGCACAAAGCGTGCTTTTCCCGGCACCTGGGGCGCCCGGCAAGATAGCCGCCCTGCCCTCTCTTTCAACGACTGCCGCATGAATGACAAGGTATTGATGACTGTGAGCCGCAATGCACCAGTTAAGCCCCCACTCCAGCATGGCAAACGCCTGGTTGACCGGCAAGGGAACAAAGGAGGGGCGCCCATCAAAATAGAATCGAGCGCGCGGTTTCATCCAGCCAAATATCCCGGTTTCCAGAACGACGGAAACATGGAAATCTGCAAAGGAATCAATAGGCACCGTCTCAAATTCGCCATACATCAAGGCAATGTCACGCGCGATGCTGGCGATGTCCGACTGCACTCGAGCCACGAAGGGTTTCAGTCTCAGCAACAAATGCCCACGTCTGAGCAATTCAACGAGTTGCTTTTCCGAATATTCCGATATTTTCAATTCTGAGCGCTGGAAACCAAATTGATCTTTTCTAATTCAGACAGGATTGTTTCGATCATATCCAGAGCGCTTGCTGTCTCCTGAGTGGATAAGGCTTCCTCCAGTTCAAGAAGCAGTGATTCCGATGAATGAGAAGCAGACTTCAACTGGCAAAGAACTTCACCTGCGACAGGATTGAGGAGATGGGTATCGCCACTGATGTTGTTATATACGACCATTAGACCGTCGTCCCAAGTCCGCAACAGAATACTGTCGGATAATGGGACCGTCCATTGAATCGACTTGCGCTCGCGTTCCCTTTCAGCCACAGGAAGGACCGAAGCAAATCACGGAACCGCGATCCAGTTGCTTTGCAGATACTGTACGATATCCGTCTGATTCCAAACCGTGTCCACGTGTGGCGGACTATAGGATCCTGAAGCCATCTTGTTTAATTCGACCAGCGTGACGCAGTTCCGCACGGATGACAAAAGAATGCAGTTGAGTTGCGCCACAACGATGGACTTCTGGAATTCGGTACCTGTTCCCAGAAAGTCGACGACTTTTCTCGACGTGTCCACACCGGGGGGGATCCTTACTCCCTTGGACGGCAATTGAGACACCTTGAAATTTCTCCAGTTGTCGCCGGTAACTCCCAGTCTAGTCCATGGAAGCTGCAGGCCAGCGCGTGACGTGTTGTTCTTCCAATTACTGATNNGATCCCCACGCGGATGGGGATTTGCAGTGCCACGCCAGAACCGGACGACTGGCCAGCGTCAGAACGATCGGAGCCAGACTCGCCCCGTTCTTCAACAAACGCCTCCGTGCCGGAGCAACTGGGGCGTTCAATGGCTCGGCCTCGTTTTCCACGGAGAGGTTTTCGTGTCGTTGGCTGTTTGGCTTATCACTCATAATCCATCCTATTCGCTACTGAATCAAACAACGTAGTTTCAATATAGCGAAGTTTCACGCTCCAATACGTGACTTATCACACACTATCGAGTGAACGACAATCTTAATCGTATAAAGCAATAAACGCGCCCAATATCAATAACAAGAAATTATACTTTGATTTAAAACACATAGTTCAAAACAAACAACGTCACGCTCAAGACCCTATTGCTCAACTGTAAAATTTGGCGACAGTANNCTGATCCCCGACGGGTGCGAAAGTGCCGCCTCCTTGGTGCCCTTGACGAAGACCATGTTGATGACGCCAATCACCTCCCCGGTTTCCCCGTTCAACAACGGCCCGCCGCTATTCCCAGGATAAGCGGTTCCATCAAGTTGATACACGTCGAAGGTCCCGCTTTTTATGCGCTTGATTACCTTTTCGTTAAGTTGTTGTGCGGAGGCGCCCGGTATCGCAACGGGAGTGATAGCCGAAATGATCGCGCGATGCGTCACGACGGAGAGCCCAAGAACGGTCCCGATGGGAAAGCCCATGAATATGACGTCCTGGCCTTCCATGACTGGCCCAGATTGAAGGGGTATTGCCGGCAACGGCGTGCCGTCGATCCGCAGCAAGGCCAAGTCGTGCATCTTGTCGTTACCCACAACCTTGGCGACCCATTGCTGCCCTTCTCCTGCACCGGATGGCCGGCGGATCACCAACGTCTCGTTGCCCGAGGCATTCAACGACTCGGGAATAACGTGGGCATTGGTGGCAATCAGATTTCCGTCCGCTACGGCGAAACCGGTTCCTCTCAGGGTAAAAGCCGGACTTCGTGTTCTGTCGAACGTACCGATAGCGACTATCGAAGGTTTCACTCGATTGATCAGCTCAGGCAATGCCGCAAAAACGGCCCCCGGCAGAGCAAGAACGATTGCCGTGGCGGCGAGTACAACAATTCGCTTCGATGCTGAGCAAGACATGACGAGTTCCCCAACGTTACCCATGCTTCTTGTTGGCAAGACGAATGTGTGGAAGTTCCGGTGAAGGCTCGGTCACCGCGGGGTCAAACGGATGCTCCGCTTTCTCGAACAATCGCATGATTCTCCTGACGTAGTCTCTGGTCTCGGAGTAAGGGGGAATGCCACGATACCGGTTCACCGCGCCCTCGCCGGCGTTATAGGCAGCTGCCACCAACGCCACGTTTCCCTCGAAATAGGCCAGGAGCCAGCGCAGGTAAGCCATCCCGCCTCGAATATTCTGTTCAGGATCGAACGGTTTTCTGACGTTGAAACGTACCGAGGTTTCCGGTATGAGCTGCATCAATCCTTGCGCGTTTTTTGGCGATACCGCTCCCAGCTCAAAATTCGACTCGGCGCGAATGACAGCCATGACCAGTCGCGGACTCACTCCGTACTCGGGTGCAAGTTTGCGCACGAGGCCAAAGACCTTCTGTTGCACCGGAGTCACCGCGGAAAACGAATAATCTTCATCGACCAGACGCTTTGCTGTTTCCATGCAAGCGGGCAAAGGGGCAGCAGTCTCGCCCACAAATCGCAACATCTTCTTCGACTGCTCGTGGCCCTGTTTCGCGGCAAGCTGGAAAAACGCCGACGCCAGTTCGTCGCTGCGCTGCACGCCTCGCCCGTTGGCGTACATCCATCCCAGGCTGAACTGCGATTCGGCATCACCATACCTCGCACCGTCGCAATAAAGGCTCACCGCCCGCAAGGGATCTTTCTGGACACCTTCTCCGTGCTCGAAAGCTCGCGCTTCAGAGCGCAGAAGCGCGAGTTCGTCCGGACTTGGCGGCGCTGCNNCGTCAGGAGTGCCGACGCCGTTTTGCGATGGCTGCCCCGAAGAGTCCTCACAATCACGCTCCACGACAATCACTCGACGAAAAACGTTCGATATACCATGGCATGGCAATACGAATTCCTTCATCCAGTCTGTGAGTTGGCGCGTAGCCAAGCAAACGTCTTGCCTTTGCTATGTCCGCTTGTGAGTGCCTGACGTCTCCAGCCCGAAAATTGCGATACGAAGGCGCCTGCGAGGCCACCGCCGGACGGTTTTCGGCCAGCGTCTCCTGTAATAGCTTGAACAACCGGTTCAGGGAGGTCCGATCGTCCAGTGCGACGTTATAGACCTGATTGACCGCTTCCGGAATCGTGGTTGCGGCAGCCAGCAGATTGGCCTGGACGGCATTGGCGACGAAGCAGAAATCGCGACTGGTTTCACCATCGCCATTGATATGGATATCCTCGCCGAGAAGCATGGCCCGGGTCCAGCACGGGATCACTGCGGCATACGCTCCCTCGGGATCCTGGCGCGGACCGAAAACGTTGAAATAACGCAGCCCTATCGACTCAAGGCCGTAACACCGCCCGAACACTTCCGCATAAAGCTCGTTAACCAGCTTGGTTACGGCATACGGGGACAATGGCCGGCCAATGTTTTCCTCGACTTTCGGCAACGCCGGATGATCGCCATAGGTCGAGCTGGATGCGGCATAAACAAATCGCTTCACCTTGGCATCGCGAGCGGCCACCAACATATTGAGGAACCCGTCGATATTCGCCGCATTGGTCGTCTGCGGATCAGCCAGCGAACGGGGCACCGAACCCAACGCGGCCTGATGCAAGACATAATCGACGTTCTGGCAAACGCGATGACACTCGTCTGGAACACGGATGTCTCCATTAACAAAGCGGAACTTTAGCCATTGTTCAGGCAAAACCGATTGGCGAATCTCGTCTAGGTTGCGCTGATACCCCGTTGCGAAATTATCCAGCCCGACAACTTCCTGATCGAGTTTGAGCAAGGTTTCCGCGAGATGCGAGCCGATGAAGCCGGCACACCCCGTCACCAGCCAGCGAACCGGTTGTTGTCGCAAACGCTGTGCGAGTTGATCATAGGCCGTCAGAGCCGCCACACCGTGACTCCTTTCGCCTTGAGTTGCTCTTCGTCGAACATGCTTTTCACATCCGTGAGAACACCACCCGATTGCAGTTTCGCCGTGAAATCAGAAAGCGGACGATTCCTGAATTCCTTGTGTGCCACAGCGGCCACGATGGCCGCAGCTTGCGGCAGATCGTCCCAGGCCGTTAATTCAACCCCATATTCGTGCCTCGCCTCTTCCGCGTTGGCGACCGGTTCATGCACGATCACGCGTGCTCCGTAAGACTGCAGTTCCTGAATCACGTCGATCACCCGCGAGTTTCGCAAATCCGGGCAATCCTCCTTGAACGTCAACCCCAGCACAATGATTGGTGCATCCTTGACCTGCCAACCGTTGCGCACGAGATTCTTGACCGTCTGCTCGGCAATGAACTTCCCCATGCCGTCATTGATGCGCCGTCCAGCCAGGATCACTTCCGGGTGGTAGCCGAGCATTTCCGCCTTGTGCGTCAGATAGTAGGGGTCAACACCGATACAGTGGCCGCCGACCAACCCAGGCCGGAACGGAAGGAAATTCCATTTGGTGCCCGCAGCCTTCAGGACTTCCAGGGTATCGATGCCAATCCGGTCAAAAATGATCGCAAGTTCGTTCATGAGTGCGATGTTCAGATCGCGCTGAGTGTTCTCGATAACCTTGGCGGCTTCCGCCACTTTGATACAGGAAGCGGGATAAACTCCGGCCGTGATGATGCTCCCGTACATATGCTTGACACGCTCAAGGGTTTCCGGTGAGTCGCCGGATACGACCTTGACGATCTTGGTCAAGGTGCGTTCCTTGTCGCCCGGATTGATTCGTTCGGGAGAATATCCGACGAAAAAATCCTGTTTCCATTTCAGTCCGGATTCCTTCTCGATAATCGGAATGCAGACTTCTTCCGTTGCTCCAGGATAAACCGTCGACTCGAACACCACGGTTGCGCCGCGTTTGAGATTTCGGCCAACGGATTGGGATGAGCCGACCAACGGTGTGAAATCCGGTTGGTGCGCCTCATCGACAGGCGTCGGCACGGCAACGACGATAAAATCGGCCTGTGCCAGAGCCGCCGGATCGGATCCAACTTCCAGATATTTGGCGGCCTTGAGGTCGTCACTGCTCACTTCCCCGGTCGGATCGACAAAATTCCTGTAACTCGCCACCTTGGCAGTCGAAAGATCAAAACCGATCGTCCGCCATTTTTTGCCGAACTCCACGGCCAGAGGCAAACCCACGTAGCCGAGACCAACCACTGCAACCGTCGTCATGCCCGCTCCATTCTGTCTGTTGTTCATTTCAAGCCTTGCAGCAACTCCTGGACTTCCTTGCTCTCCGGATACTTCTCACCGAGCGCAGCAAGTTCACCGAGTTCCTTTTTGGCGTCCGCGTTTTTCCCGGCCTTGATATACGCCTTAGCCAGATTCAGCTTGATGGCGGAGTCTTTCGGTGCAAGCGCATTGGCCTTCTTCATCAATTCCAGTCCACGATCGACGTCGCCTTTGGCAACCAGCAGCGTACCCAGCGTATCCATGATGCTCGGCTGATCCGGCGCAAGCTTGTACGCTTTTTCGGCAAGATCGATCGCTTTCGGATCCTTGCTTTGTGCCATCACCCATGCCAGGTTATTCATGATGATAGGATTATTCGGCTGACTCTCCAGCATGGTTTTGTAATGCTTTCCAGCCAACGCAAAATCCTTGCGGGATGTCGCCAATTCCGCTAGGTACAGCCTGAAACGGTTGTCCTGAGGATGCTCTTTCAGCCAGCTATCGGCAAACTTTTCAGGTTCGCCGGCGATGTTCTGTGCGGACAATACGGCATAGACCTTGATAGCCAATTCATTCGCCCCGGTTTGCTTGATTCCGTTGCGGTAAGCATTGGCAGCTTCCTTCCACGATTTTCCAAGAGCATATGCATCGCCCTCAAGGAGATAACCGGCCACATTCTTCGGATGCTGTTTCTGGATCTTGCGCGCCGTCGCCAAGGCCTCGGCCGTTCGACCTGCATCCAGATCAAGCATCATGATTCCTCGCTGCGCCTCGATGGAATCCGGCTGGACCGAAAGCGCCTTGAGCAGGCTTTGCATGGCTGCTTCCTTATTTTTTGCGGCCATGTGAATTTCCGCCATGCGCAAGTGGGGTTGCTGCGACTTTGGCATCAAGTTCGCCAGCTTTCCATACGTTGAAAGCGCCTGGTTATAATTTTCCGCTGCTTGCTGGGCCCGGCCTTCGGCGTCGAGAATCGCGGGGTTGTCAGGCAAGACGCCCAGTGCGTCCTGCGCCGCCGACACAGCCTTCTTGGCCTCCTTGGCTCCGAGATACAGGTTGATAAGCGCCAGACGTGCCGGAACATCAACCGGGTTTGCCGCAATGGCTTTTGAAATCAGCGCGGCCACGTCCTCTGCCTTCGCCCCCGACCTTGCCTGCAACTCAGCCAGGGCCAGCCACGCCTGGGTATTCTTCGCATCCTTGGCCACCACGTTTTCGAAGCGCTTTCTGGCATCTTCGGGCTTCTTCTCCGCCATATCCAACCGGGCCAGACTGGCCGCTGCCGGGAAATAGCCTGGATTCTTGACAAGCGCCTTCTCGAAACTCTGCCGCGCGGCAGGCACATCGCCCTTTCCAAGCAATGCTGTGCCTCGCAGATTGTCCACGAGGGGATTTTCGGGCTGTTTCTTCTCCAATCCGGATATTGACTTGAGGGCCTGATCGAATTTTCGATTCCGCAACTGGGAGGCTATCAAGGCCATATCGGCCCTGGCTCCAGTATCAGTCGATGCAATCTTCTCGAGTTCCTGGTAAGCCGTTTCGGTTTCCCCCTTGGCCAGATGCGAAAGGGCCACTGAAGTCTGCTTGCCCTTGTTCTCGGGATCCAGTGCCGCCGCCTTCGTGAAGTAGCTTCCGGCCTTATCGGCATCGCCGTTCTGCATATAGACTTCACCGGCCAACGCCAGCAGATTGGAGTTATTGTCGATCTTGTCCAGGATCGGCTGCAGAACCGCCAGAGCCTTGTCGGGTTGCCCACTGCGCAGATAGGAAGCGATCAACACGCGACGGGCCAGACCGATTTCAGGCGTCTTTGGGAGCGCTGCCAGCAGGAA
>DBMG01000059.1:4546-10633 GCA_002304785.1 Candidatus Accumulibacter sp. UBA704 | reverse complement strand
TCCGGCATGGCACGCAAATGCTGCTGGATTGGTTCGCGCGCTTCACTGAACTTCTTCTGTCGATAGAGAAGTTCCGCCTGGATATAAGTGGTTTGCGGGTGTCCCGGAGCGAGTTTCTTCATGGACTCGAACTGTTTGCTCGCCGCTTCAATGTCCCCCGATTCCAGGTAACGTGAAACCAGCGACGCGTGGGCTGGCAGATAGTCCGGCCGGGACTCGAGGAGTTTAAGGTAAGCCTCCGTGGAAGCCTTTGCGTTTCCTTGGATGGCCAGAAGATCACCTTTGAACTGCATGGCCTCGTAATACTTCGGATTCTTTTCCAGCACCGAGTCAAGCAGAGTTAGTGCCCCAGGCAGATCCCGGTTGGCAGCCTTGATCCTGGCTTGGCCAAACACAGCTGGTCCGTAGTCCGGAATTGCAGCCACAGCCGCGTTGAATGCAGCCAGCGCGGCATCTGGTTTGCCCAGGGCCAGATACGCCCGGCCAACCGTGGTCTGCAGATCCGCATTGCCTTCCGGGGACGACAGTTTCGTCTTGGCCAGATCATCCACAACCTTCTTCGCTTGGCCAAGCATGAGCAACGTTCGCGCTTGTAACGGAATCAACTGGTCAGCCGGGTACTTGAGATCGGCCGCCTTGCGCAATTCCACTTCGGCAGCAGTAGCGTTGCCCTCTTCCAGCAAAGCCTTGCCCAACAGAAACCGTGCTTCCGGCAGATCGGGTTTGCTCTGCAATGCATTTTTCAACTGGATAACGGCCGCCTTGCTGTCGTTCTTTGCCAGATAGTCCTTGGCGGAAGCAAGCATGGTTTCCGGATTGTCGCCTCCGCACGCAGCGAGCATCAAGGAGACCAGAAGTGCTGATACGGTACCAGTGACTGTCGATTTCCGGTTTTTCATGTTCTTCCCATTCAATTAGCGGGTTATTCGGAAGAGCTGCTGATTCATTTTAGTCCGTAACGATGCATCAAGTCGTACAGCGTCGGCCGGCTGACTCCGAGCATTTCGGCAGCGCGCAACACATTCCCGTCGACGCGACCGAGAGCGGTGATAATGACGCGCTTTTCCGCATCTTCCCGCGCCTGACGCAGATCGAGCACGGTGTCCTCACAGCCTTCGACCTCGCCCAGCCCGACCTCCTCGAGGGAAATCTGGTTTCCGTCCGCCATAATCACCGCGCGTTTGATACAGTTTTCCAGTTCGCGCACATTTCCTGGCCAGGAATGGTTTTCGATGGCCCGGATCACATCCTCGCGCAAGGTCATGCCGCCCCGCTTGTATTCGTCGGCAAAACGACGCACAAAGGCATGCGCCAAAAGGGCCGCGTCGCCCCGGCGTTCGCGCAGCGGCGGTAGAGTGACGACAATCTCCGCCAGGCGGTAGAAAAGATCTTCGCGAAAACGACCTTCCCTGATCAGCGCCTTGAGATCCTGATGCGTGGCACAGACAATGCGTACGTCGACCGGTATCTCCTGTCGTCCGCCAATTCGTTCGATGACTCGCTCCTGCAGGAAGCGCAACAACTTGGCCTGCAGCGACATGGGAAGATCGCCGATTTCGTCAAGCATCAGCGTCCCGCCGTTTGCCACCTCGATCTTGCCGGGAGTTGTTTTCGCCGCACCGGTAAAGGCGCCTTTCTCGTATCCGAAAAGTTCACTCTCGAGCAGGTTCTCCGGAATTGCGGCACAGTTGATGGCAATGAAACGCTGCTTGCGGCGTGAAGACGCTGCATGGACACCTCGGGCAATCAATTCCTTGCCGGTTCCGCTTTCCCCAAGTACTAGCACGGTCGCGTCGCTCACTGCGACTTTTTCCACCGTGCGGCACACCCGCAACACCTCGGGGTCACGCGTGATCAATCCGGCAAGAACATCCGGCTGATGCATGAGTTGCAGACGGACGTTCTCCTGCTGCAAATCGTAGAGCCGATAGGCCCGGTCGATCGTAAGCCCCAGCATTTCGATCTCGAAGGGCTTGGCGAAGAAATCGTAGGCGCCCAACGCCACGGCGCGCAGCGCATTACTCCGGTCATTCTGCCCCGTGAGCACGATGACCTTCGTTTCAGGTGCTGTCGTCAGGATTTCCTCGAGAAGTTTGAATCCCTCCGACACGGAGTCGGGATCTGGAGGAAGTCCCAGATCCATGGTGACGACTGGCGGCAAATGCCGGCGCACCTGAGCCAAAGCAGTCTCCCGATCTCCGGCCGTCAGCGTTTCATACTGATCGAAAGCCCAGCGAATCTGTTTTTGCAGGGCCGGGTCATCCTCGACAATCAGCAGAGGACGCAATTTCTCGGAACTCATACGGATACTCCAATTTTCGAAGGCTCTTCAGCGGCCACTTCGAACAATGGTAACAACAAACTGACCCGGGTACCGACATTGACTTCACTGTCGACCGATACCTTTCCACCGAGTTCGTGCACATACTGGAAACTCTCATAAGCGCCAATACCCATGCCCGCCGGTTTTGTCGTCTGGAACGGCTTGAACAAACGTTCCCTGAGGAACTCCGGACTCATCCCATGGCCGGTATCTCCGACGACAACCAAGGCATGTTCCCTTTGTCGTTCCAGTTTCACCCACACCCTTCCGTCGGACTCCGTCGCGTCCAGGGCGTTCTGCACCACGTGGCCAATTACTCTTTCAACCCGGTCCTCATGGCCTTTGGCGATCACCTTCTCGGTCAACTCGATCTCCACTTCCCTGCCCTGGCGTGTCTTGGCTGACTGGATTCTCCGAATGACAGCACCAAGATCGATTCCGCGCGGACTGTTTACCGGAGTCGCCCCTTCGCGCAATTGCATCATCAGTTGACGCATGCGCTCTACAGAATGCTCGACGGTCATGAGCATATCTTGCTGGAATTCCGGGTTATCCCGATGGCGTTCCGCATTCTTCAGCATCAACGACAGCTGCGCGACGATATTTTTCAAATCATGGACAACAAAAGCTGACATGCGGTTGAATGCGTCGAATTTGCGCACCTCGAGCAAGGCCTCTGCCGCCTGCATTTGTCCAAGGAACGCCCCGGCTTGGCGTCCTGCTGTTTTCAAGAGGTCGTTAACCTCCCAATTCACTTCGACCCGGGTACGTGCCGTGGCCAAGATGACGAAACCGATCATTTCGCTTCCCGTCGCCAACGGCACGACGAGCCAGGCATTGGGAAATTCTGCCAGCCACAAAGGAATTTCAAGTTTCTCATAACGGCGTGGTGCCGAACGATACTCCTCGAGATTGATGATCCAACCACTTTCAATCAGGAATCTGCACAGGCTACTGTTAGCATCTTCTGTAACCGAGGAGACAGGCATATTCCAGCAGGCTGCCTGGGCATAGAAATCACCCGAAGGAGCTTTCAACCATAGAGAACCGGCCGGGCTTTCCACCATGTCGGAGAGTCCCTTGATCACATGCTGGCCCATTTCGGAAAATCCATCCTGGGCGGATAGTGTATTGGTGAAACGTAGCCACTCTTCCCGATAATCGTAGCGATAACTGAAGAAATGCTTGCCGATGATCACCCTGAACTTGGCTCTCATCGATCCGGAAAGGCCGAGGATACCGAGCAATAGCAATGCCGCAAAGAGAAGAGCAATCTGAAAAGCACGCCCCCATTCGCCGCCGAAATAGCGTACGTAGTAACCGGCGGCAGACATGAACAGGAGGTAAACCCCGACAGCAACCAAAGTTGCTGATTGCAGCGCAGCGCGCTGCGAAAGGACTAGCCGTTTTTTCCAGTCCCGGCTGCGCGAACTTGAAACAGCGACCAGCGGCACCACAAGGGCATGGACAAACCCCCGGATGCTGAACGCGTCGGCATCGATCCGGTTGAATAGAAGAGCGTCGGAAAAGAGGTACAGGTCAAAGAGGACAGCTCCGCCCACCCCCAGGCAGAGCGGCTTGATGCTCCAGCGCAGATCCGGGCTGACGTTGCGTAGCAATTGTTCGACAAGAACGAGAGCGAACACCGTGATTCCGAGTGCGTCGAGCAGTACCAGACGTTGCGCAGGAACCAAAAAAGCAATGTTCGAGACCACCATCACCTGCGCCGCGATACCGACCATGAGCAGGGAGGTTCCAATCGACGCCAGCCAGTTCCATCGCCGGGTTGAAGCCAGGGGCGCCGAACGCTCCGGCATCTGGAGGACCAGCAAGAACCAGAACCACCCGCCGTAACGCAACAGGTCGGCAAGCAGACTGCCGATCAGAAAGCCGGAATACTCGGTCAGAACATACGCCAGACTGGTAATCCCCCACACCGCACTCAGCGCGACAACGAGGAACAAGGCGCGGCTCTGCAGGCCAGTCCTCCAGCCGCTCGCGTGAAAGATGGCAAACGCTGCGAAAACGAAGCCAGCCAACCCGTAGCTCCAGGCGCTTACTGTTTCTATGGCCGCCTCCAACCGGAAAACCTCCTCAGATAAGGTCTGCTTGGGAAGAGACTATGACACAACCAGGGAGGGTCCGGTTGGTCAATCCGGCACATCAAAGGAACCAACGAAATTTTACAGATTCGTCATTCCGATGAACTCCGGCGCGACAACAAGGCAGCTTCATGAACGCCAGCCGATGTTACTGAGCCCCCTTCCCGGTCAGTACCACCCCGACGGTCTCAAAGAGAACTACTATGTCTAGGAACAGGGTATGGTTCTTCACGTAGTAAAGATCATATTGCAGCTTCTGTATGGAATCATCGACTGAAGCGCCATAGTGATAACTCACCTGTGCCCAGCCGGTCACTCCCGGCTTGACGCTGTGGCGAACAGCGTAGAAAGGAATGTCGCGAGTCAGTTGGTCGACGAAGAATGGCCGCTCGGGACGCGGACCGACCAGGCTCATGTCTCCGGTCAAGACGCTGTAGAGTTGCGGCAGTTCGTCGATGCGCAGTTTCCGGATAAAGCGGCCAACGCGAGTCGTCCGGTCATCGTTGGCGGTCGCCCAGCGCGGTTTGCCGTCGCTCTCGGCATCCGTGCGCATGCTGCGGAATTTGACGACATTGAACAGGCGGCCATTCAACCCAACCCGTTCCTGACGATAAAAAATGGGGAAACCATCTTCCAGCACGATAAGCAAAGCGGTGAGCAGCATGACCGGCAAAGCCAGAAGCAAGAGGATACTCGCCGCGGTGATGTCAAACACGCGCTTGACGAAGGTCCGTGCCCATCCTTGACGGAAACCTTCTCCGAAGATCAACCACCCCACCTTCAGCGAATCCAGGCGAATCTGGCCCAGCGCCCGTTCGAAATAGCTGGCCAGATCGAGAACATTCACCCCGGACAGTTTGCAGTCGAGCAATTCGCGCAAAGGCAGAACCCCACCTCGCCGCTCCTGAACGGCGATGATGATTTCGTTAACATTGAGCGCATATGCGGTATCGGACAACGAGCGAGAACGCGGCAACATCAACTGTTCGGGAACACATACTTCATTTTCCGCAGGGCCAGGATAGAAGCCAACGATCTGAATATCGGGATCCGATTTCTTCAGCACCTTGCCGACAGTCCTGGCCTCCGGACCGGAACCGAAGATCATGACGCGATTGATCATCAGCGCACCAGTCCGACTGTGCATTGTGTAGACGCGGTGCGCCAGGGTACCGAACAAAGCGGCCAGACCTGAAAGGAGAAGCAGCTTCTGGTTGTCGTCCGCGATTGAAAGCAGGGCAAAAACGCTATAGGCGATGGGAACCGAAAGGTAGAGCGACAAAACTGCTCGCGCCCTGGTTTGCGCTACGGTGCGGGTATGTGCGCGGCTATAAAGGCCCAGCCAGGAATTGAACACCACCATTACCAACGCGTAGATGAGCGCATAGATGATCACCGCTTCCAGGTTGTTTTGCCCTCCGATTCCCCAAAAAAGGACCGCGAGCAAGACACAAACAACCGGAAAGACGATATCCAGGATAACCTGAACAATGGTCTTCCAGTGAATCCAATGGCTGAACACCTTGATCATGATTGTCGCCCCTTGCTGCTACCGCGTATTGACAAAGCACTGACTTCTTTTCTTGAGGGGGAATTTAACATCCAAACCGATTTCAATACCGTGACAAACTTCACAAACGCGACGATATTTCTTTTCTTGCG
>DBMG01000059.1:1616-4541 GCA_002304785.1 Candidatus Accumulibacter sp. UBA704 | reverse complement strand
CCATCCCGTCCAGATTAAAAAAATAATCGCGGATAATACCATAAGCATCGACAGGGCTCGCAGAAACAATTCATTCGCATTTTTCAGTGAGGAACTTCCTTCCCCAAACCATCATCAGTCCGGCAAGCATTGCGACTCGCGGCATATCGAGTACGCTCACGACCAGTCCGAGGGCGAGCAAACCTGAGACGGAGGACAACAATTCGGTTGAAAAAGTTTCTCCCTCCAAATAACTCCGGAAAAAACCCCACGTCGCGCTGACAACAACCGTCACGAATGCAATCAGTCCGACGAGGCCGATTTCCACCAACAGTTCAAGATAAAGGTTGTCGATATGCCACGGCAGGAAGTAACCAAAGGACTGTGGAAACCACCGTCCTTCGTGCACCTTGAATTGCGGATTTCGCAACAGGTTTTCGCCACCGATTCCGACGTGCACATCCCTGATTTCAACAATAGTTCCTGGAGTCAAAACCGACAACATGAAAACGCCGTGCCCAGCTCTTTGCCATGCAGGTTCTTCAAAAAGCCAGCCGTGCAGGTCCGTTTTCAGCGCCTGCCAGCCTGAAGGGGACACAGCAAGGACCTCTTCGATACATCGCGCCGGATACAGGAGATGAGAGGCGCAGACTTGAACCAGCACGCGTGCCCCCTGCCCGCTACGGGCCGTCATCGAAATCCGGTGTAACGCCGAGGTATGGGCTGCGAAACGTTGCGACAACGCGAAAAGCCGCCCGAAATCCTCGTCCGTGTCCCGACTGTCTGGCCCGGACAATCTCAGTCCGGGTTTGCCGTCGGCCTCTTCAGCCATCTCGTAACGTCCAGGAAGCACCAGTCCATCGCCGCTTCGGGACCAACGTGACGGCAGTTTTCCCAAACCGATCCCGAAGAGCCAATCCGTGGGGCTCTCAAGCTGGCGGAGCCCACGTTCCCAGTGCTCCAATCGTCCGCCAAAATCCCGATCCGTTTCCTGCAAACGATAGTTCATGAAGGAATCCGTTGCGAAAACCAGGAAAACCTGTAGAGCAAGAGCTGCAAGGACAAAAGCGCTGGACAACCTGATCCTGCGCCAATCCAGGATTTCTTTCCGCGCTTGCCATCCCTGCAGGACGCACTGAAGAACCAAGGCGCCTCCCACCGCAAAAACGACACCGCGCGAGAAAGTGGTCAGGCAGGCATATCCAAAAATCAGGATGAATGTCCCCAAAAGCATGCGTCCGGTACACGACCCGGTGGTGTGCCATGCCCAGACGAGCAAAGGAGCAACCAGCACGAGATAAGCGTCGAGGGCTGCGCCGCCGTGATGCATCTCCCAGAAAAGCGCGACAGTCCGGTAAGGTGTGTAAATATCCGCCAATCCGGGGTAAAAAGTCCTCTCCCAAACCACCGCCAGGACGACCCAACCGCTTCCAAGCAAGGCAGCCCTGAAAAAATCTCTCATCGCCTGGCGGTGCGGCAGAACTTCCGCAGCTTGCGCCACCAGAGGAAACAGCAGGGCAAGCCACAGCAGGCTTTTTCCAACCCGCAAGCTGTTCAGCGGCGTCATGTAGTCGGAATACCAATTCAAACGGTCGATCGACGAATCGGTCAATCCCCTCCCGATCAACAGCACGCAGAGCGCCAGCAAAGTCGCCAGTGTTTTCCAGTGTTTCCCTCCGGAACCGTCCTTCCACATCCGCAAATAACCGGCGGACACCACCGCGAGAACCAGCAAATCGAACTCGTCGACGATCAGCCAGCCCGTCCATGGAGCAAAATTGAGTACCGGCATAAGCGCTGGCAAGGTGAGCAACCCGATCCATGGGCGCCAAAAAAACAGGGGTAAGAGTCCCAGGAACACGCCGGAGACGAGCAAAGGCATGAGTGGATGCGACACCGCTACCAAGCATCCGCCCCCCAGGCTCAGCAGGGAAACGACGAGATACATCAGGCGACCCGAAGTGGTCACCTCGGTTCGGGCGGCGCCCGGTGGTTCCCGAGCCATCGTAGCGTCTCCTCCTCGACCCTCGCCCGCAGCTCCTTCGTCGAAAACGTATGGTCCGCATCGGGAATATCGATTCTGCGAACGTTACCGGCATCGACCAGCCCCGACCACGCGGCATCGCCGCTCGAATATTCGATGAATTCCCTCGCCGTGTAATCGTCGCCACTCAGTATCAGCAAGACTCTTCCACCAAACTGTCGAAGACCTTCAGCCATCCGGCTCTGGAACGACAGTGCTCGATCCGCCTTTTCGGGAGAGCGTCGTGCCTTCCTGGCATTACCCAGAAATTCCCGCGCCGAGTCCAGCAAGCGCAATTTTCCGCTGAACAGCTTCAGCCAGAACTCGCTCTGCAACAGGCGCTTCCCGTAGTAATGCTTGATGTGAGTCTGCGCCAGACTGACCTCGGAACGCATCCATGGGTTGAGCAGTACCAGACCATCGACTCGAGCATCACGCATTGTCTGCATGTACAAAAGGATTGCAGATGCGGCATCACACAGGCCCCAGAGAACGACATTCCGGATGCCGGGGCAAACCTTCTGGAACGCGTCGATGGCGGCACCGATATCCTCAGAAACGTTTTCGAAGCTACGTATCGTGCCATCGCCATCGCCCATCCCGCGGTAATCGAAACGAAAAACGGGATAACCTTCGGCGGCCAGTCGGCGGGAAAGCAGCAGAAACTGCCGATGGCTCCCGACTCGATACTGCGGCCCCCCGACAGGGATCAACACCGCGCAATCGCGGGGAAGCTCCGGCAGCGCCGCTATACCCAGCGTTTGCTCGTCTGCAACGGGAAAAACCAGCGGCTGCTCGCAATAATTCATGGCCGGTTTGTCTCAACCATGGAAACCAGGCTGGCATCGATCAATGCCGGACACTCTTCGATCTCGGCGGTTTGCCAGAAGGATGGGCCGCATACCACGGTACCCCGCACCGTA
>DBMG01000059.1:0-1423 GCA_002304785.1 Candidatus Accumulibacter sp. UBA704 | reverse complement strand
TGCCAGAGCAGCAGCCGATTGGCGTACTCGAGTCGCTTCGCCGCTTCGGCGACGAGAAGACAACCGGTACGCAGCCCCCACAGCCAGAGATCGGCATCGGTTTGTTCGCGTAACCAGGCGCACGCCAAGGCAACATCCTCGACCCAGCCGGACCAGGAAGCATCGCCAAAATCACCGGAACTGTCGCCGCAACCGTGCAGATCGACCAGCAGGACGTAGTAGCCCGCTGCCGCCATGGCCTTGGCCTGCAAGGAGGCCATCCGCCTCGCCTTATTCATCTCTTCGGCAAAAGGATGGACGTGGACAACAGCCCCGCGTATCGGAACGGAGCTGGCTGGGCGGTGCAGCAGGCAAAACCTTTGCCCGTCGGCAACCGGGAGAAAGAAAGCCTCCATCGCCCTGGAACTGGAGGCTCAGGCGGCCAGCTTGCCCTGTACGAAATCCACCAGTGTCCCCACCGTGGCAAATGCGGCGCCGTCGATCTCGTCATCTTCGACGATGAATCCGAAGCGCTCTTCCATCGACGTGATCAGCGCCACCACCGCCATTGAATCGAGTTCCGGAATCGCGCCAAGCAAAGCGGTTTCCAGGGTAAAAGAGCGGCTGCGTCCCTTGAGGCTGAGCACCTCGTCAAGGATAGCCAGCACTTCGCTTTTGATATCCATGTTCTCTCCTTCTCTGCATCCTGAGCAGATCGACCGAATTATTTAGGGCAGTGATTATACTGGCACGGATACGCTATGATTCCGGTATTTTTTCCTGTCCGGCGCCCGGAATACGAGGAATACGCTTTCCCGGAACAAATTCACAGAGATACGAATCTCTATTCGTTAGAATCACCCAACGAGAACGAACCCGCGAGGATTAATCAATGACTGATGCCTTCCTGCTCCCTGATTTGATCTCACGTTCCGCGCAACGGTACCCGCAGAATACCGCGCTGACCTACGGCAAGGAATCGATTTCCTACGCGGACCTGCAGACCGCCGTCGACGGCTTTGCCAGCGGTGTTATCGGACTCGGTCTCAAGCGTGGCGAGCGTGTCGCCATCTATCTGGAAAAACGCTTCGAAACGGTCATCGCCAGCTTCGGAGCGCCGGCAGCCGGCGGGGTTTTCGTCCCCCTTAACCCCCTGCTCAAGCCGGAGCAGGTGGGCTACATCCTGCGCGACTGCAATGTGCGGATACTCGTCACCTCGCCCGANNCCCGCGACCACGGCAGGCCAACTCTCGCTGGTGTCGTGGAGCGACCTCCTCCGAATGCCGCAACGGTCGGGCCACCGCGTAATCGATACGGACGTGACGGCAATTCTTTACACCTCCGGCAGTACGGGCAAACCCAAGGGCGTCGTACTCTCGCACCGCAACATGGTCGCCGGGGGAAAGAGCGTGGCGAGCTACCTGGAAAACACGGCCGACGACAC
>DBMG01000187.1:15311-29738 GCA_002304785.1 Candidatus Accumulibacter sp. UBA704 | reverse complement strand
AGGACGAAATCCCAGAAAGCCGCGAGCGCCGGAGTCATCCGCTTGCACTTGTGTCGCACGATGAACCAGCGGCGCATCACGGAAGCGCCTTCGACCTGCAGCACGGCCAGATGCCCGGTGCTGAGTTCAAGCCCGAGCGTATGCTGTGAAAGGAAGCTGATCCCCAGCCCCGCCACCACGGCCTGCTTGATCGCTTCATTGCTGCCCATTTCCATGACGATGTTGGGCTCGATGGAACGCAGGCGGAAGAACTCCTCCATCGCCGATCGCGTTCCGGAACCCGCCTCGCGGACGATCATCGGCTCGTCGATGATATCGCTCACGGTCAGGCCTGTACGCTTGGTCAATGGATGATCGGCACAGCAGACGATAACGAACGGGTGCGGAGCGAAGTTTACCGCCTCGGCATCCATATCTACTGGCGGGCGCCCCATAATGGCCATGTCGACCTCGTTCGCCTCCAGCAGCCTGGCCACTTCCTCGCGGTTGTTCACCAGCAACCGGACACGGACATCGGGATGTGCCTTGCTGAACTCGGCGAGCAGGCCGGGCGCGAAATATTCCGCGGTGCTCGTCACGGCAACCGCCACGCGTCCGCCTTTCAGCCCCTTGAGCGCCATCAGCGATTCGTCGGCATCCTTGAGCAGGCGCAGTATCTGCCGTGCATGGTCGAGCAGTACATCCCCGGCGTCGGTCAGGTAAACCCGCTTGCCGATACGGTCAAAGAGGATCGAATTCGAGACCTCTTCCAGTTGTTTGATCTGCAGGGAAATGGCAGCATGTGTCAGATGCAGTTCCTCGGCCGCGCGCGCGAAAGAAAGATGCGTCGCAGCCACGGAAAAGATCTGGAGTTGTCGGATAGTAATGTTTTTCATCAACAAACAATAATTAAATAAAATTCGGAAAATGTTTAGCTAGTATTTTTCTATCATACCAATACAATCTATTCAACCTGAATTTGTTTTTTCGGCTGTTTTCCGGGAGTAGCAGCATGCGATTTGGACTGACCAACGTCAATAAATATCTGACCGGAGAACAGCGCAGCAACCCCGCGATCGCCGGTGACTTCTCCATGTTGATCAGCGACGTGGTGCGTTCCTGCAAAGCAATCTCGCAAACTGTATCTCTGGGCAAACTGACGCTGCGCAAGGAGGACGGGGCGGCCATCGTTCCACAGGATGGCACGACCAGCCCCCTGAAGGAAATGGCCAACCAGATATTTCTCCACCATTGCGAATGGGGGGGGCATCTGGCGGCGATTTCTTCGGCGGAGATGGACACCATCTATACCCCGCCGTCCAACGACCGAAGGGGAAACTACCTGCTGCTCTTTGATGCTCTCGACGGGTCATCGAATATCGACGTCAACCTTTCCGTCGGCAGCATTTTCTCGGTATTGCGTTGCCCCGAACACAGCGGGGAAGTGACGACCAAAGACTTCCTGCAACCCGGAACCGCCCAAGTGGCCGCCGGATATACCCTGTACGGCGCATCAACGATCCTGGTGCTGACAGTAGGCTCGGGAACGCACGGTTTCACCCTCGACCGTGAAATCGGGGAGTTCCTGCTCACTCACCCGCATCTGCGCATCCCGGAGGAAACTCGCAGTTTCGCGATCAACACCTCGAAGGAGCGTTTCTGGGAACCGCCCATCCGCCGCTATGTCGAGGAATGCCTGGCCGGCCAGAGCGGCATTCGCGGCAAGGATTTCAACATGCGCTGGGCCGCGGCCATGGTTGCCGATGTTCACCGCATACTCATGCGCGGAGGCATCTTCCTGTATCCGCGTGACACGCGCGAACCGGGCACACCGGGACGCACCGACCTGCTGCACAAGGCCAACCCGATGGCCATGATCATCGAGCAGGCTGGCGGCATGGCGTCGACGGGACATGAACGCATCAGCACGATCGTTCCGCAAGAATTGCACCAGCGAACGCCGATCATTCTCGGTTCGCGCGCCGAGATTGAACGAATCGAGCGCTACCATGCAGAATACGCGAATGGCGACGACAAGCCTTTCAGCTCTCCCCTTTTCTCCACCCGATCCTTGTTCCGGACCAATTGAGCCGGCTACGCAAGAAGTCGTACACATTTTGAACGGAGCATTTGAATGTCGATCAAACACCCCATCATTGCCATAACGGGATCATCGGGGGCAGGTACTTCGTCGGTCACCCACGCTTTCCAGCACATATTCAGGCGGGAAAACCTGAACGCAGAACTCATCGGTGGTGACAGTTTCCATCGCTACGACCGCGCAGCGATGACCGCCAAGATGGCTGAAGAGGAGGCCGCAGGCAACAACCATTTCAGCCACTTCGGTCCGCAAGCCAATCTGATCGAGGAACTCGAAGCACTGTTCCGCGAGTATGGGGAAACCGGACAGGGCAAACGTCGCCATTACATCCATGACGAAGAGGAAGCAGGTCGCTATGGGGCGCGTCCTGGCACATTCACGGCATGGGAGTCTCTGCCGGAGAACACCGACCTGCTGTTCTATGAAGGGTTGCACGGAGCCCTGCAAACCGGCACGGTGGATATCGCCCGCCACGTCGACCTGCGCGTCGGCGTCGTTCCGATCATCAATCTGGAATGGATCCAGAAGATTCACCGCGACAAGGCGTTGCGGGGCTACTCTTCCGAAGCGGTCATGGACACCATCCTGCGCCGCATGCCCGACTATATCAACTACATCTGTCCACAATTCTCGCGCACCCACGTCAACTTCCAGCGCGTGCCAACCGTAGACACATCCAACCCATTAATTGCCAAAGACATTCCATCGCTGGACGAAAGCTTTCTGGTCATCCGCTTCGACAACCCGCGCGGCATTGATTTTCCCTATCTATTGAGCATGCTGCACGACTCGTTCATGTCGCGGCCGAACATCATTGTCTGCCCAGGCGGGAAAATGGGCTTGGCCATGCAGATCATCTTTACCCCGATGATCCTGCAACTGATGGACCGCAAACGCCGCGCCCGATGAATTGCTGTCAGGAGCGCGCCCGACGCTCCTGCCACCAGCCGATGAGCACCGGAATCAGCGAAATGAAAATAATGCCGACAATCACCAGGCTCAGGTTCTTTTGCACCCACGGCAGATTGGCAAAGAAGTAGCCCGCCAGTGTCAGCGACACCACCCAGCCGACGGCCCCGGCCAGATTGAAGAAAAAGAAGCGACTGTAGTCCATCGCCCCGACGCCGGCCACGAACGGGGCAAATGTGCGCAACAGCGGCAGGAACCGCGAAATCACCAGCGTCTTGCCTCCGTGTCGTTCGTAAAAGACTTGAGTCTTGAGCAAAGCGCCCTTGTTGAAAAATCGCGAGTTCTGCCACTGGAAAACGCGTGGCCCGATATAGCGGCCGATCTGGTAATTGAGCATGTTCCCCAGTGTGGCCGCCACCACCAGCGACCCGACGAGTATATAGATGTCCATGCCGCCGAGAGCGGCCAGCCCGCCGGCAACGAAAAGCAGCGAATCCCCCGGCAGGAACGGTGTCACGACGAACCCCGTCTCGCTGAAAATGATGGCGAAAAGGATCGCGTAGATCCACACGCCGTAATCCTGGACGAGCATGGCCAAATGCTTGTCGAGATGCAGGATGATATCGATGAAGGTCGCGATGTATTCCATTGGACGGTCTTGCACAAGATTGGAGAGCGCATTCTACCGGATGTCGTTGCCCGCCCGCGTGCTGCTTATACGCCGGCGGATTTGCGTCGGAGTATCTATACTGAAAACTTGCTTATCGCCGGGAAATCCGAGTTATTTCGACCGGCGACGAGACACGATTCCAAATCCCATGAAGAGGTCACCATGAAAAAAACAGGTTTTCTACGTAAGTCATCCTTCGCGCTCGTTGTCCTGGGTGCCATCCATGCAGCACCCTCCTTGGCGCAAGGCACGGTCAACGCCATCTGCAGCACCGATCAACCCTGGTGCGACCTGGCCGCCAGCGAATTCCAGAAAGCCACCGGCATCAAGGTCATGCAGACCAAGAAACCGACCGGCGAAGCTCTGGCGCAACTGCGCGCCGAAGCCAACAATCCGAAGACGGATCTGTGGTGGGGAGGCACGGGGGATCCTTTCCTCCAGGCTGCCGACCTCGGGCTGCTGGAACCCTACAAGCCCGACTACCTGAACGACCTGCATCAGTGGAGCGTTCGCCAGTACGGGATCTCGCAATTCATGGTCGGCGGTTTCTACACCTCGGCCATTGGGTTCGGGATGAATACCGAACTGCTTAAGAAGAAGAAACTCCCCGAACCGAAGTGCTGGGCGGACGTGATCAAGCCGGAATACAAGGGCGAGATCGAGATTTCCCACCCGGCGTCGAGTGGAACGGCCTACACGATCCTGGCTGGACTCGTTCAGCAGATGGGAGAGGAACAAGCATTCGACTACATGAAGAAGCTGCACAAGAACGTCAGCAACTACACCCGCAGCGGACAGGCACAGGCGCCCAATGTCGCCAAAGGCGAAGTAACGGTGGGTATCAGCTTCATGTTCAACTTCGAGGCTTGGCGCTTCAACAAATACCCGATCAAGACCATTGCCCCGTGTGAAGGCACCTCCTACGAGGTGGGCGGAATTGCCATGGTCAAGGGACAGCGCAACAAGGAAGCGGCCAAACGGTACTACGACTGGCTGATGAGTCCGCAAGGCCAGGCTGTCGGCGGCATGGCCAACAGCCTGCAGGTGCCGGCCAACAAGACTTTCAAACCCGATCCGCGCATTCCCCTGCTTGATGACGTACGCCTTATCAAGTATGACTTCGAGAAATATGGCAAGTCCGCGGAGCGCCGTCGCCTGCTGGAGCGCTGGACGAAAGAGGTTGAATCGCTGCCTCGCTGAGGTTACAAACCGTCACAGAACAGCCTAAAACGCACAACAGACACCGGGGTCGGCTAAAACGTAGACTGCAATCGTTGCTTCAGCGTCCCCCGCTGACAATGTTTGACCCTCCCTGACCCATCGCAACGATGGGACTTTCAATCCCGTGCCAATTGGCGCGGGATTTTTTTATTCCGGACAAGAAATTCAGGCGGTCGGTTTTCCCGGAGTCTCGGCGATGATCTTGGCCAATTCGACGGCAGTTTTCACGCCCATCTTGTCGAACAGACTGGCCCGGTGAACCTCCACGGTGCGCATGCATACCTTCAAATCGTCGGCGATCACCTTGTTCAGTTTGCCCGCTAGGATTCGATCCATGACCTGCCTTTCGCGGGGAGTCAACGTTCCCAGGCGCTTATTGACCGAATCGGCCGACGCAGCTGCCTGACGCCTCACCTCGTCGAGCTTCAGGGCTTCAACGACGCGGTCGACGAGTTGATTGTCGTTGCATGGTTTTTCGACAAAGTCGAAAGCGCCGTTTTTCAACGTAGATACGGCCAGCGGGACGTCGCCGTGACCTGTCAGGAATATCACCGGCAATTTGCATCCACGCTCGACCAGACGATCGAACAGCTCGTTGCCGCTCATTTCACCCATCCGGATATCCAGCAGGAGGCAGCCCGCGAACGAAGCATCCCATGCTTCGAGAAACGACTCGGCGGAAGCATATGTGCGACAGGAAATATTTCTTGACTGCAACAGCCAACTCAACGAGTCGCGAATGGCTTCATCATCATCAACGATATGCACATACTGTGTCATGGCTTAATTACCGGAAGCGAAATAATGAAAACAGTACCACCTTCCGGATTTTCTTCAAACCAGAGGCGGCCACGATGAAACTCGATAATCGAGCGACAGATGTTAAGGCCCATCCCCATACCACTTGCTTTCGTCGTGAAGAAAGGCGTGAACAGGTTCTCCTGAATCTCTCGCGGTATGCCGGAGCCGCGATCGACGACATGGATCTGCACTTGCTGGTCGTCCGGCTGGACCAGTCGGACGGTCAGGACACGCCGCTCCTGCCCAATACCGCTGCCACTCATGGCTTCGATAGCATTGCGCAAGAGATTGAGCAGTACCTGTTCGAGCATGACCCGATCGCCCATCAGTTCCCTGGGGTACAACTCAATTTCGCGCGTAATGCGAACATTGACCAGCTTGGACGTGGATTCCATCAGTCCGACGCTGTCGTCGATAATTTCTACCAGATTGCAAGGCGCAAGCTTGGGCTCGCTTTTGCGAACAAAATCGTGGACCCGCCGAATGATTCGTCCGGCGCGTTGCGCCTGAACAGCGAGCTTGCCCAGCGCCTCCTTGAGTTCAGCGCTGCTGAAAGCGCCGGACTCCAGCCTGTTCAGGCATCCAGCGGTATAGCTGGTTATGGCAGCCAGCGGTTGATTGAGTTCATGGGCCAGGCTTGATGCCATTTCCCCCATGGTTACCAGGCGAGACGTCGCCTGCAGTTTCTCCTGCTGCTGGCGAGCCAGATCCTCGGCACGTTTGCGCGCCGTGACATCAACGACCGAAGCCATCCATCCGTTGTGATTGCCGTCGGCATCGATCAGGGGCGCTTCATAAACAAGCGCATCGAAACGGCTCCCATCCTTGCGCATCAGCCGGACCTCGGCACCTTCTCGAGGCGCCCTCCCCTGAACCGCCGCCTCGGTGATGGCCACATTCTGTTCCATCAAATTCGGATCCCAGTAGGGCATCAATGGTCCGACACCGATGAGTTCCTCCTCGGTGAAACCGACCATCTGGCAGAACGCCGGGTTAACGTAAGTGATAAATCCTTCGAGGTTCTTCGCCCGCATGCCGACGGTGAGCGATTCTTCCATGGCCTTGCGGAAGGCGTACTCGGAACGATGCGCCTGCTCGGCTGCGATACGACGACGGACATGCCCGCGCATAACCCACAGACTCAAGAGCACGGACGTGGCGAGACCGATGACCAGGGTCGTCAGCAATATCTCGACGAAGCTGCTGCTGCCGCGATAGGCATCGACCCGGAGCACCAAGCCATAGCCCGGCGGCTCGAACGGTATGGAGTAGCTGAGCGTCGTATTGGCGTTCGTGACCTTCGATTTTCTGGCCAACTCACTGCCGTCGCTGTCCATGATGCGGATCTGGTATTTCTCGGCAAACCACCAGGGCACGAGAGTCTTCAAAATCCCGCTAACCGAATATACGACAACGATCGATCCACGATAGGCCCCTTCAACGAGCACCGGCGTGTACATCTCGAACTGCGGTCCCGCCGGCGTGGAATAAGCGTCGGAATAGGTGAGCTTGCCGAGCCTCTTGGCCATTTCGAGGGCCTGGTTTTGCGCATCACCGTCGGTCATTTCGCCGCCCAGGCGCGGCAGCATGATCGCTGGTGCTTTCTGCTGAACTTTCCCCGAGGCGTCGAACCAGATGACCTGCAGGATGTCGGGGAAGTTCTTCAGCAGGTACTGGCTGCGTACCCGGAACAATTCCTTCTTGTCCTTTTCGTGGGTCAAGTCGGAAACCAATTGCTGCAGGAGATCGGCGTGTCCTTCGAGGTGGAAATTGAAGGTTTGCTCTAGCCATAGAACATCGGCAATCAGCGTCGCGCGACGCTCCTCGGCATCGCTCTCATAAAGAACCGCGAACAGCGCAATCAGCAGTACCAGCAGCGCCCCCATCGCAATCTTGAGCGCGATCAGATACCAGTTCGACCACTTGAGCGGAGGAAGCTTGACTGAGAGCCTGTTTTTCAGCGTAATCGAAGAGAACACCGTGTCGTCCAGGTGGGAATAACAAAGCCGCTAGCGCACCGCAAATGGCGCAACGACAATTCTTGGTCAAGAACGAAAGTATGCCTCACTCGCACGGCAACGCAAATCGCCCAGCGTGCCCCACAACCGCGCCGGTTGGATCGGGGCTCCCGACAACACGGCTAACAGCGACGCCAAAGCCAATGGACGAAAAAAAGGAGGGGCGTCCCGCATGCCCCTCCGTTTCAGCAAACAACGATTGTTTTACCTTATGAATCCTTCAAATCGTGTTGATCCGGGATTTCTTACTTGGCCGGGAAGAACGGCCAGACCATCGGGATGATGATGATCGACACGATGAAGCAGACCACAACCAAGCCCGAACCGGCCTTCACGTAATCGTTGAACTTGTAGCCGCCCGGGCCGAGCACCAGGGTATTCGGCGGCGTGCCGACCGGGGTGGCGAATGCGCACGATGCGGCTACGGCGATGGCCATCATCACGGCATGCGGGCTGGCGCCCACGCCTTGTGCGATGGAAATGCCGATCGGGGCCAGCAGCGCGGTACACGCGGTGTTGGACATAAACTGCGTCAGGCCGGCGGAGAGCAGGAACAGAGCAGCGGTCAACATTATCGGGCTGGGATTTCCGCCCAGCAGGCCGACGACCCAATCCGCAATCATCTTGCCCGCACCGCTCTTGTCCATCGCGGTAGCGATCGGCATCATGCCGGCAAACAGGAAGATGGTGACCCAGTCAATGCCACGATAGGCCTGCTTTTCCGACAGGCAACCGCAGACGACCAGAACCAGTGCGCCGATACCGGCAGCCACTTCCAGCGGAACCTGCTTGAGGTCCAGCGCCATGACCACGACAACGGCAATCAACACCAGTGCGGTGATCCACTGCTTTTTCGGATCGCTGACACCGGCCTTGGCCTCGGCAGCCGCTTCTTCATCAACCTTCACACCTTCCGCGGAAATCTGCTCTTTCGGGAGCAGCCGTTTGCCGATGGTCAGCATGTAGATGAGGCCGGCGACGGTCAGCGGAATACCGATCCAAGCGAACTCGAAGAAGCCGAACGGACGCAGCCCGGCGGCCTTCAGAGCACCGGCAGCGATGATGTTCGGCGGAGTTCCGACCAGCGTAATGATGCCACCGAGACCGGCAGCGAACGCCAGCGGCATCATCTGCCGCGAAGCCGGAATTTTGGCGGCCTGGCAGATCCCCAGAATGACAGGAATAAGACACGCCGTCGTACCCGTATTCGAGGTTACCGACGACAAGGCAGCCGCGGCGATCATGACACCGGCCAGAAGACCGTTCTCGCTACTACCGGCAACCTTCACAACCGCTTGGCCCATTTTCTGCGCCAACCCGGTGTGGAACATCGATGCCCCGATAACGAACATGGCGGCGAAAAGGACAACCGTCGAGTTGGACAGACCGGAGAAGACCGTGTTGACCGGGATAACGCCAAGCAGACCGAGCGTAATGGCCCCTGCCAGAGCGGTAATAGCCAGGGGCACCATTTCGGTTATGAAAAAGAATGCCACAAATGCTAATACAATCAGAGTAGTTACTGCTGGTGACATGAGCACCCCTCCATGCAAATAAGTGTTTCTTGAAAATGCCGTTATCAAACTGCTTTCGGCCGAAGTGCCACGATTCCCCCGTGCGTCGACAGTTCTCTTGTTTACCGGCGGATATCCAGCGCGTGGCACACTATCGGCGCACTGACTGCCGGCAGCAATTGTGGAAAACCGTAAGCATCTCGACGGCCCACGTCCCCCGAACCGTTCAAGCAAACCATTAGAATAGACGCCCCGTAACGACGCGGCTCAAGGCAGATCGTCAACCGTACGTTACGTGTTAATCGGAAGCAGCTGGAACACCAAAGACTAGCCACTACGGTTTTCCTCAGTTGCCAACCGATAGTAGTTTTGTCATAAGCAGTATTTACGACCGGAGAACCGGGGCGTTCAACGTGCAATCGGCGGAGCTGTCTTTCAATGAAATCCCTGCTTGTTTCAATCGGCTTATTGATATGCCTCGTGGTCGGCACGTTGCCCGCCGCCGACGCACAGCCGCCGATCGTCATCAAGTTCAGCCACGTCGTCGCTGAAGACACGCCCAAGGGCAAAGCGGCGCTCTTCTTTGCCAGGCGCGCGGAGGAGTTGACCAAGGGCGCGGTCAAGGTCGAGGTTTACCCTAACTCGACGCTCTACAAGGACAAGGAAGAGATGGAGGCGCTGCAACTCGGCGCGGTCCAGATCCTGGCTCCATCGCTGGCCAAGCTCGGTCCGCTCGGCCCGCTGGGTATCAAGGAATTCGAGGTTTTCGACCTTCCCTATCTCTTCGACAGCATGACGATGCTGCACAAGGTCACGCAAGGCAGCCTCGGAATCATCCTCCTGAACAAGCTGGAACCGAAGGGCATAAAGGGGCTGGCCTTCTGGGACAACGGATTCAAGTCCTTCTCTGCCAACAGGCCGCTGCATACGCCAGCCGACTTCCGCAACCTGAAAATGCGTATCCAGTCATCCAAGGTTCTGGAATCACAAATGCGCGCGCTCGGCGCCGTACCGCAGGTCACGCCGTTCTCCGATGTTTATCAGGCGCTGCGCACCGGCTTCGTCGACGGCACGGAAAACCCGCACTCGAACTTCTACACGCAGAAGATGTATGAAGTGCAGAAGCACATCACCATCACCGAGCACGGTTATCTCGGCTACGCCGTGATCGCCAACAAGAAGTTCTGGGACAACCTGCCGCGAGGCATCCGTAGCCAGCTCTGGCAGGCCATGAACGAGGCGACCGACTACGCCAACAGGATTGCCAAGGAAGAAAACGACAACGCGTTGGCCAGGATCATCGAAACAGGCAAGACTCAGGTGTACTCCCCAACGCCCGCGGAAAGGCTCGAACTCAAGAAAGCGATGATCAAGACCCACCGGGAAATGGCCCCGCGTATTGGCCAGGAGATCATCGACGCAATCTACACGGAAACCGGCTTCAAAGCCGACGGGTCGTAATTCCATTTCCGCAGCCGGCCAGACGCCGCCAACGCCACCCCGGCCGGTATAATCGGCGGATGCCTCAAACAAGTATCCAGCTTCTCCCCGACCTGCTGATCAGCCAGATCGCCGCCGGCGAAGTCGTCGAACGCCCATCGTCGGTCCTCAAGGAACTGCTGGAAAACGCGCTCGACGCCGGCAGCACGGCCATCCAGATTCAACTCGAAGAAGGCGGCGTCAAGCTGATACGCGTCACCGACGACGGCGGCGGCATCGCCCGCGACGAACTGGCTCTGGCCCTGACCCGCCACGCCACGTCCAAGATCGCTTCGCTGGATGATCTCGAACGGGTCGCCACGCTTGGTTTTCGCGGCGAAGCCCTGGCCTCCGTCGCTTCGGTCGCCCGCCTGACGCTGACCAGCCGGCAGGCCGGCGCGGCCCACGCCTGGCGACTGAATGCCGAGCCGGGCGACTATCCGGAGCCGGCCGCGCTGCTCGCAGGCACGGTCGTCGAGATGCGCGACCTGTACTACAACACCCCGGCGCGGCGCAAATTCCTTAAGTCCGAGGCGACCGAATTCGCCCATTGCGTCGACGCGGTGAAACGCATCGCGCTGGCCAACCCCGCTGTTGCCTTTACCCTTTCCCACAACGGGCGCGTCACCCTGCACCTCGCCCGGAGCGACGCCGCCGGCCGCGCCGGCGCTATCCTCGGTGAGGATTTCCTCGAGGAATCGCGCGCCGTCGATACCGGACCGGGCCTGCTGCGCGTCTTCGGCCACTGCGCTACGCCGGCCCACTCGCGGCCGCGCAGCGACGCCCAGTACTGCTACGTCAACGGCCGCTTCGTGCGTGACAAGCTGCTCGCCCACGCACTGCGCGAAGCCTATCAGGACATGCTGCATGGCAGCCGCTACCCAGCGTACTGCCTGTTCCTCGAAATCGACCCGGCGACGGTCGACGTCAACGTCCACCCGGCCAAGACGGAGGTGCGATTCCGCGACAGTCGCGCCGTGCACCAATTCGTTTTTCACGCCGTGCAGAAGGCATTATCCAGCCCGCTGAACGCCTCATTGCCGGTCGCCGCGACATTCCCGCGCCCAGACCTTACTCCGTCTCCGAGCGTAACGAATCCGAAATGGTCTGGTTTCAACCAATCGCCACCGCGCCAGCAATCGTTGAGCGTCGGCGAACCGGCCGTGGCCGCGTATTACGCCTTCAGCCAGTCGGCGATCGAAGCCCCGGCACAAGAGAGGTCCTCAGGATCGCCGGCGCTCGCCACCGCGGCGCCTGCCACGGCCGATGCGCCGCCGCTCGGCTACGCGCTGGCCCAATTGCACGGCATCTACATCCTGGCCCAGAACCAGCGTGGACTAGTCCTCGTCGACATGCATGCTGCGCACGAACGCATCCTGTACGAGAAACTCAAGACCGCGGTCGATCTGCAGAAATTGGCCACCCAGACGCTGCTCATTCCTGCGGTTTTTTCAGCCGATGCGCTGGACATCGCGGCTTCGGAGGAATTCAAGGAAGCGCTCCGCGATCTGGGTTTCGACATCGCCACGATGGGTCCGAAGCAATTGGTCGTGAGAAGCGTCCCCGCCCTGCTTCTGTCGGCCGACCCGACGGCGCTGGTGCGCAGCCTGCTCGCCGAACTGCGCGAGCATGGAGTCAGCCAGCTGATGGCCGCGCGCCGCAACGAATTCCTGGCCACGATGGCCTGCCACGGGGCGGTGCGCGCCCATCGGCAGCTTTCAATACCAGAGATGAACGCGTTGCTGCGCCAGATGGAGGAAACCGAACGCGCCGACCAGTGCAACCACGGCCGACCGACCTGGACGCAACTGACAATGCAGGAACTCGACTCCCTGTTCCTGCGCGGCCGATGAAGATCACCTCTCCAGCGATCCTGCTCATGGGTCCGACGGCATCAGGCAAGACCGCCGTTTCCATGTGGCTGGCCCAGCGTTTTCCTGTCGAGTTGATCAGCGTCGATTCGGCGCAGGTTTTCCGCGACATGGACATTGGCACCGCCAAGCCGGACGCCGCCACCCTGGAGCGCTTTCCGCACCGGTTGATCGACCTGATCAGCCCGGAAGAAGTCTATTCGGCCGCCCGTTTCCGTCACGACGCGCTGGAGGCGATGGCCGAAATCGTTTCCCGAGGCAAGGTTCCGCTGCTTGTCGGCGGCACCATGCTCTACTACAAGGCGCTGCTCGCCGGGCTGTCCGAATTGCCGCAGGCCGACCCGAAAATCCGTGCCGAGATCGATGCGTTCGCGGCTGAACACGGCTGGCAAGCGGTGCACGCCGAACTGGCCAAGATTGACCCGGTCACGGCTGCGCGACTGCACGCCACCGACGCCCAGCGCATCCAGCGCGCTCTGGAGATCTTCCGGCTTTCCGGGCGGCCGATGTCCGAACTGATTGGCGAAGGCCGGGAAGAGAAACCTCCGTACGATTTTATTTCGCTCGGCCTGCTCCCTTCCGAACGTAGCGTGCTGCACGCACGCATCGCCGATCGCTTCGACGCCATGCTGGAGGCCGGACTGGAGGACGAAGTATCGCACCTGCGCGGCAAGTACGCGCTCTCGCTGGAACTGCCCTCGATGCGCTGTGTCGGCTACCGGCAGGTGTGGGAGGTGCAGGACGGCGCCGCCCCGCGCCGGGAATTGCGCGACCGTGGCATCTACGCCACGCGCCAACTCGCCAAGCGCCAGATCACCTGGATGGCGAACACGCTCAAGCCGGAAATATACGACTGCTTGGCGTCCGATTTGTGCGACCGCGTCGGGCAACGCGTTGCCAGCGCCCTGGCTGAAGCACTGCGTACCCGATACCCATGAAAAAAGCCCATGCTGTTGATGCATGGGCTTCCGGGACTGCGTCCCCGGCACACCTGGCCGGAGTATTCGGCTCAACGCCGTCTGGGTACTACTCAATCATCTTTGGTATTAGCCTGCAATGATTCCCCATCAACTCTCCAGCTAACACGGCGGTGCTGCCACTTCATGCCGGACTTGCCGCTGATCACGGCACGATTTCAATATACCCCTCGACAATCAGAAAAGCCAGCCCCGCGTAAAACCGCTCATTCCGGCGAGGAAACCTTCCGTCTGACCATCAGGCTATACACCGTAGGTACGACGAAAAGGGTAAAGAAAGTGCCGAGCAGCAGGCCGCCGACGATCACCCAGCCAATCTGCTGGCGGCTCTCGGCTCCGGCTCCGCGTGCCATCGCAAGAGGAATGGCGCCGAGAACCATGGCGCCGGTGGTCATCAGGATCGGACGCAGGCGCAATTCGGCCGCCTCGATGACAGCCTGCTTGGTCGCCGTACCGCGTTCGCGCAACTGATTGGCGAACTCGACAATCAGAATGCCGTGCTTGGTGATCAGCCCTACCAGTGTCACCAGCCCGATCTGGCTATAGACATTGAGCGTTCCGCCGGACAGAAACAGCGCCAGGAGTGCGCCAGTCATCGATAGCGGCACGGTAAGCATGATGATGAACGGGTCGCGGAAGCTCTCGAACTGGGCCGCCAGCACCAGGTAGATAAAGGCCAGCGCCAGGACGAAAGTGATTGCCAGTGAGGAACTCGAAGTACGGAACTCGCGCGACTGACCCGAATAGTCGATCGCATAACCCGGCGTCAGCACCTTGTTCGCGGTCTGCTCCATGAACGTCAGCGCCTCGCCCATGGTGTACCCTGGAGCCAGATTGGCGGTGATGATCACCGCGCGCCGCTGGCCGAAGTGGTTGAGTTCACGCGG
>DBMG01000187.1:0-15252 GCA_002304785.1 Candidatus Accumulibacter sp. UBA704 | reverse complement strand
GTCAGTGTTTGCCACCTGCACAATTACATCGTATTGCTCGCCATCCTGCTTGAAACGCGTGACCTGCCGCCCGCCGAGCATGGTTTCCAGCGTGCGCCCGACAGTCTCGATCTGCACCCCGGTATCCGACGACTTGTCGCGGTTCACCGACACCGCCAGTTCCGGCTTGTTCAGCTTGAGATCTGTATCGACGTTGGTCATGCCCGGGTTTTTGGCGACTTCCGCGAGGATCTTGTTGGTCGCCTCGAGCAATTCCGGATACGACGCGGACGTCACCACGACGAAGTTCACCGGCCGTTCGCGCGGACTCTGCCCCAGCGACGGCGGCTGCACCGGGAAGGCCAGCACCCCGGGAATACGCATGAACTGTGGAAACAGTTCCTTGACCACGTCGCCGGCGCTGCGTTGACGCTGGTTCCAGTCGGTCAGACCAACGAAGGAGATGCCCTGATTGACTGTCGGATTGCCGGATACCACGAAATAGCGCTCGACATCATTGGTTTTGCCGTAGATGCCTTCGAGCTGCCGGGCGTATTTTTCCGTGTAATCCAACGTCGCTCCTTCCGGACCGACGAACACGCCGAGGATGACGCCCCGATCTTCGATCGGCGCCAGTTCCGACTTGAGCGCTGTGAACAGCAGTCCGCTGGCGACGGCCACCGCGACAAAACCGAGCATGACGATCCACCGGCGCTCGAGCAGTGCGGTCAGCACGCTCCGGTAACCCTGTGTCAGCCAGTTCAGGAAATCCTCGACAAGCACAAAGGCCTTCGAATGCTTTGCCTCGTGGCGCAGCATCAACGAACACATCATCGGCGACAGGGTCAGCGCCACGAAGCCGGACACCAGCACGGCGCCGGCCAGCGTCAGCGCAAACTCGATGAACAGCTTGCCGGTGCGCCCGGTCATGAAAGCCACCGGGGCATACACAGCCGCCAGGGTGATGGTCATGGCCACGACGGCGAAGCCGATCTCGCGCGCCCCCTTGAACGCCGCCTCGCGGCGCGGCATGCCGTCCTCGATGTGCCGAAAGATGTTTTCCAGCACGACGATGGCGTCGTCCACCACCAGGCCAATGGCCAGCACCAGAGCCAGCAGCGTCAGCGTATTGATCGAGAAGCCGAACAGGTACATCAGCGCGAACGAGCCGACCAGCGACACCGGAATCGTCACCAGCGGCACCAGTGTGGCGCGCAGGTTGCGCAGAAAGAAGAAGATGATCAGGAGTACCAGCGCGATCGCTTCGCCGATGGTCGAAAACACCGATTTGATCGAGCGGTCGATGAATACCGACGAATCATAGGCAATGTCGACCGTCATGCCCTTGGGCAGCTCACTCTCGATGCGCGGCAGCTCGGCGCGCAGCGCTTTCGAGAGTTCGAGCGGATTGGCCGTGGCCTGCTTGATCACGCCGACCGAAACCGCAGGCCGCCCCTTGAAGCGCACGGCGCTGCGTTCGGAAGCGGCGCCGATCTCCACCTTCCCAAGGTCTCCGATGCGCACCGGGTAGCTGCCGCGCGCATCGCTGGCCTGCTTGACGATGATGTTGGCGAACTGTTCCGGCTTGACGAGGTCGGTCTTGGCCACCACCGAGAATTCCCTGTTGGAACTTTCGATGCGGCCGGCCGGCACTTCCACGTTCTGCCGACGCAATGCGTCCTCGACATCCTGTGGGGTCAGACTGAACGCCGCCAGGCGGTCGCGGTCGAGCCAGATGCGCATGGCGAACTTGCGCTCGCCGAAGACCCGCACGTCCGCGGCGCCCGTCAGCGTCTGCAAGCGTGGCTTGACCAAGCGGTTGGCGATATCGGTCACTTCCAGTGCCGAATGCTTGTCGGACGAGAAGGCGATCCAGATGATCGGGCTGGCGTCGGCTTCGACCTTGGCGATCACCGGTTCGTCGATGTCCGTCGGCAAGCGGTTGCGCACGCGGGAAACGCGGTCGCGCACGTCCGAGGCCGCCGAATCCGGATTGCGCTCGAGCTTGAAACGCACGGAAATCTGGCTGTTCTCCTGCCGGGAAATCGAGGTGATGACATCGACGCCTTCAATGCCGGCCAGCGAATCCTCCAAGGGCTTGGTGATCTGCGATTCGATAATCTCGGCCGAGGCGCCGCGGTAGGTCGTATCGACGGTCACCACCGGCTCGTCGATCTTCGGGTATTCGCGCACCGGCAACCGGGTATAAGACACCAGCCCGATCAACATGACGGCGAGCGAAAGCACCGTGGCAAAAACCGGCCGCCGGATGCACAGATCGGAAATCTTCATTGCGCGGCCCCGGCCGACGCGGCCTTGACCGGGGCACCGTCGCGCAGCTTCATCTGTCCGGCGACAACGATCTCATCGCCGGACCTCAGCCCGTCGACGATCTCCACCTGGGCATTGCGTCGCAACCCGGTTTTCACGGGCGCACGTACTGCCTTGCCGTCCTGCACGCGATAGACGAACGGCGCCTTCATGTCTGGAACGATGGCCTGCTCGGGCACCATCAGCACGTTGCCGCGCCGCTCGAATATCAGGCGGACGCGCACGAACATGCCCGGCCGCAGGCGGCCGTCGGCATTCGACAGGTGCGCCCGGCAGGAAACAGCCCGCCCAGCCGTGTCGACCAGCGGATTGATCGCCTCGATGCGTGCCTCGAAACTGCGCCCGGGCAGCGCGTCGGTCGCCACCTCCAGCAATTGCCCTGGCCTGACTTGCCCGAGATAAGATTCGGGCAGGCGAAAGTCAATTTTCAGCGTGCTGATATCCTCGATATTGACCAACTCCTGGCCTTCCTTGACGTAGTCGCCGACACTCACGTTGCGGATGCCGACCACACCGGCAAAGGGCGCCTTGATGCGCATCTTCTCGAGCTTGGCCTGAGCCAGCGCCAGCGCCGCCTCCTGCACCTTGAGCGCCGCCTCGACGTTGTCCAAAGCCTGCTGGCTGACGAATTTCTTCTCGAACAGTTCTCTCGAGCGCTTGAGGTTCATCTGCGCCAGTCCGAGATTGGCTTTGGCCTGATCGTATTCGGCCGACTGCATGGCCGCGTCGAGCCCGACCAGCAAGCTTCCCTTGGCGACCGCAGAGCCGTCCTTGAAATTGATCACCGCGATCCGGCCGGCCGTTTCCGGACGCAATACCACCGACTCGTTCGAGCGCAGCGATCCGACCGCCGTCGCGTCGAGCGCCAGTTCGCTGGCCGCCACGATTACAGTCTCCACCGGCAAGGCCATGCTTGCCGGCGCTCCGCCGCCCTTCGCCATGCCGGGTGGCGCGCCCGCCGACGGATTGCCGGAAATGGCCACAGCCGAAGGCGTACCGCGATAGGCGACATACGCCCAATAAGCGGCCGCCAGCAAGCCGGCAATGGCGATCAGGAAAACCAAAGAATGACGATTCCGGTGCGACATACGCGTCCGATGCATGCGAGTTGGAAAAAAGGGGGACGTCAACAAGCCGCCCCTACAGGTGGAAGCTGGCCAGTGTACCCAAGCAACAATCAATTGGACAGCACCGGGCGGCACCAGGCATCCCACACTGTCCGCGATTAACCTCTAAAGATGAAACAAATTAGTCCGTTACATCATTCAGATTCACGAAAAACCAAGGACCGCCCATGAGAATCCCGGAAGAAGCCGTGTTCCGGTTCTTCAAGCAGAAGATGCAGCAATCGCCCGCCGAAGAACAGCGCGCCGAACCGGTCGACAACCTCGCCGCCAGCCGCGACGCGTTGGCTCGCGCGCGCTCCCGGCTCAGGGAAAAGCAGACGAAAGACGCTGCGAACGACCAGAAACGTCTGGAGCATCGCCGCTCCGACACCTACGAAGAACGCCGACGGGAAGACCGCCGCCAGAACCAGCAGGACGTGCTGCTCGACACACGGGCCACGCCCAGCCGCCGCAAATCGGGACCCTACCCGGAGATCGACACGGAGGCGTAACGCCGGCGCTCAACGCGCCGCGATCAGCCGCATGCCGAGGGCCACGAAGATCGTTCCCGCCAACCGATCGAGCCATACGCCGGCGCGGCCGTGGCGTTGCAGCCATTGCCCGACGCTGCCCGAGAAATAGCCCAGCAAGGCGAACAACAACGCCGCCTGAACGGTGAACACCAGGCCTAGTTGCGCCGTCTGCCAAGCAATATGGCCGTGTTCGGCGATGACGAACTGCGGCAGGAAGGAGAGGAAGAACAGAACGACCTTGGGGTTGATGGCGTTGGCCAACATTCCCCGGGTAAAAAGGCGGGCCAGTGAATCGTTTGCGCCACCGGTTTCCGTAACCTGAACCTGTCCTCGGCTACGCAATGCCTGGACGCCGAGCCAGACCAGATAAAGTCCGCCGCAGATTTTCAGGGTCAGGAACGCGACAGGCGACGCTGCGATCAGCGCGCTGACACCGAGTGTCGCCAGCAGCGTATGGCTCAGGCACCCAAGACCACACCCGACGCCGAAGGCAATCCCCTTGGCACGCCCGCGCGCGATGCCGAAACCGAGGACCATCAGGTTATCCGGCCCCGGCGAAACGGTGATCAACACCGCCGCGGCGAGGAAACCGAGGAATTGCTCGGGGCCGAGCAGCATGCCGGTCAGACGACGATGGTTTGCGCCTCGCCGTCCTGGCGCACCTCGATACGGCCGATTTCGAGTGCCTTCTCGCCGGAGGCGTGCAACAGCTTCAGCGCCTGCTGTACGTTTTCCCTGGCCACAACGACGCACATGCCGATGCCGCAGTTGAACACCCGATGCATCTCGCTCTCGGCCACGTTGCCGGCGCTCTGCAGCCACTGGAAGAGTTTCGGACGCTGCCAGGCCGACTGGTCGATCACAGCCTTGACGTTGGCCGGCAGCACGCGCGGCACGTTCTCGGTCAGACCGCCACCGGTGATGTGCGCCATGCCCTTGACCGGCAACTCGGCCATCAGGGCGAGCATCGGTTTCACGTAGATATGCGTCGGTTCCATGATCGCGTCAGCCAGAGTGCGATCGCCATCGAACGGAGCGTTCAGGTCGGGTTTGGCAACGGAGAGAATCTTGCGCACCAGCGAGTAGCCGTTGGAATGTGCGCCGGAGGACGGCAGGCCGAGCACCACGTCGCCCGGAACGATATCCTTGCCGGTGATCACTGCCGATTTTTCGACGACGCCCACGGCAAAGCCGGCCAGGTCGTATTCGCCTTCCGGGTACATGCCGGGCATCTCCGCCGTTTCACCTCCGATCAACGCACAACCACCGTATTCGCACCCCTTGGCGACGCCCTGGATGACGCTGGCCGCGATATCAACATCGAGCTTGCCGCAGGCGAAATAATCCAGAAAGAACAGCGGCTCAGCGCCTTGCACCAGCACGTCGTTGACGCTCATAGCCACCAGGTCGATACCGACCGTATCGTGGCGCTTCAAGTCGAAGGCCAGCTTGAGCTTCGTCCCGACACCATCGGTTCCGGACACCAGCACCGGTTCGCGGTAACGCTTGGGCACCTCGAACAGCGCGCCAAACCCTCCGAGGCCGCCGAGGACGCCTTCGCGCAAGGTCTTCTTGGCGAACGGCTTGATGCGCTCGACGAGGGCGTCACCGGCATCGATATCCACACCGGCATCACGATAGGAGAGGGATTGCTGCACTTGCTGTGTCATCTTGAGGTCCCGAACGAGGGTTGAGCGCACGGCGGTGGTAGAATCCGTGTCTCGTTGCGAAAAGCCCGAATTTTATCCGAAATCCCGCTTCCGCGCGCAGCTGGCCACCTCTGCGCGCCTCTCCCATGCGCCAATTAGTCCTTGATTTGCTGCCGGAAAACCCGCCCAGCCTCGACAATTTCGTTCCTGGCGTGAATGCGGAAGCGCTGACCGCCCTGGCGGCCTGGAAGAGCGCTTACAACCGTGAGCCATTCCTTTTCTTGTGGGGCGAATCCGGCGCAGGGAAGACGCATCTGCTACGCGCCTGCGGCGCCCACTACGTTGACGCGACCGCCGCCCCCGACCTCCCAGGACTGGACGAAGTGAGAGGTGACGCATCCGACCATTTCGCCGTGGACAACGTCGACGCGCTCGATGCCTCCGGGCAGATTACCCTGTTCAACCTGTTCAACCGCCTACGTGCTGCCGGCGGACACCTGCTCACAGCCGCTTCGCAACCACCGCTCAAGCTAGCGCTACGCGAGGATCTGCGCACCCGGCTCGGTTCCGGACTGATCTTCCGCCTGCATGCCTTGAGCGACGAAGAGAAGATCGCGGCACTTTCGGCGCAAGCTGCTGCCCGCGGCCTCACCCTGCCGGCCGGAGCGCTCGACTATTTGCTGGCCCGTGTGCCGCGCGACATGCGCAGCCTGATGGCCTTCCTCGTTGCGCTGGACCGATATTCGCTGGAGCACAAGCGGCCGATCACGCTGCCCCTGCTGCGCGAAGTCCTGCAGCACTCTCCTTTTTGAGACGCCACCATGAACCTTGCATTGTTCGATCTTGACAACACCCTGCTGTCCGGCGACAGCGACTTCGAATGGGCGCAATTCCTGATTACCAAGGGCGTGCTCGACCCCGAAGTACACCAGGCGAAGAACGAGTATTTCTATGCGCAGTACAAGGCCGGCACGCTGGATATTCACGAATTCCTCGATTTCCAACTGCATCCGCTGGCACGCCACCCCCGCTCGCAACTCGACGCCTGGCACGCCGAATTCATGGCCACCTGCATCCGCCCGATCATCAATGACCGGTCTCGGGCACTGGTCAACCGGCACCTCGCCAACGGCGATCTGTGCGCCTTGGTCACCGCCACCAACAGCTTTGTCACCGGCCCGATCTGCCTCGAATTCGGCATTTCGAACTTGATCGCCACGATTCCGGCGCAGGAGCGAGGCCAGTTCACCGGCAAGCCACGCGGCGTTCCCTCGTTCCGCGACGGCAAGATCACCCGCGTAGAGGACTGGCTGGAATCGATGGGTTTCTGGTGGAGCAATTTCGAACGCAGCTGGTTCTACAGTGACTCGCTCAACGATCTGCCGTTACTCTCGCGCGTCAGCGATCCAGTGGCCGTCGATCCCGACCCCACCCTGCTCGCCCACGCCCAGGCTGCCGGCTGGCCGGTGTTGAAACTCCACGGTTGATTAAAGGAGGAAGGAGAGGCCAAACGGGATTCCCATGCCCCTCCCCTTCTCCCGAATTCGGTTATCATTCAGCCTTTTAGCCGCACCCCAAGAGCAAGAACAATCCAGCGATGATTCGCAAATTCATTTCCCGAGTCCTCGGCCGAAAAGCGCCCGGACACACGGGGGACCCCTCGGTAATCCCCCACAGCAAGCACGGCATCCGCCGCGACGCCATCAGCAACGGCAGCAGGCGCACCGTTGAAACCCTGCAGGAAAACGGCTACAAGGCCTACGTCGTAGGCGGCGCCGTGCGCGACCTGCTGGCCGGCATCAAGCCCAAGGATTTCGACGTGGCCACCGACGCCACCCCGGAACAGGTGCGCCAGTGCTTCCGGCGCTCGCGCATCATCGGCCGCCGCTTCCAGATCGTGCATGTCATGATGGGGCAGGAGACCATAGAGGTCACCACCTTTCGCGGCCATCACGGCCAGCAGGACAGCCACCGGGCGCACACCGACGAGCAGGGCCGGGTGTTGCGCGACAACGTATTTGGTTCCCAGAAAGAGGATGCCGCGCGCCGTGATTTCACGGTCAACGCCCTGTATTACGACCCGGTAGCGGAGACTGTAGTCGACTACCACCAAGGTCTCGCCGACCTGAAGCAGAGAACGCTGCGCATGATCGGAGACCCGGCAACCCGCTATCGCGAAGACCCGGTGCGCATGCTGCGCGCGGTCCGCTTGGCCGCGAAGCTGGATTTCGCCATCGAACAAGCCACGCGCCGGCCGATCGGCGAACTCGCCGAACTGGTGGAAAATATCCCGCCTTCTCGCCTGTTCGACGAGATGCTCAAGCTGCTGACGTCCGGCCAGGCCGTTAAATGTGTCCAGCAGTTGCGTACCGAGGGACTGCATCACGGCCTGCTCCCGATGCTCGACGTGATTCTCGATCAGCCGCTCGGCGAGCGCTTCGTCATGCTGGCGCTCGAAAACACCGATCGACGCGTCCATGAAGGCAAACCAATATCCCCGGGTTTCCTGTTCGCCACGCTGCTCTGGCACGAAGTCCTGGCCAAGTGGGAAGTGCTCAAGTCCGGGGGCGAACGCCCGATTCCTGCGCTCTTCCAGGCCATGGACGAAGTGCTCGACGTGCAGGCCGAAAAGCTGGCCATCACGCGCCGCGTCGCCGGAGACATCAAGGACATCTGGTCGGTGCAGCCACGCTTCGAACAACGTTCTGGCAAGCGTCCGTACGCGCTGCTGGAGCAGCCCCGCTTCAAGGCCAGCCTGGATTTCCTCCTGTTGCGTGCCGAATCCGGCGAGGTCGATGCCGAACTCGCAGAGTGGTGGTCGGACTTCCTTGACGCCGATGGCGAGACGCGGGCCGCCATGCTGCTGCCGCAAAAACCGGACGAGAAGAAAAAACGTCGGCGGCGCAAACGCAAGCCCGAGCAATCGGCGCCTGCGGAAACACCTCAGTAATTCGAGATTTCCGATGCCACTGGCTTTCGTCGCCCTCGGCGCCAACCTTGCCGATCCCGTCGCGCAGGTCCGCGCCGCGCTGGAGGCTTTGACGCGACTGCCGGACTCGCGCCTGCTACGCGCCTCTTCTCTCTATAGAACCGCGCCAGTAGGCATCCACGGACAGCCGGACTTCATCAATGCGGTGGCCGTGCTGGAAACGTCGCTCCCGCCGGACTCTCTGCTCTCGGCGCTATTCGAAATCGAAGCGCAGTTCGGCCGTCGCCGCGATTTCCGCCACGCCCCACGCACGCTCGATCTCGACCTGCTGCTCTACGGGGACGAAACCCTCGATACACCGGGACTGCAGCTGCCGCACCCGCGCATGCACCTGCGCGCCTTCGTCCTCGCACCGCTCCTGGAAATCGCCCCGGACTGCGCCATCCCCGGACGCGGCAGCGCTGCCGCCTGGCTGCCGGCGGTGAGCATGCAGCCTATCGAAAAGCTCGCCACCTGATCCTTCGCTTTCCCAATGCCGCCACTCCTGAAACTTGACCATTTTTGGGTTGCCCTGTGTATGCTAGGCGCGATTTCTGTCGCCCGGTACAACCGGCCATTTTCAGAGTAACGACCCGGAGGGAATGCGCATGTTTGGCAACAACAAGAAAATCAGCGAACTCGAACGCAGGATCGGAGAACTTGCCCAAGAGAACCGGGCTCTGCGCGAACAGCTCGCCGCCGTCGAAAGGCAGCGCGACGAAAGCGTGCAACGCTGTTCCGGTACCGAACAGCGCAACCAGGAGTTTCAAAGGCTATTCGCGTCGCTGCGCTCTTACCGTTCGTCGCTGGTCGAATCGCAGCAGACCCTGGCCGCGCTGGCCGGCAACCTGCTCGAGGAGCGAAAAGGCAGTGTCGAAGCGGGGACCATGGCCAGCGCCAGCCGCGATTCGGTGCACTCGATCAGCCGCGATCTGAACCAGTTGGCCAGCAATTCGCGCAGCGCCATGGAAAAGGTCATCAGCCTGCGTAACAGCGCCGAGCAGATTGGCGGCATCGTCAATCTGATCAAGGAAATCGCCGACCAGACTAATCTCCTGGCGCTCAATGCCGCCATCGAGGCGGCCCGAGCGGGCGAAGCCGGGCGAGGGTTCGCAGTCGTCGCCGATGAAGTGCGCAAGCTGGCCGAGCGCACGACACGCGCCACGTCCGACATCTCGCAACTGGTGTCGAACATCCAGAGCGAGACCTCCTCGGCCAACAGCAGCATCGGCCAGCTGGCCGAACAGTCGGAAGCATTCAGTTCGCAGGGAGAGCAAGCCTCATCAGACATCAGCGGCATTACCCACATCGCGCAAAAAATGGAGCAGACGATCGCCGTGGCGGCCTTGCGCAGCTTTGTCGAACTGGCCAAGATCGACCACCTGGTATTCAAGTTCGAGATCTACCAGGTATTCATGGGACAGCAGGACAAGCGCGCCGACGAAATCGCCAGCCAGACGACGTGCCGTCTCGGGCACTGGTACTACGAGGGTGAAGGGAAGGCACGCTTCTCGCACCTCGACGGTTACCGGTCGATGGAGACCCCGCACGCCGACGTCCACCGCCACGGCAAGGCCGCCGTCGAAGCCTACCAGGCCGGCGATTTCGCCGCTGGACTGGCTGCCATCGAACAGATGGAGGCAGCCAGCATCGCGGTGCAGGAAGGCCTCGAACGGATGGCACAGCACGGCGAGAAAGCGCCGGACCAACTCTGCCTGCAGAACTGACGGCGCCGGACGTACAGACATGACGCATCGCAAGCTGCTCGCCTCCGCCCGCCACATCGTCGTCGAAGGCCCCATTGGCGTCGGCAAGACCAGCCTGGCCCGGCGGTTGGCCGAGCATCTCGAAGCGGATATCCTGCTCGAGCAGCCGGAGGCCAATCCCTTCCTGGCCCGTTTTTACCAGAACCAGCAGCGATACGCATTGCAGACACAGCTGTTCTTCCTGTTCCAGCGGCTGGACCAGATGCGCGATCTGGCCCAGCCGGACCTGTTCCCGCGCACGGTGGTCAGCGACTACCTGATGGAAAAGGAATTGCTGTTCGCCAGCCTGACGCTCAGCGAGGACGAATACCGGCTCTATCGTCAGATATACGACCGCGTTTCCCAGCTGGCCAGCGCCGCGCCCGATCTGGTGATCTACCTGCAGGCCAGGCCGGAGACGCTGATCAGCCGCGTGCGCAAGCGCGGCATCGACATGGAGAGAAAGATCGGCGACGACTACCTGACGCTCCTCGGCGAGAGCTACACCCGCTTCTTCCACGACTACACAGCGGCCCCTGTCATGGTGGTCAATTCCGAAAACCTGAATTTCGTCGATAACCCCGACGATTTCCTGCTGCTGGTCCAGCGCATCGACGCCATGCGCGGACCGCGCGAATACTTCAACAGAGGGGACTGATCCATGTCCAAGCATTCCGTCACGCGACGGCTCACCACCGTCGACCTGGCCAAAATGAAATCCGCCTGCGAAAAAATCGCCATGCTGACCTGCTACGATGCCAGTTTCGCGCAGGCCTGCGATGCCGCCGGGATCGATTCGATCCTGGTCGGTGATTCGCTCGGCATGGTCGTGCAAGGGCACGACTCCACCCTGCCGGTGACCGTCGACCACATTGCCTACCACATCGCCTGCGTCGCCCGCGGCTGCGCCCGCCCCCTGATCATCGGCGATCTGCCCTTCGGCAGCTTCCAGGAAAGCCCGCAATCCGCCTACCGCAACGCGGTGACGCTGATGGCCGCCGGGGCCCAGATGGTCAAGCTGGAAGGAGGCGTGGACATGGCCGAAACCACCCGCTTCCTGGCATCACGAGGCATTCCCGTGTGCGCCCACGTCGGCCTCACGCCGCAATCGGTACACCAACTGGGCGGCTATCGCGTGCAAGGCAAGGACGCCGCGGGTGCGGAGCAACTGCTTGCCGACGCGCAAGCCCAGCAGGACGCCGGCGCCTCGCTGATCGTGCTGGAAGCGATCCCCGCGACGCTGGCCGCCTCGGTCACGGCCAAGCTGTCCATTCCTACGATCGGCATCGGCGCCGGGAAGGAATGCTCGGGCCAGGTGCTGGTGCTGCACGACATGCTCGACGTCGCGGCCGGCCGCAAGGCGCGTTTCGTGCGCAACTTCATGGCCGGCCAGGACTCGATCACCGGCGCCTTCGCGGCCTACGCCGCTGCCGTAAAGGACGGCAGCTTCCCCGGTCCGGAACACTGTTATTGAAGCCATGCAAATCCATTCCTCCATCTCCGATACCCGCGCCGCGCTGAAGAACCGCCAGCGCATCGTTTTTGTCCCGACCATGGGCAACCTGCACGAGGGCCACATCGCCCTGATGCGTCAGGCGCACGCGCATGGCGACACCGTGGTGGCCAGCATTTTCGTCAACCGCCTGCAGTTCGGCCCCAACGAGGATTTCGACAAGTACCCGCGCACCTTCGCCGACGACTGCGAGAAGCTGCGCGAAGCTGGGGTCGCCGTGCTGTTCGCGCCGACGGAAGCGGACCTCTATCCCGAATCTCAACAGTACCTGGTCGACCCGCCGGACATCCAGAACCTGCTCGAAGGGGAATTCCGCCCAGGCCATTTCCGCGGCGTCGCCACGGTGGTGCTCAAGCTGTTCAACATCGTCCAGCCGCAGGTGGCCATCCTTGGCAAGAAGGATTACCAGCAGTTGATGATCCTGCGCAACATGACACGGCAACTGGCGCTGCCGATCGAGATCGTCGGTGGGGAGACGGTGCGCGCTGAAGACGGGCTGGCGCTGTCGTCACGCAACGGCTACCTGACCGCGGAAGAGCGCGCCGAGGCACCGCGCCTGAACCGCGAACTGCGCCGCATCCGTGACGCAATTCGTGCCGGTGACCGCGACTACACGCGACTGGAGCGCGAGGCCATCGCCGAACTCGACGGCCATGGCTGGAAAACCGATTACGTCGCCGTGCGCCGGCAGGCCGACCTGTTGGCCCCATCCGGCGGCGACGAGGCGCTGGTGATCCTGGGCGCGAGCCGTTTGGGCACGCCACGCCTCATCGACAACGTGGAAATCTGACACCAGTTCTCAGCAGTCGAACCCGTTGGTCCTGCGCAAGTAATCGACAAGCTGCGGCTGCAGATACTTGAACAGGACGCATGAGGTGAAGCTGCCCATCTGGCGGCCATTACGGACGTAGCCCCAGTCGGTCACATCATCCCGCGTGAAACGGATGGTTTCCCCGAGCCGCACATTCCGGACGAAATCCGGCTCGTTCGCCAGCACCCCCTCAAACCCGTCCTCGGCGCGACGGAACGGAGTGACCCAGAAAAACTCGATGTCTTCGCCGTCCCGGATCACCACCTTCATCTTGAACACCGACATTCCTGGTTCGGGGTCGTCGGCAAGCGCCAGGAATTGATCAAGACTGGCACGCGCCTTCGCGATGGCCCCGAGCATTTCCGGGTCGGTGATCCCCAGAAAAGCCTTCTCCGTTGCATTGCCCGGCTGTTCCTCGACCCGCTCCTGCGCACACGCCATCGAGCCGGCGAAAACAGCCCAGAGCAACAGGTTTCTTGGCAGGATATTCATGCAACCACCATGGATGAAAAAGGGACCGACCGGTTTGCGACCGACAGGACTCGCGTGCTGTCGATGGTACTTATTCCCATCGCAGTTGCACAGACCCGAGCAGCGTTGCCCCCGTGCTCCTTCAACGCCCCGGTCTTCAACACCACCCCCACAGGCACGCCCTCTTTCGCTAGAATGGTCTGTTCCTGAGTTCGCTTCATTGCATTTTCATTTCCACCAACCACGTTCTGCATTCCTCATTTTTCCCAGAAAGGACAATCCATCATGGATCGAGTTTTCAATTTCAGCGCTGGCCCGGCCGCGCTCCCGCTGGAGGTTCTGCAACAGGCTCAGGCCGAACTGGTCAACTGGCATGGCAGCGGCATGTCGGTGATGGAAATGTCGCACCGCGGCAAGGAGTACATGAGCATCCAGGCCGACGCCGAAGCCGACCTGCGCGAGCTGATGGGCATTCCGGCCAACTACAAGGTGCTGTTCCTGCAGGGCGGCGCCTCGCTGCAATTCGCCATGGTACCGATGAACCTGCTGCGCGGCAAAGCCTCGGCTGACTACCTGAACACCGGCGAATGGTCGAAGAAGGCGATCAAGGAAGCCAAGAAGTACGGCGCCGTGAACGTTGTCGCCTCGTCGGAAGACAAGAACTTCTCCTACGCCCCGGCCCAATCGGTGTGGAAACTCGATCCGAACGCGGCCTATTTGCACATCACACAGAATGAGACGATCGGCGGCGTGGAGATCTTCGGAACGCCGGATACCGGCGCAGTACCGCTGGTTTCCGACATGTCCTCCAACATCCTCTCGCGCCCGATCGACGTGTCGAAGTTCGGCCTGATCTATGCCGGCGCGCAGAAGAACATCGGCCCGGCCGGGCTGACCATCGTCATCGTGCGCGAAGACCTGCTCGGCCAGACCGTCGCCGGCACCCCGACGATGATGGACTACGCGATCCAGGCCGAAAACGACTCGATGTACAACACGCCGCCGACCTACGCCGTCTATATCGCCGGCCTGGTTTTCAAGATGCTCAAGGCCAAAGGCGGCCTCGCCGCGATGGAAAAGGTCAACCGCGCCAAGGCGCAGATCCTGTATGACGTGCTCGATGCTTCCAGCTTCTACAGCTCGCCGGTCGCCCGCGAGAACCGCTCGCTGATGAACATTCCCTTCACCCTCAAGGACGCCGCCCTCGACGAGGAATTCCTCAAGGGCGCCAAGGATCGCGGCATGATCCAGCTCAAGGGCCACCGCTCGGTCGGCGGAATGCGCGCCTCCATCTACAACGCCATGCCGGTTGCGGGCGTCCAGGCGCTCGCCGACTGGATGAAGGAATTCGAGAAAACGAAGGCCTGAACGTCCTGACTGCCGAGGGAGAATCCATGACACGCAAAATCAAGACGCTCAACGCGATCTCGAAACAGGGCCTCTCGCGTCTGCCTGACACCTACGTGGTAGGCAACGACGTGACCGATCCGGAAGCCATCCTGGTGCGCTCGACCGATATGCACAAGCTGGAGATTCCCGCCAGTCTGCTGGCGGTCGGACGCGCCGGCGCCGGCACCAACAACATCCCGATCAAGGCCATGAGCGACAAGGGCATCGTCGTGTTCAACACGCCCGGCGCCAACGCCAACGCCGTCAAGGAGCTGGTGATCGCCGGCATGCTGATCGGCGTGCGCAACATCGTGCCGGCACTCAATTTTGCCAATACGCTGCAAGGCGACGACGAGTACCTGCACAAGGCGGTCGAGGCCGAGAAGAAGCAGTTCGTCGGCCGCGAACTGCGCGGCAGCACGCTGGGCATCGTCGGACTCGGCGCCATCGGCTCAATCCTCGCCGAATCAGCCCTCAACCTCGGCATGAAGGTCATAGGCATCGACCCGGAGATCACGGTGGAAGCCGCCTGGCGCCTGCCCTCGCAGGTCAAGAAGGCGGCCAGCATCGAGGAACTGGTCAAGCATTCGGACTTCATCAGCCTGCACCTGCCGCTATTGCCGGCGACCAAGAATCTGATCAACGCCGAGCGCGTGAAGATCATGAAGAAGGGCAGCGTGTTGCTCAACTTTGCGCGCGAGGGCATCGTCGACACGCAGGCCGTCATCGACGGGCTGAACGCCAACCGTCTGCAAGC
>DBMG01000173.1 GCA_002304785.1 Candidatus Accumulibacter sp. UBA704 | reverse complement strand
CGGATTGTGGTCGAGAAACCGATCGGCTATGACCTGGAATCCGCCCGTGCCCTGAATGCCGTCCTCGCGGCCAATTTCGAGGAATCCCAGATCTTCCGTATCGACCATTATCTGGGCAAGGAAACGGTGCAGAACATTCTGGCCTTCCGCTTTGCCAATCCTCTCTTCGAGCCGCTCTGGAACCGTCGTTATGTGGATTGTGTCACCATCACTGCGGTTGAGGCGGTCGGGGTGGAACATCGAGGGGGCTATTACGAGCACGCCGGCGCTCTGCGGGACATGGTGCAGAATCACCTGATGCAACTGCTCTGTCTGGTGGCGATGGAACCGATGGTCTCCTTCGAAGCCGACGAGATTCGCAACAAGAAGGCGGACGTTCTCCATGCCGTGCGCCCGATTCATCGCGACGCGGTCCACCAATGCGTCGTGCGCGGGCAGTATGGTCCGGGTTGGGTCGGCGGGAAGAAAGTTCCCGGGTACCGCGAAGAAGCCGGTGTGTCGCCGAATTCCGAAACGGAGACGTTTGTTGCGCTCCGGCTATTCCTCGACAACTGGCGGTGGCAGGGCGTGCCTTTCTACCTCCGCACGGGAAAGCGGCTTGCCCGGCACGCCTCGGAAATCACCATCCAATTTCGCGGAGTGCCGCATCAGTCGTTTCCGACGGAGTCCACTCTGGATTGGCAATCATCCCGACTGGTGATGTCCATCCAGCCCGACGAAGGCATCGTGTTGCGCTTTCAGGCCAAACACCCCGGGCCAAAGATGCACTTGCGCTCGGTGGAGATGCAGTTCAATTACCAGGACGCGTTCGCCACCCGATCCCCGGAGGCTTATGAAACGTTGCTGTGGGACGTCATGAAGAATGATGCGACCTTGTTCATGCGCGCTGACCAAGTGGAGGCCGCCTGGCGGCTGTTGATGCCGGTGCTTGATGTATGGGCGGCGGCTCCGCCCAGTGATTTCCCCAATTACGCCGCCGGCACCTGGGGACCCGAGAACGCCCAGGGCCTCCTGGCGGAAGGGCACAGTTGGCCCCTGCCAACGGCGTTGGTGGGACAGTGCAAGAAAAGGGGAAAGAATTCGTGACTCGATTGTAGCACGCACTTCCATCGTATGAGAATTCTGGTCATCGACGTCGGCGGCACGCATGTGAAGGTGCGGGCCACCGGCCACCAGCAGCGGCTCGAAATTCCATCCGGCCCGAAGATGACCCCCGCGAAGATGGTGACTGGGGTGAAGGCCGCCACTGCCGATTGGAATTACGATGTTGTGTCGATTGGCTATCCTGGGCCCGTGGTCCATGGCCGCCCCTTCAGCGAACCGCACAACCTCGCGCGCGGTTGGGTTGGCTTTGACTTCAAAAAGGCACTTGGCGGCCGCCCGGTAAAAATCATCAACGACGCGGCGATGCAAGCGTTGGGAAGCTATAAAGGAAAACGGATGCTCTTTCTTGGTTTAGGCACCGGCTTGGGATCCGCATTTATTGTTGACGGCGTCCTTGAGCCAATGGAACTGGCGCATCTGCCATACAAAAAGGGCCGCACTTATGAGGACTACGTCGGCTTGGCCGGACTCAAGCGGTTGGGCAAACGGAAATGGCGCCGACACGTAAACGAAGTCGTCAAGCTGCTCAAGACTGCGTTCGAGGCTGATTGCGTTGTTTTGGGCGGTGGTAACGCGAAGCTACTCAGGAAACTCTCGCCTGGATGTCGCTTGGGAGACAATGCGAACGCATTCCGAGGCGGGTATCGCCTTTGGTCAACGACTCTCACGCGGCCAACAAGGGAGCGGTTCAACCATTAGCCAAATGAAGAGGGAGATTCCACACGCTGCGAGACGAGCCAAAATCGTTTTCCTGTTCGATGTGGACAATACGCTGCTCGACAACGACCGCGTCATCGCTGACCTCACCACATACCTCAAGCGCGAGGTCGGCCCCAAACGGGCGCGGTGTTACTGGGCGATTTTCGAGCGTTTGCGAACGCGGCCTGGTTACGCTGATTACCTGGGGGCCTTGCAGCGTTACCGAAGCGAGTATTCGCAGGATATGGAGCTGTTGGCCGTTTCGAGCTTCCTCGTAAATTATCCATTCGCCAGCCGCCTCTTCCCCAGGTCACTTGATGTCATCGAACGCGCCAAGCAATGGGGGCCCGCGGTCCTCCTTACTGACGGGGACGTCGTTTTCCGACCCCGCAAGGTGGAGCGCTCAGGGCTGTTCGAGGCGGTGAAAGGCAACGTGTTGATCTATGTGCACAAGGAGCAGGAACTGGGCGACGTTGCGAATCGCTTCCCCGCCGATCATTATGTAATGGTAGATGACAAGGTGCGCATTCTGGCCGCTATCAAGATGATCTGGGGCCGGCGGGCGACGACCGTCTTCGTGCGGCAGGGACATTACGCTCGGGACCCGCAAATCCTCGCAAAATACCCGAACGCTGACCTAAGCATCGCGCATATTGGGGATTTGTTGAATTTCGACTGTAAAGCTTTACAGCCCTCGGGGCGAAAGTTGCCTACAACGCCGCCTGGCCTCCCAACATGAACCCATCTAAAAACTCGCGCGCATTCGGCACGCCAGGCATGGAGCCTCGCTGGACCTCCAGTGCCAAAGAAGGCTTGGGCACCGCCTATCATACGAGCTGCCGGGTCTGGTTCACGCTCAGCCATGGGATCGTCAACGAAATCTACTACCCCTCGGTTGACCAGCCGAACACGCGCGATTTTCAATTTCTCATCAGCGACGGCGAAACGTTTTGCCACGAGGAAAAGCGCGATCTGGACCACCTGCTCGAATATCCGGAGCGGGACTGTCTTTTCTACCGTCTCACCAATTCAGAGCGCAACGGGCGCTACCGGATCGTCAAGCACATCCTTGCCGACCCGCACCGGTCAGTGATGCTGGTGCACACTAAACTCGAAGTGCTGGATGAGTCGTTGCGCGGCAAGTTGCGTCTCTACGCGCTGTTGGCTCCGCACATAGCGCGTCAAGGGGCGGGGAACTCCGGTTGGTGTTCGGAGATCGGAGGTAACAACCTGTTGCATGCCGAGCGCAAGGAGGTGCACCTGGTGATGGGGTGCAGCGCCGGGTTTTCACGACGCTCGGTTGGGTATGTCGGAGCCAGCGACGGCTGGCAGGATTTGATGAAGAATTTCAAGATGGACTGGGAATTCCGCGCTGCCGGGCATGGCAACATTGCGCTGACTGGCGAGATCGTTCCTCAGGGCGGGGACCCCTTTACGATCGCCATCGCCTTTGGGAGAAGTTGTCAGAGCACGGTGGCCAAGTTGCTGCAATCGCTGGCGGAGCCGTTCGAGGTTCATCACGAGGCTTATGTACGCCAATGGCAACGCACAGTGGTCAAGCCGAAGTCCGACTTCAGCGAGCACACGTCGGACGGCGGTCACATGTATCGGCTGAGCCGCTGCATCCTGTTAGCCCATGAAGATAAAACTTTTCAGGGCGCCCTGGTGGCGTCGATGAGCATCCCTTGGGGCGAGACCAAGGGCGATAACGACCTGGGCGGTTATCACCTGGTCTGGACACGTGACCTGGCGCAGAGCGCGACCGCCCTCCTGGCTTCGGGCCAGACCGGAACTCCGTTACGAGCGTTAATCTGGCTGGCGGCCATCCAGCGGGACGACGGCAGATTCCCGCAAAATAGCTGGATCAATGGGAACGCTTATTGGTGCGGTGTGCAACTGGATGAGATTGCCGCTCCCATCCTGTTGGCGTGGCGGCTGAAAAGGGAAGGCACGACGCTGGGCCGGTTCGATCCGCGCGTTATGATTTTCCGGGCAGCGGGCTATCTCATCCGGCAGGGACCGGTGACCGCACAGGAGCGCTGGGAAGAAAATGCGGGCTATTCGCCCTCGACCCTGGCAACGGTGATTGCTGGCCTGGTCTGTGCGGCGGAATTCGCCAAGCAGCAGGATGAAACCAGCACGGCGAATTTTCTTTTGGCGTATGCCGACTGGTTGGCCGCCCACCTCGAGGAGTGGACCGTCACCACGACCGGCGATCTGGTCGAAGGGTTGCGGCGCCATTACATTCGCATCAATCCCACAGATCCTGAGGCGCCCGATCCGCACGCCGACCCGAACACCACGGTGCTCGCAGTCAATAATGGTGGCGGCCTACATCCCGCAAGGAACGTTGTCGGCGGGGATTTTTTACACCTGGTGCGGTTAGGCATTCGTGCCGCGAACGATCCCATCGTCCGCGATTCCATCGTGGTCATGGATCGCCTGCTCAAGCGTGACTTGCCGCAAGGTCCGTGCTGGGGCCGGTACAATCACGATGCCTACGGGCAGAAGGCTGACGGCGGTGCTTACGATGGGACCGGCGTTGGCCGCGCGTGGCCGATACTGACGGGCGAGCGCGGCCATTATGAACTGGCTGCGGGACGGGATCCGATGCCCTTCCTTGCCGCGATGGAGAAGTTCGCCAACCAGGGCGGCATGATCAGCGAGCAGTTGTGGGACGCCGGGGAGCATGCGGGAATGCGGCGCGGCCTGCCCACGGGTGCCGCCATGCCGCTGTGCTGGTCACATGCGGAATATGTCTCCCTCGTGCGCAGCGCTCACGACGGCGTGTGTTTCGATCGCGTCGAACCTGCCTTCCAGCGTTATGTCGTCAACCCGGTGGTGAGCCGTCATGAGATTTGGAGCTTTCGCCACCCGCTTCGCCGAATGCCGCCGGGCAAAATCCTGCGGCTTATCCTGGCAGCAGACGCGATTGTCGTTTGGTCAGCCAATGCCTGGACGAGCACCAACAAAACGGACGCTACTCATATCAGCGCGCTGAATTTGTGGTGCGCCGATCTTCCCACGGAAAACTGCCGGGACAGCTCAGTTATCGAGTTCACTTTATTTTGGAAACATACGCAAAGCTGGGAAGGCAGGAACTATTCTGTCGCTGTCAGCGGACCAAACTCAGAGCGCGCCGGCAATGCAGAAAAGGGTGAACATGAGCGTGCCCGGCATTAAGGCCAAGAGCATCGAAACGCGGCCTGGAGCATTTGAGGATCAAGCGCGGCTGACTGTGTCATTGCACGTTGCAGGATTTCGTGCGTGGCAATGTGCAAATCGCACGATGCCCAAATCCGCTTCACCACTCCGGTTCTACCGGAATCGCAGAAAACGCATCGAACGCCGTTTGCCTGTGGCTTGGTACGACACCCGCTTAGGGGTAGGTCGCCGAAGTGCGTCGGGCGCACAAATATGAAATGGAACCTGCTCACCCCCACCGAGTCTCACCCTGTCATCAGAGTGCTTTGCGAGCTTAGTCTGGCATTGCTGATTTGCCTGGCAGCCTTGGCGGCCTTGGCATGCCTTTTGATGAGTAATCGGAAGAAATTGAAGCGATTGAGCGGGGAGGGCTGCCAGTTGGCCACAAGACTCCCGGGGAGGCACAGGGACGAGCGTCACAGCGAAACGTCGCCACGCAGTCATCGAGGCTCTGACGACCGTGAAGCTTGCCAAGGCGCAGCTATAACCTGACCAATGGTTGGCTGCACGCAGGCGGGATGGCTGTGGGCCTTACCGACAACGCCGTCTTCCGGCAGTATGGAGGAACGGCCGACGTGGGCACGTTGGGGGTGGGGCCAGGGCATGCGGCGCCGCTAATTACTGAGACTCTGTATGCCCTTTCCTCAAGCCCTCACACTAATTTGTTCTCAGGCCTGCAAGGTTTTTTCCAGCTCCGGTCTCCCTGAGGACGGAGAGTCGTCAGGAAGACCAGGATACACCCCGATGGTCAGTGAATGGTGGTGAATGGCCATGGCGTCTATGCGATTTCATTTCGAAGCTCTTCTCAATCCTGCCTTGACGGTGCTCGGGGCGCTGCGTGATCAAGAGCTTCCCCTGAAGTTTGGATATGCAACACATCGAACAACATTTCTCCGGGAGTGATACGGTCCGCGACGTGGTGATTGGCATGGCGGACGGCTTGACGGTACCGTTCGCCCTGGCGGCGGGCATCTCCGGCGCGTTGACCTCCACCCACATTGTCGTAACGGCCGGGCTGGCGGAGATCGCGGCTGGGTCCATTGCGATGGGGCTCGGAGGCTGCCTGGCAGCCAGGAGCGACGTAGAGCATTTCTTGAACGAGCGCCGGCGCGAGGAACAAGAGATCCTGGAGAAGGCGGACGTCGAAAAGCAGGAGATCGTGGACATCTTCCATCAGTATGGCGTGACGGCAGAGGAATGCGCGCCAATCGTCATCGCCCTGGAACGGAAGCCCGAAGCGTGGCGCGATTTCATGATGCGCTTCGAGTTGGGTTTGGAGGAGCCGGACCCCAAACGTGCCCTGCGCAGCGCCCTGACCATCGGAACATCCTACGTCGTTGGCGGACTGGTGCCCCTCGCGCCCTACATGCTGTTGCATGATTCCGGGCGTGCATTGGGGGTGCCGGCCGTCATCACCTTGCTGACCCTGGCGGTGTTTGGGTTCGTGAAAGGCCACTTCACCGGGGTTCCCAAGCTCAATGGCGCGTGGCAGACCGCGCTGGTCGGCAGCCTGGCCGCGGGCGTGGCCTATCTCATCGCCAAGTTCATTGCCTGAGGTGGGGATGGAGCGTGAATTCCGGGTAATCGACCCAGTCGTTCTGGTCGTGCATCTCCGTGAATTGTAACCAGGTCCAGAGCCGCAGCCACTGGTCGAAGAAGCCATGGAACGTGCGGTCGCGTCCGAACTGAGCCCAAGCAAGAATGTGCATAACCATTAATGTCCGTCCGGGAGGAGCGGTGTTCTGGCACACGGTCGGGTCAAGCTGGGATGTTGCGCCTGGTCAGGCGAACCAGAGGTGATCGCAAACAAAGGCGTCTTGCCGATCCGCCGGAGGGTCTCTGTGATTCGTTTCTCGTTGCCCCAGTCGCTCCACACCACATCGTTTAGCTCGACGACCACCGAAGCAGTAGGGACTTTCTCAACGAGGTGGGAAGAGAAGTTGACGTCCGGCATGTGCTCATAAAGAGAGTCGAGCATTTGCGATTCTCGTTCGGAGCCGAGGTAATGCGTGAGGCTTCCGAACGCGGTCATCATCGCCGGAACGTGTCGCCCCAGTTCCCATAACGTCTTCACGCGCGCGGCCATCACCATGGTGTTCCAGAGCCCCCCGGCAGCGAGGAGGGCTTCGGCGTCAGCGCGGTTGGGCTTTTCCCGAAAGCTCTCAACTGTGCGAACGACGCGGCCATCCACCCGGTCAACAATCTGGCCAGGTAGAATCCAACCGTATTCGGTTTCTGGACCACTCGCGTGAGCCCCCAAGAGCACGAGTTTGTCAGGCAATCGATGGGCCGTTGCAACCACGCTTTGCAGAGCTGTCAAAAATCTGGCCTCCGGAAACACGAAATGATCGGAGGGAAGGATCAAAACTGTCGCCTCGGGGTCCTTCAAGTAAATATGTGCAAGTGGAAGGAAGATGCCGGGAGCGGTGCCGCAGTTGCGTGGCTGCAGAACTGTTTGTTCCCAGTGAATACTCTCCAAACGGTTCCACACATCAGGAGCATGTTGTCTGGCGACCACCACCAACGTGCGGTCCATGCCCGAAAGCACCACGGCGCGATCCAGAGTGTGCTGCAGCATCGACCGGTTGCCGACGAAGGCGCAATACTGTTTGGGTCGGTGCTTGCCCAACCACCTCTTTGTAAGCACCCGAAGGCGTTCGCCTTCGCCGCCGGCCAGCACTATGGACCAGGTGTGTGGCAGCAACGGGTTGGATGTGGCTCGTTCGGTGGCAAATTCTGTGATCTTGAGCGAGGGCGGCAACTGAGATGTTGTACTGCTCCGGTTTTTCATAAGTGGTTCAGCGCGATCTCCGATGGTGGCTCAGACAGGAGCAAGTCAAATTGAAAACAAAGCACGACGAGTCGAACCATGGGGTTGTTTCCTTCTCAATACCGGCATTTGCCGCTAGGCCGCATTCCTTTCAGCGCTTCGAAGCCGGATATGACGTCGAACAACTCCTCGTCGATGCCGCTCTTGCGCAAACGGTGAAAAATACCGAGGTGAGGTGGTTACCGGCGCGTTCAGTTATTCTTCGCGGCAGCTTCCATGGCTTGCTGCCGGGCGGCTTCCAAATCGGATGCTGACACCTTGTGCAACCAGTCGCCCCGAATCGTTGCCAGTTCCTCGAAGCGTGTCAGGACGATTCTCCGGGGCACCACGCTGATACCGAAAGAATACTCCGATAGAATGCAGTCCTTGAATGGATTTCTTCTCATGCTTCTTTCCAGCTAGAGATGTGCCGCTGGCTTCCGGTCGGTCATCATTCTGCCAATCAGTGGATTATGAGCTTGCAGGGTGGGAACGTGCTTCTTGTTCATGCAAATTACCACGTTCCGGCTCCTAACACCTTGCACTCTGCACGACTGCCTAGAGGCCGGAATGCGTTACGATTTCGAACACCAAGGACTGAAGTTGGGCTTGGGTTATGGCTCTCCTTTCCGGACATCCACACGCATCCGGCTCAGCTTTTCGTAAACCCGTCTACGCCGACGCAGGGACCACCAATTCCAGCGCCAGGTGTGCTCAAGTTTACTTCCGCGCGACCGACAAGCTTTGGAGACAGGGCAGGCGAGACAAAGTTCCAGTCCGCCTCCCCGCTTACGCCGAAGCCAGTGCCCTTTGAATCGCTTACAGTTTTCGCAATTACGACCGTTTCTTGAGAAAAGTATGCTGGGGAGACCGAGCCCAGGCTCATGATGAATTTCAGCCCGTCGGCTACAGACATATCGAGCTTGACCACATCGGCTTCGGGCACGAGGACAATGGAACCACTGGTGAGGGGCGGAGTGGGTACGAAAACCCCCAGCAGCCGTTTTTTGGTTTTACTCCGCGCCTCAGCGTTTTTCGCGCCCGTGACGAAACCAAGTGAGAAGAGGCCGGGCCGCGGAAACTCCACCAGCACCACCTTTTTGAAGGAGGAGGCCTTGCTGGAGGTGAAGGCTTCGTGAATCTGCTTCAAGCCCGTGTAGAGCCTGTTGAGCAAAGGCACGCGCATCAGAATCACGTCTACTCCCTGAATCAGCTTTTTGCCGAAGTAGTAGCGACCCAGTCGGCCTACCAACCCAATCAGCAAAAGCGCCACCAATAAAGCAAGAACCCTAGAATAGAGGTGCAGCGACCCTTCGCCATTCCGAATCCAGTCCTTTGGCACCAATAGAAGAAGAGAATCGGTTAAATTTGAGACCGCGCCAAACAACCAGATCACCACCGCGACGGAGACCGCCACCGGCAAGACCACTGCCAGACCAGCCAGGAAATCGGCCCGCCCGTGAGCCAGGAATTTTTTCATGATATACTGCCGGAGGACATGCCGAGGGACGGCGATGAGCTTGAGATTCGAACGTCGCGCACGTGTCCCCACACGCCGAATACATTCAGCAGCCAGAAGACTACCACCACGACCACGGCAATATTGAGGATTTTCTTGATCTTCCCATCCATCGGGATGTAAGTGTTGGCGAGCCAGAGCAATACTCCGACGACGAGGAGAGTGATGACAATTGTAACTAATGACATATTTCTATCTTTTCTTTTTAAGTGTTCTTTCTTTGGCTGCGGGTTCATGTCTGTGCGGCATCCTTTAGCGTGTGGTGTGCCAGGGGTGCCTGGATGGAGTCGGTTACGAAAGTTCAGTTCGAGGGGGCGCTGCCGTAAAGCTCGCAACCGAAACGTCCGCAACAGCTTCACTCGAGTCCTTGGTGCGCCAGTTACCAAAGGACGCCGCGGCTGGATTAGAGTTCAAACGCGCGGCAACCCGAGTGCATCGACAAAACGCACGACCGCTTGACCCCGCTCATGCAGTTTGCACGAGCGGGCATCATTGCTCATAGTCGCCGAGGATCATGCAATATCTCAGCCTGTAGACAAAAAAACACGTACTCGCCTATTCCCTAGGCCCTTCGCGGCTCAGGAGGCTGCCGGCCGCCCTGGTCCTGGCGCTATTCTTGATGGATATGCTTTTCGGTCTCAAGGTCGCCGGCTAGTGGTCCCGGTCAAATCAGTAACGCTTGGTTCCCATCTCCCGTGGAACCCATATGGGCGTCGCCGCACCATTTGAAATTGGGGTTTTTTAGTCCATTGTCAATTATGGCAGGAATGTATTGTCTGAACGATTTGCTGAAGCTCGTCGAGGTCGAGGCAGCGGAAGAGTTGCGGTTGGAGCCCGGAAGGTCACCGGAAATGGCAGTGGGCGGCCAAATTCTCGTGCTCGATTTGCCTCCGATAACTGGGGACGAAGTGGCCGGATTATTTCGCACCTTTGCATCCCACGAGCACCTTGAAGAGCTCAACCGTTGCGGCGACGTGCATTTCAACTTCTCTTTTCCAGGCGCTGCCCGGTTTAAAGTGAGCGCCTCACTGAAGGGCCAGGACGTGAGCTTGAAGTTGCGACGGCTGAGCAACTGATGCGCCCGGCTGCCTGGTTCTGGCAATACGGTCACGATGGCCAAAGCCAAGCCACCTGCACGACCGGGGAATTAGTCCCCCCGCAGGTCCGTTACCGGCACGATAAAATCCATTCGCTGGTCGGCGAATTTCCCCAGAATCTGCATATTGGCAACATGGTGGTTGAGGCAGAAAAACATTGCCTCCAAACCCGTGCTAAAAATACGCGCCTTGGCGTGGTTGGGCGTCCATCCGGTGGTGGCCCCTAAGAAACTCAACGTCCTTCTGTTCTGCAATAATATCTTCATAAAACCTCTATCCGCTTGCGCTCAAGGCAGCAGTTCGTGTTTCACATTGGGGAATTCGGCCGGACCAGAGAGGGAACTGCCCGCAAAAGCTGATCAAATTCTACTACAACATACCACAGTTCACTTGCATATGCCTAACTTCCCTTAGAGAACGAACCCGGCACTTCGCTGAGGCACCCGCGACTGCGGCTTTCGATGCTCCACACCGGATCCATACCGCCGTTGAACCCCAAGGTACAGGCGTCACTGGTCCGGCGATCAGATCACGGATGGGTAGCTGGAGCGGTTTCGGTTTCGAGATCCGCTGGCAGCAACCTGGATCGATATACGGTGAGAGGGGAACCCCAAACAAGCGCGACGCATTCCCGAACATGCGGGGATTGGAACTCGAAGCCGCTTGTGGTACGGTTTGCGGGTGGACAAACGGGAAGCTCAACTAGAGAGCCAGGTCCCTGAAGTCGAGGCGGCCGGGGGACATGTTCGCACCGGGTAGGGTCTAAATTCGGAGAGCCTCAGCCCTACCAAGGCACACGCACCAGAATCGGCCATTGATCTCGGTATGCGGCGTGTCCGAATGCCGGGTTGTCTAGCAAGGTGATGTGCAAGACGCATCGCTATCTCAGCGCTCTCGTGCAACTTGCACGATCCTCCTTCTGACTGCCACGCGCAGGAAGCGTCCCAATAGACGTTCAAGCCGATCAAACAGAGACACTTAGAACGTCTGGTCGGCCTACGGCACTTGGCTTGCTAAAGCTGCCCTCGATGAACACGAGCGCGTCAAGTGCATCAGTCGAAACTCCTCAGCCAGCCACGCTGTTGATCGTCGAAACCGATTCCGTTTTCCGTGAATTCGAGGCGCGAACCCTCAGCGACCGCGGCTACACCGTCCTAATGGCAAGTGGAACAAAGGAGGCTTTAAGGTTGGCCGTTGGTTCTGCAGCTATTCATCTGTTGCTCACTGAATTTCCTGAATTCACCCGCCAATTCCGCACGATACATCCGACAACTCCGGTGTTGCTGGTAGGGGCATTGGAGTCGTTCGACGAGGGCGTTCGCAACCTGGGGCGCATTGAAGTCATGGCCAAACCATTCACGTTAGAGGAGCTTTTTACTAAGGTTCACCGATTGCTGACCGAGACCACGCCACTTCCCTATCAAAGACCAGAATTCGCCGCTCCACAATCGTTCGAGCTGTGTTCTGACACTTTGCTGGAGAAAACGTGATTTCTCAGCAGGTGAGTGGGGTGGCGGATAGAGAGAAACACAAAATGAAAATCTATGCCTCGAAAACTTCCACAGCGGATTAGGACAAGTGAGTGCACACGGAGGCTGCTAAGGTTCGGAGATTTGATCGCTGCCGTTGATGAGGGCTGCGGCAAAGCCAGGGCGAATGGCCTCTTGCGTCTGGCCGTCAATGCGCACTTGGTGGTGTTCCCGCAGCGACAGCGCTTTATGATCGTGAAGGGATAGTACGGAGGCTCTCGATTCCAGCCCCAATTGCGCTGCCCGGAGCTAATCGGGACATGAGGGCAACCAGTGATTGACGAACACCAGTTTCCATCCGTCCCGGGTCCGAAAACAGCTATGCACCGTGCATTTTGCATGATATGCTAAGAGTACCTCCATTGGCCGGACGCGGGTGCGCTCGACTCGACGCAGGCAAGCGCATGATCTATCGATTTCGACACGCGATCATTGGGCCGTTGGCCATTTTCTGGCTGATCGTCACGATGGCTAGCGTTGTAACCGGGGCGATCGCTTGGAGCCGCTTTTCTCGTCGCGTGGAAGCCTCGGCCGATCCGGAACAGTTTCGCGGGTCGATCAATCAACTCCAACAAATCACCTGGGTGGCCGGACTGCTCGGGGTTGGGGCGGGGTTGTTCGCGCTGTACTTCTATAGGGTCGATTACCGTCAGGAGCGTGCGCGGCGGGAATTGCTCGAGGAAAAACTGCATGCGGAACAAGCCGTCCGAGAGAAGAGCGCGTTTCTGGCCAATATGAGCCATGAGATTCGTAGCCCCATGAATGCGATTCTCGGTTTCAGCGAATTGCTGGAGCCGGAGGGACTAACGCCGAAGCAATCGCAGTATGTCCGAGCCATTCGCGATAGCGGCGCCTCATTGCTCCAACTCATCAACGACATCCTCGATCTCTCGAAGCTGGAGGCGGGAAAGCTGGAACTCCACCCCGATCCTACCGATATGCGGGACTCATGCGAGTTCCTGCGCACGGTATTTGGTCAGCAAGCAGTGATGAAGTCGCTGCAACTTCAATTTGAGCTTTCACCCAACCTGCCCCGAGCCTTGTTGCTGGATCGCCTGCGCTTGCGCCAGGTGCTAGTCAATTTGCTGGGGAATGCCATAAAGTTTACCGAGCGAGGTTTCGTTAAGACGCGCGTCTCCTGGCAGAGCGAGGAGAATGGTAAGGCGGGGACGCTATTGATCGACGTACAGGATACTGGCATCGGAATCCCCGCGGACAAACTGGAGGAGGTTTTCCAGCCGTTCGTCCAAGCGGACTCCCGCCGAACGGCCGAACGCGAGGGGACCGGCATCGGTCTGACCATCGTCAAACGAGTCACCGAGTTGATGGGGGGCAGCCTGGCCGTCGACAGCACGGTCGGCCAAGGCACGACCTTCCACTTACGCTTGCCGGACGTCCCTGTTTCAGGGCTGTCGCCGGTGGGAGACCACGCAGAACCCGGACGAGCGGTGGACTTTGATGACTTCGCACCCGCTGTATTGCTGGTGGTGGATGACAATCAGGCGAATCGCGCGCTGATGGCCGGCATTTTTGAACGGACCCATCACCGGGTCGTTTTCGCCAGCAACGGTCAGGAAGCGCTGGACCACCTTAAGCAGGGGAGACCCGACGTCGTATTGCTCGACATTCGTATGCCCGTGATGGACGGTCGGACGACCCTGGGGCAAATTCGCAAGCAAGCTAAAATGGCGTCGCTTCCGGTCATCGCCGTTACTGCTTCAAGCAAGCCCGGTGAGGAGCATGAGCTGCAGGCGCAGTTTAGCGGTTTCATTCGTAAGCCCTTCTCGCGACAGACGCTCTTCCTGGCACTGGCTCAATTTCTGCAAAAGGCATCGCCTGCGGATGGGCTCGAAAGTCCCAGTGCTGGGGAAACCCTCCAGAGTATTCCCACGGCCGCGCCCAACCAGGCCGCTCAGTGGCGGGAACTCGCTCTCGAACTGCGCCAACAGCAAGCAGGCATTTGGCCCATACTGCGTGACAGCCTGGCGGTGAATGAGACGCGCACATTCGCTCACAAGCTTTTCCTGCTCGGCCAGTCTGCGCAATGCCCCCCGCTGGCCACCTATGCCGCGGCGCTCACCACCTTCGCTGACGCCTATGCCATCGGGCAAATGGAACATCACCTCGCCGCGTTCCCCAGACTCGTCGAGTCCATTGAAGCCGCCTCGGCCCAGACCGAACCGCAACCGGTATGAACGCCCTTTCACCAGAAACGAACGTCGGCTGCCTGCTGGTTGTCGATGACCAGGAGTCCAACATCCAGGTGGTTGGCGCCGCCCTGGGCAAACTTGGTTTCGAAATCCTGCCTGCGACCGGCGGGATCCAGGTTTTTCAACGGCTGGCGGTTCGTCGACCCGACCTCATCCTGCTCGACTTGCTCATGCCAGATATGGACGGATTCGAGGTTTGCCGCCGAATTCGTGAGAATTCGGATTGGGCCGAGATTCCCATCATTTTCCTTTCCTCGGCGGACGACAAGGGCCTAATCGTCCGTGCGCTGGAAAGTGGCGGTGTGGACTACATCACCAAGCCTTTCAACCAAGCCGAGTTGGTGACCCGTGTCCGCACTCACCTGGCCCTTAAACGAGCCCGCGACGAGTTGAACCAACTCGCCGAAGATCGGGACGAACTGCTGGGCATCCTGACCCATGACCTTAAAAACCACCTGGGTGGCATGGACATGAGCGCGCAACTGTTGCGGGACCGAACCGAGGCGATGGCGGATCCCAAGCTGCGGCTCATGGCTGAGAACATCTCCCACTCCAGCAGCCAGATGCTCGCTTTTGTGAAGGAATTCTTGGCAAACGCTTCTGCGGACCACGGCGTGCAGGTCCAGACCGAGCCGGTTAACCTGTCAGACGCGGCGGCTCGCGCCGTTCAACAACATCAGGAGGCGGCCAAGCACAAGCAACTCCTGTTGAAGGTGGTTCTTCCGCCCAATGGCTCGCTCGTGCAAGCCGATCCTGCCTCCCTCAACCAGGTGTTCGACAATCTGCTGTCCAACGCCATCAAGTTTTCTCCCCCGGGCAAACAGATTCGCCTCACGGTTTGCCCGCCGGGTGCCAGGTACGTGGAATGCCAGGTGCAGGATGAAGGGCCCGGGTTCAGCCCGGAAGATAAAGCGCGCATGTTTCGCCGCTATGGCCGCCTCTCCGCCAGGCCCACTGGCGGCGAACCTTCCACCGGCCTGGGATTGAGCATCGTCAAAAAGCTAGTATTGGCCATGCAGGGTGAATTGGCTTGCGAAAGCACGCCGGGCAACGGCGCCACCTTCGCTTTCCGTTTGCCACGAGCCGGTAGCCCTCACTGACTTCTTATATGGACTTCCTGGTCATCGACGACGATAAGACATTCCGGGACGCGACCTGCCTGCTGATCGACGGCGAAGGCCATTACGCGGAAGGCGCCTGCTCGGGAACGTCGGGTCTCACGGAATTGAAGGACGGCAAATTCGATTCGGTGCTTCTGGATCTCAACCTTGGGGCGGAAAACGGCCTCGATATCCTTGAGCAGATTCTCAAACGCCAGCCCCATCTGCCGGTAATCATTTTCACCGCACAAGGCAGCGTAAAGAATGCCGTGGAGGCCATGCGCCGCGGGGCGGTGGACTTTTTGGAAAAGCCGTTTACTCGCGAACAATTCCACCTGGTGCTCGCCCGGGTGCAGCGCTTCCACCGACTCAACCAGAATATCTCCCGGTTGGAACGGGAGGTTAAGGACAGCAACGCTCAGAGCCCGGAAATTCTACTGGAATCAAGCACACCGCGAATGCAAGAGGTGATGGACACCCTCATGCGGGCGGCCAAAACACCAGCCTCGATTCTGATCCTGGGCGAAAGCGGCACCGGCAAGAGCGAGCTCGCGCTGGAGCTGATCACGCGCGGCCATCGGCTCGTCGCCGACGACGCGCCGGAATTCACGCTGATCGCACCGGACGTCATCGACGGCACCTGCCCCGACATGCTGCGCGACCTGCTCGAGGTGCGCGGCCTCGGCGTGCTGAACGTGCGTGACATGTTCGGCCAGACCGCGGTGAAGCCGTCCAAGTACCTGCGTCTCATCGTCCACCTGAAGCCGCAGAAGCTCGACGCGCCGACCGACCCGATGACGCGCCTGACCGGCGACGTCGGCTACCGCGAAGTCCTCGGCGTGCAGGTGCCGCAGATCATCATTCCGGTCGCACCCGGCCGCAACATCGCCGTGCTCGCCGAGGCCGCCGTCCGCAGCCACATGCTCAAGAGCAAGGGCTTCGATCCGGCACAGACCTTCATTGACCGCCAGGCGCACCAGATGCGCCGCTTGCCGCCATGGTAGAAAACATCCCCCCGTCCGAGAGCGCCTCCGACCAGCTCATCATCGTCAGCGGCATGTCCGGCTCGGGCAAGAGCGTCGCCCTGCGCACGCTCGAGGATCTCGGCTTCTACTGCGTCGACAACCTGCCGGCCGCGCTGATGCCGTCCTTCGTGCAGGCGCTGTCGCAGAACGCGGTCGGGCTGCGTCATCGCCTGGCGGTCGGCGTCGACGTGCGCAACCGCGCCGAGAACCTCAACCGTCTGCCGCAGATCCTCGCCGAGCTGGCGCAGTCGGACATCGGCTACCGCCTCGTCTTCCTCGACACGCGCGACGAGGTGCTGATCAAGCGCTACTCGGAAACGCGCCGGCGCCATCCGGTATCCGGCGACGGCCTCGGCCTCGCCGACGCCATCGCCGAGGAACGCCGCCTGCTGCGGCCGATGCTGTCGATGGCCGACCGCGTCATCGACACCAGCGACCTCAACGTGCACCAGCTGCGCCGCCTCGTGCTCACCGAAATGGGGCTGGCGGCCGGCGCGATGACCCTCCTGTTCGAGTCGTTCGCGTACCGCCGCGGCGTGCCGACCGACGCCGACTTCGTGTTCGACGCGCGCTGCCTGCCGAATCCGCATTGGGAATCGAAGCTGCGCCCGCTCTCCGGCAAGGACGCCCCGGTGCGCGAATGGCTCGAAAGCAAGTCCGAGGTCGGCGAATACCGCGACGACCTGCTGCGCCTGCTCGACCGCTGGCTGCCGAGCTTCGAACACGACGGCCGCAGCTACGTCACCGTCTGCATCGGCTGCACCGGCGGCCGCCACCGCTCGGTGTACCTCTCCGAACGGCTGGCCGAACACTTCCGCCAGCGCTACGCGCAGGTGCTGACGTATCACCGGGAGATGGAGTGATGAACGCCGTGAGCGGAGATTCGGGATTCGGGATTCGATTGAAGCAGGCCAGGATCCCGTGCACGCTTTCACCCGAACGCGAGGCGTCCCTCCCATTCCCCATTCCCCATTCCCGATTCCCGACGTGCGGAGCGCGCCCATGACCGTCGGCGTGCTGTTGATGACGCACGAAGCGATGGGAGCGGCCCTGGTCAGCGCCGCGCGCCACGTGCTCGGACGCCTGCCGCTGTCGGTCGAGGTGCAGGAAGTCGCGGCGGACGACGATCCCGATGCGATGCTGCGCGCCGCCGCGGCGAACGCGCGCGAACTCGATCACGGCGACGGCGTGCTGGTATTGTCGGACCTGTACGGCGCGACTCCCTGCAACATCGCGCGACGCCTTCCCGACCTCGGCGTGCGCATGCATTGCGTGTCCGGGTTGAACCTGCCGATGCTGCTGCGTGTCCTGAATTACCCCGAGCAGTCGCTCGACGAGCTCGCGCAGACGGCGGCGAACGGCGGACGCGGAGGCATCGTCGTCGACACCCCCTGAGACCCGCGCCGACATCCACCAGCAGGAACCGGAACCCCATGCTCGAAAGGGAAATCACGATCAGCAACAAACTCGGCCTGCACGCCCGCGCGTCGGCCAAGCTCGTGCAATTGCTGCACGGCTACCAGGCCGCGGCGTTTCTCGCCTGCCGCGGCAAGGAGGTCAACGCCAAGAGCATCATGGGCGTGATGATGCTCGCCGCCGGCCTCGGCACCGTGATCACCCTGCGCACCGACGGTGCCGACGAGGACGCCGCGATGGAGGCGATGGTCGACCTGTTCGAACGCAAGTTCGACGAGGGTCAATGAGGTCGGTACTGACCGGAACTGGCGCCGCGCGCGGAATGGCGCTCGGCCGCGCTCGCCTCGAACACCCCAGCCGCTACCTGGTCGACGACAGCCCGCTCGCCGAGCACGAGATCGAGGACGAGCTCGAGCGCCTGCGCCGCGCGATCGCACTCGCGCGCGACGAACTGCGGACACTGCGCGAGAAATTGCACGGATCGCTGGAACGCGAGGTCGCGGAGTTCATCGACGCGCACAGCCTCATGCTCGCCGACCGCGAACTCACGAACGGCCTGTTCGAACTGATCCGCGTCGGCCGCTATCGCGCCAGCGCCGCGCTGAAGACGCAGCGCGACCGCCTCGTCGCCGTGTTCGAGGCGATGGACGACCCGTACCTGCGCAGCCGCAAGGAAGATGTCGAGCACGTCCTCGGGCGCGTCCAGGCCAGCCTCGCCCGCGAATCGAGCGTGGAGGAGCGCCGCCTCGCCGCGCGCGTCGGCGAGATCCTCGTCAGCGACACCGTGGCCCCGTCGGAGCTGGTGCCGCTGGCCGAGCGCGGCGTGCTCGGCGTCGTACTCTCCTCCGGCAGCCAGGTGTCGCACAGCGCGATCCTCGCCCGCTCGCTGCACCTGCCGATGATCGTCGCCGCGCACGACGCGTTGTCGCACATCCAGGACGACGACCTCATCCTGATCGACGGCGAGCACGGCGAGATCGTCGTGCATCCGACCGCACAGGACCTCGCGCGCCTGCGCGCCTGGCAGCGCGAGACCTCGCAGAAGAGCAAACGCCTCGCGCTCCTGCGCAACGCGGAAACGCGCACGAAGGACGGTGTCACGATCTCGCTGCACGCCAACGCGGAATCGCCCGCCGACGTCGCCCAGGCGCGCGTGCTCGGCGCCTCCGGGGTCGGCCTCTACCGCACCGAGTTCCTGTTCCTGCAGCGCAAGGAAATCCCCAGCGAGGACGAGCAGTTCCTCGCCTACCGCGACCTCGTGCTCGGCATGGGCGGCCTGCCGGTCACCATCCGCACGCTCGACCTCGGCGCCGACAAGGCCGACGCCAGCGGGCTTGTCATGGACGACGAGGAAAATCCCGCGCTCGGCGTCCGTGGCGTCCGCCTGTCGCTGCGCCATCCGCAACTGCTCGTCTCGCAGTTGCGCGCGATCCTGCGGGCGTCGGGCTACGGCCCGATCCGCGTGCTGGTGCCGATGGTGTCGACCGTCGAGGAAGTGCTGAGCGTGCGCGCGCTGCTGCAGGAATGCGCGCGCGACCTGCGCACTGCGGGCTACGAGATCGCCGACCACACCGAGCTCGGCGCGATGATCGAGGTACCCGCCGCGGCGATTGCGCTCGGCGGCATGATCCAGTCGCTCGATTTCGTGTCGATCGGCACCAACGACCTCGTCCAGTACACGCTCGCGGTCGACCGCAACAACGACCATCTCGCCCACCTGTACGATCCGCTGCACCCGGCCGTGCTCAAGCTGCTCGCGCAGACCATCGCCACCGCCCGGCGCGCGAAGCGCCGCGTGATGCTGTGCGGCGAAATGGCCGGCGACCGACGCTACACCGCCCTGCTGCTCGCCCTCGGGCTGACGGACTTCAGCATGCATCCCGGCCTGCTCCTGGAGGTGCGCGAGACCATCAACGCCCTCGATCGCGAACGTCTGCGCGCGCATGCGCCGGCGCTGCTGCGCGCCTCGACCCGCGCGCGGATCGAAGGCGTCCTCGAACGGCTGTCTTCTGACGACTGACCATGCCCGGCGTCGCCGGGCGGGTACATGCTCGCCGGTCAGTGCTCCAGTACCGCTTCGATCAGGCGGTCGGCGGAAACCCCAGGCCCGCGCCGCACGGATCGAGATCACGGCCTCCTCGCCGGCGCTCACCCTGGCGTCGAGTTCGAAAGACGTTCGCGAACCGAAGAGGGTCGCCTGCGGCGCGTGCTTGCCGGCGATAGAGCCCGCACGTCCATGCGCACCGCCTTGCCTCCCACCTCGCCCGTTTCGTTCAGCGCATGGCGGTCCTCGAAGCGAGGGAAATCCTCGAGCAGGCGCCGACACAGGTCGGGGCGCAGGAAACCGGGGATCGCGACATGGCGGAACGGCCTCGCAGCGACGAATCGTTGCGCGGACGCGTCCGTGTCGAGCAGGGTTTCCGACGAGGGGCAGGACATGGAGAAACTCGGGATGGCACTTGCGGCGCAGATTTGGCGGGGCCTACAGACTGCGTCCCGGATCGACCGTTCCCTGCTTGCCGTCGTCATCGTCGAGCCGCTAGGCTGCGTTGCCGCCGGCGCCCGGATCGCCCGGCGCCGATGTATCCGCGCGCGGGAAAGGCTGGCGCTGTGCGGCCGACTTCCGATCGCCCCACTCCGGAAACCGACCATGGACCAGGCCGCCATCCCGACGATGAAGACCACTCAATCGTGCCATGACGCACGAATGCGCCGCGCCCGTCCCGCGACCGGCAGGGATGCGTCCCGCTGATGCTGTTCACGTCCCTGCACTTCGTCGTCTTCTTCCTCGTCGTCCTCGCGCTGAACCAGCCGCTGCGGCGCTGGCCGGTCGCACAGAAACTGATGCTGCTGGCGGCGAGCTACTATTTCTATGGCCAGTGGGAATGGCACTACCTGCTGCTGATCTGGTTCTCGACGATCGTCGACTACGCGATCGGACTGCGCCTGCCCGTGGCACGCCATCCGCGGCGCCTGATCGCGCTGAGCGTCGTCGTCAACCTCGGCTTCCTCGCGATCTTCAAGTACGCCAACTGGCTGATCGACACGATCAACGGTACCGCAGGCGCGCTCGGCAGCGCCTTCCACGTCACCCCGATCGACGTGCTGTTGCCGGTCGGCATCTCGTTCTACACGTTCCAGAGCCTGTCCTACACGATCGACGTCTATCGCCGCGAGCTGCCGCCGCGGCGCAACCTGCTCGACTACGCGCTCGCGGTCGCGTTCTTCCCGCAGCTGGAAGCGGGGCCGATCGTGCGCGCCAAGGAATTCTTCCACGAACTCGACGGCAGCCAGCGCATCGACGCCGGCGACGTGCAGCGCGCGCTGGTGCTGATCGCGCTCGGCTACGTGAAGAAACTCGTGTTCGCCGACAACCTCGCGCTGATCGCCGATCCGGTGTTCGACGATCCGTCCGCGCACGGATTCTGGGACACCCTGCTGGCCGTCTACGCCTTCGCGTTCCAGATCTACTGCGATTTCTCGGGATACACCGACATCGCGACCGGCTGCGCTCTGCTGCTCGGCATCCGCTTCCCGCTCAACTTCAACCATCCCTACGTCGCCGAAAGCCTGCAGGAGTTCTGGCGGCGCTGGCACATCACGCTGTCGCGCTGGCTGCGCGACTACCTGTACATCGCGCTCGGCGGCAGCCGGCGCGGCTCGCTGCGCACCTACGCGAACCTGATGATCACGATGCTGCTCGGCGGCCTATGGCACGGCGCCAGCTGGAATTTCGTGATCTGGGGAGGCATCCACGGCCTGTACCTGTCGTTCGAGCGGGCCGTGCTGTTCCGCCTGCCGTGGTGGAACGGCAGCAACCGGGCGGCGCGCTCGCTGCGCATCCTCGTCACGTTCCACCTGGTGTGCTTCGCGTGGATATTCTTCCGCGCGCACACCTTCGAGCAGAGTCGCGCGATCCTCGCGAACCTGGCCCATCCCTCGCTCGACGGCTTCTCTTCCGGCGACCACCTCGGAATCGCGCTGCTGGTGCTGGCGCTGTTCACGGCGCAGTTCCTCGGCGCCTACGGCAAGCTGAAGGAGCGGTTGGCGCGGAGCCCCGGGCCGCTGTTCGCCTGTGCCGTCGCGCTCGCGGCCCTGGGTGTGATCTGGTTCACGCCGGCGGCGACGATTCCCTTCATCTACTTCCAGTTCTGACATGCGCGCCATCCTGCTCAAACTGCTGGCGGCGGCCGCCCTGCTGGCGCTGGCCGAAGCGGCGTTCCGGGCCGGGCTCTGGGAGCCGCTGGCCAAGCCGGACAGCCACGCCGGCACCAGCGTGCGCCTGAAGCGCGCGCTGACCGATCCAGCCGTCCCGCGCATCGACTTCGTCACGCTCGGCAGTTCCCGTCCCGAATACGGCCTCGACCACGAGAAGATCGCCGCCGCCGCGCGCGAGCGCGGTCTCGTGCACGCGAACCTCAGCATGCCCGGCTCGCACTGGATGACCGTCGGCATCCTCGGCGAATGGCTCGCGCGCCGGCATCCGGAAACACGCGGAGCGGTCATCGGCCTGTCGATCCAGGACCTGGCCTGGGCCGGCAACGGCGACTACGAGCTCGGCATCGTGCAGCCGTTCCACCGCCTCGCCGACATCCCGTGGATCGAGAAGCACGTCCCCTTCCAGCGCGGCGACCTCGAGAGCTACGGCGTCTACTCCGCGCTGTTCGCCTGGCGCCAGGACATCCGCAACTTCATCGCCTCTCCCCGCGCGCGCCTGAAGTCGCTGCGCTGGTGGCGCACGCAGAAGACGCCGCAGGACCTGCTGTTCGGCAATCCGCAGTCGCAAGGCGACATGTGCGCGGTCGGCATCGACACGCTCGCGGCCTGCGACCGGCTGGATGCGTCGACCGATCCGCAACTGGCCGGGCTCAAACGCCAGTGCACCGAGGTGCGCGCCGCCGTTTCCGGCGGTCCCGACTATGCGGCGCTGATGCGGCAAGTACCGTTGCCGGACGCGCTCGACGCGACGCGGACCCTGGTACGCGGCCAGTTGGAGGCGTCCCACTGGTCCCGGCCGCCGCTGGTGGTGCTGATGCCGGTGCCGCGGATCTGGCGACAGGGGGAGCACATGCGCGGGCTGCACCAATGGGCGCTGGCCGTGCTGAAACCGCTGGCGGACGCGGGCCGCATCCACCTCGTCGACGCCACGGAGTTCTTCGACTCGGACGCCGACGGTGGCTGCTCGGCCTTCTTCGACTTCTATCACCAGAACGCACTCGGACGCGACCGTTTCACGCAATGGCTGCTGCCGACGATCGAGGAACGGCTGTTCGCGCCGGCCGCGACGCCGTCCCGCTCCGCACCGCCCTGACGCCGGCCGGATAGGACGCCCTTCGCACAGCGCAGGAGACGTGTCACGCGCGACCGCGATGATCCGCACAGGGAACCCCGAGCGCCCGGACGGGTCCTGAACCCGCCGGTCACACGGATTGCCGACTGCCTGGATGGAACCAAGATGCCGAACCGCACGACAGCAGTACCCCGCCTGTCCCCCGCGGAAACCCGCACCGCCGGACGCAAGCGGCCAACATTGCGCGGCTTCGCCGCGGGCGCGATCGTGGCCGCTTCGGCGTTGTGGCTGTGGTCCTCGCTCGCTGCCCTGGCGAACTTCGCGTTCCCCTATCCGATGCTCGACCAGTTCCGGCTCTACCGGTTCTATCTCGGCCTGCCGTTTCCGGAGAATGCGGTCCAGCTCGAGAACGGACACCGCCCTTTGCTGCCCGCCCTGGTCCGACTGGCGGAGATCGAGTGGTTCTCCGCCGACCAGGTCCTGCAGATCGTGGTCGGCGCGGCCGCCGCGCTGGCCGCGCTCGGGCTGATCGTCGCCACGATCGCGCGCGAACGCGACCTGCCGCTGCTGACACGCACGGCCGCCTGTGCACTGGCTGCCCTGGCGATCTTCTGGCTCGGCAACGCGCGCATGCTGATGCACGGCAACGAACTCGTGCACACCTATTTCGTCGTCCTGTCCTGCGGACTGGCGCTCGCCTGCATCGCCGCGGCGCGACACAGCCGTCCCGCGCGATGGGCCACGCTGGCCGGTGTGTGCTGTCTCGCCGCCACGTTCAGCTTCGGCACCGGCATGGCCAGCTTCGGCGCGGTGCTGGGACTCGGATTGATCCTGCGCCTGCGCACGCGCGACCTCGCCATCCCCGGCGCGATGCTCCTGTTCGCGCTTGCCGTCTATCTTCTCGGCCTGCCGGGAAACAGCGACGTGCGCGGAACCTTGCTGCTCGACCCGGCCGGGAACCTCGCCGCCCTCGGGCGCTGGCTTTCCGCGCCGTGGATGCGGGCATGGCTGGGACACGCGGACCCGTCGATCGAGCCCTGGCTGCAGTCTTCCCTGCTCGGCTCCGGCGCAGTCGGACGCACGCTCGTCGCCACCGCGCGATGGATCGCGGCGCCGTTCGGCACCGATCCGGCCATGCCGCTCGGCGCGACCGTCGGCGGCCTCGGCATCGCCGGCCTGCTGGCCGCCCTCGTCCACGCCTGGCGCCATCCGGAGCGGCTCGGCGCGATGCGCGTACTTGCGCTCGGATTCGCCCTGTTCGGACTCGGCGCGGCCGTCATCGTCTGCTTCGCCCGCGTGAGCCTGTTCAAGATCGCCCCGGAACAGGTTTTCGCGGATCGCTACCTGCCCTGGAGCTGCCTGTTCTGNNCGGACTCGCGCTGTACGCCATCGGTGGCCGCTGGGCGCGATCCGACGGCGGCTCGTGGGCCGCCGCCACCGCCGCCCTGCTCGCGATGCTCGTGCTGCTGCCGTCGCATCGCGCGCTGGCCGGCTGGAGCGCCACCGTGTCGCGGCACGTGATCCAGTCCGCCGTCGCGGCCCAGCTCGGCATCTGGGATGCACGCCGCTTCGAAAGCGCAGCCTCGACGAACGAAGACGTCGAGATCACGTTGCGTCTGCTGCGCGAACGCCACCTGTCCATGTTCGGCGAACCGGCCTACGCGCTCGTCGAGCGCGGCTG
>DBMG01000191.1 GCA_002304785.1 Candidatus Accumulibacter sp. UBA704 | reverse complement strand
CTTGATCCGGCACAGCATGGCTTTTGCGCCCTGGCTCACTTGGGTACCGCGAATCTCTGCGACCCGCTCGGAATTTCCCTCGGCGGGATGGTTGATGACGCGGTATCGCGCATTTTCTTCGTTGAGGAGGGTTACGATCCTGTCGAACATCTGCACTATCTCCGTATCTTGACTGGCTGCACTGCCTATTCGCTTATCGGCTAACGGTTCTGGTAGACTCGACCAGCGTTATCGATTGTTTTTCGCTCATTTCGTATCACCTACCTGAATGATCATATTTGACCTGACCTGCAGCAACGACCATCGCTTCGAAGGTTGGTTTCAATCACAGGAAAATTTCGACCATCAATTGAAGGACGGCTTGGTTTCATGCCCTGTTTGCGGATCGATCGATATTCGCCGGGTGCCCTCGGCCGTGCATTTGAGCAAGACAGCCTCGGCCCCGCACCACGCTCAGGGAATCCAGATGATGAACCCGCACGGTGAGGTGCTGGCGGCTTATGAGAGACTGCTGTCTGCCATTATTTCGAGTTGCGAGGATGTGGGAAAAGGGTTTGCCGACGAGGCGCGAAAAATACACTATCTGGAAGCTCCTCAGCGGTCGATTCGGGGGGAGGCGACCGCCGAAGATTTTGAGTCCTTGCGTGAAGAAGGAATCGAAGTGCTCTGTTTTCCAAGTGCAAATAAAGATGAATTAAATTAAAAAAACAATAAGTTAAAATTGTTATTTTAAGTAATCTATAGGTCTGGTGTTTCCCCGTTATCCGACCGTTGCGCCTACGATTTCAGTAGCCTCACGGCCTCGATCACATTGATCCCGCGTTTCTGCAACTCTTCGATGGCCCGATCCGGATCGGTGAATCGAATGATTACGATGGCGCGCGCTCCAACCGTTGTGCTGAATGCGTACATGTATTCGATGCCCAGCCCCGCCTGATCCGTCTTGGCCAGGAGGTTTGTCAATCCTCCTGCATCGTCAGGAACTTCGACGGCCACCACGTCGGTCAACCTGGCCACGTATCCGGCCTTCTCCAGCGCATTCTTGCCGGCAAGGGGATCAGCAACAATCAGGCGCAGGATGCCGAACTCGCTAGTATCTGCCAGCGACAGCGTGTGGATATTAACGCCGGCGGCCGAAAGCGCTTCACAGGCAGCATGCAGGCGCCCCGGGCGGTTTTCGATGAATGTTGAAATCTGGCTCACTTTCATGTCGGATCTCCTTTCTTATCCGTCGTTGCGCTCATCCCACACCCGCTTGGCCTTGCCTTCACTGCGCGGGAGGGAATGTGGCTCGACAAGATGCACGGCAACGCGCAATCCGGTGATACGCTCGATTGAATGCGCGAGGCGATCGTGCATTTCTTCCATGGCACTGACCTTGTCGCTGAAAATTTCCGGACCGACTTCGATTTCAACGTGGATCTGGTCTAATCCTCGCTCACGCTTGAGCACGATGCGGTAATGCGGGAGCGCGCCCTCGACGGCCAGCAGGGCCGATTCGATCTGCGAGGGAAAGACATTGACCCCGCGGATGATGAACATGTCGTCGCTGCGCCGACCGATGCGCTGGATGCGGCGTATCGTACGGCCGCATGAACACGGCTCGGTTATGATGCGGGTGATGTCCCGTGTGCGATAGCGGATCATCGGCATGGCACGCTTGGACAGTGTGGTCAGGACCAGTTCGCCCTCTTCGCCATCAGCGAGAACCTCGCCTGTCGCAGGGTCGATAATTTCCGGATAAAAATGGTCTTCGAACAAGTGCAGGCCGTCCTGCGCGCTGCACTCGCTGCCCACTCCCGGCCCGATGATTTCCGAGAGGCCGTAGATGTCGTAGGCCTTGATGCCTGAATCCTTCTCGATACGGTCGCGCATCGCCGTAGACCACGGCTCGGCGCCGAAGATGCCGGCGCGCAGGGGCAAGTCGCGCAGATCCACACCAAGATCATGTGCGCGCTCGATTAGGTGCAGGAAGTAGCTCGGCGTAGAACAAATAGCAGTCACCCCGAAATCGCGAAGGAGCATGACCTGGCGATCCGTATTCCCGCCGGAGGCCGGAACCACAGTCGCGCCGATCGCTTCCAAGCCATAGTGCGCTCCTAATCCGCCGGTAAACAGCCCGTAGCCGTAGGCGTTCTGGACGATATCTCCGCGATGGATCCCGGCGGCGGCAAAGGTGCGCAGCATGACCGACGACCAGACCTGGATGTCTTCTTGCGTATAGGCGACGACGATCGGTTTGCCGGTCGTGCCGCTGGAAGCATGCAGGCGGACGATTTCGGACATCGGGCTGGCGAACAGGCCGAACGGGTAGGTGTCGCGAAGATCCGTCTTCACGGTGAAGGGGAGGCGGGAAACGTCCGACAACGATTCGATGCGTGCAGGTGTCAGGTCGCGCTCGTTCATGCGTTCGCGGAACAACGCAACGTGTTCATAAGCACGCTCCACCACCGCCTTCAGCCGGCGCAACTGCAGTTCGCGCAATTGCGCAGCAGGCAGGTAATCCGGCGCACTGACCGGATGAAATCCTTGCCCCGTGTCGTTCCAGTTCTCTCGCAACAGCATGTCTCCCTCCGGTTATGGTTTTCTGATGGTGACCAGGATCAGGCCTGTGTGCTCCGGGCGGCCTCGCGTCCGCGCTGGAATGCCTCGATATTCAACTTGTGATGTTTCTCAGCCAGATTGGCCCGGATCGCCTCTTCCCAAAGAGGAACCGGAATGTCCAGGTGCGTGCTGAGCACTCCGAGCAACGCCACATTGACGGTCTTGGCCTGGATCTTTCCGATATTCGCCACGGTATCCGGAGATACCAGAACGCCGTCAGACTTGAGCACGTGGCGATTCACATCGACCTGGTCCGGGGCAATGACCAGCAGGCAGTCGGCTTCCCCGCGCGTGATCATCGGGCTATTGACCCGCTCGCCGAAACGAACATCGCTGGCTACTGACCCGCCACGCTGGCTCATGCCATGGATTTCGCTTTTCTTGACGTCCATCCCGGCGCGAAAGGCTGCATCGGCAAGAATATCCGACGCCTTGACAACCCCTTGTCCGCCAAGGCCTGCCACAACCACGTTGGTAACTTTCTTCATTGTTTTCCCCTTATTCCGTGGCCATCATTTTTTCGGCTGCCGCACGTTCGTAAACGCGGATCTTCGGCGCCGCGAGGATGCACGGTTTTCGGGCCACAATGACGGCGAGCTGTCCGCTATCGAGGGCTTCGATGATGGCGTTTTCCAGCGCGACAGCGTCCGCCATCGGATCGATGGTCACCACATGCCTGATACCCATGGCGTGGATAACCTCTTCAAACCGGACATGTCCGGTGGGGTGATGGAGAAGATCGCGACCGGTCCCCGGATGCTCCTGTTGCCCTGTCATCGCTGTCGTCCCGTTATCGAGGATCATCAGCACGTGGCCGTTGGGAGGCGGGTTATAAACCATCTCCGCAAGGCCGGTCAGTCCGCTGTGGATAAAGGTGGAATCGCCAATGACGCTAACTACCCGCTTCGCTTGTTCGGGTGGCAAAACGTGGCGCAATCCGAGCCCCACACCGATGCTCGCCCCCATGCAGACGCACGAGTCCATGGCGGAGAACGGCGGCAATACGCCAAGGGTGTAGCAACCAATGTCGCCCGAAACGATGCAACCGAGTTTGTTCAGCGTTTCAAAGACCGGCCGGTGCGAACATCCTTCGCACAACATCGGAGGCTTACCGGCTGCGAGCGCCGCTTCGGGCGAATTGTCGTGTTCCAGGATACGCCTGACGCGGTCAGCATTCAGTTCTCCGAAACGAAAAGCCTCAGGTTTGGCTTCGATGTTCAGGCCGGCCGCCCTCAATTCCGTTTCGAGAATCGGATCTCCTTCCTCGACGACTACGCAGCGGTCGACCGATGCCACGAACTCCTTGATGGCATTGAGCGGAAGCGGGTAGGACAGCCCGAGTTGGAAAAAACTGGCGTCCGGAGCGACTTCCTTCGCATGGGCAATGACGACCCCCGAGGTAATGACACCCAGGGCCTTGCTGCCTTTCTCGATGATGGTTTGCGGGCAGTTCTCCGCGTAGGCGGCAGCACGCGCGAGCTTCTCTCGCAAGCGGCGGTGTGCTGGTCGCGCATGCGCCGGAATCATCACACGGCCCGGAACATCACGTTTGAAATTCGGCGTAGCCTGAGGCTGGGGCAGGGGAGACTGGGTCACGATGCTCTTGGAGTGGCAGACCCGGGTGGTCATACGCAGCATGACCGGCAAGCCGAATTTCTCCGACAAGGCAAACCCGGCTCCGGTGAAGTCGTACGCCTGCTGCGAATCCGCCGGTTCCAGCATGATGACGCCGGCTGCACGCGCGTAGTTGCGGTTATCCTGTTCGTTCTGACTCGATGCCATACCGGGATCGTCGGCAGAAATCAGCACCAACCCCCCAGATACTCCCGTATACGTAGCGGTAAACAGCACATCGGCGGCCACGTTGACCCCCACGTGCTTCATGGTGACGAGGGCACGAGCCCCGCCGAAAGCTGCCCCGAGGCCCACTTCCAAGGCAACCTTTTCATTGGGAGCCCATTGCGCTTTCCCGCCGAGCGCAGCGAAAGCTTCGAGGATTTCAGTAGAGGGCGTGCCGGGATACCCCGTCCCCAGAAGAACACCGGATCTCAGCGCGGCGAGCGCGACAGCCTCATTGCCGGAAAGCAGCATACGTTCGTGTAAGGTTCGGGTCATTTGGGCGACGGGATAAAGAGTCTAAAAATGCCGATTCTAACCCGTAAGACAAGGCCGAAGCACGTGCAATAATCTGTGAACCAAATACGGACTTTACTGCCCTATATAGGCGCGACGCGTAACCCAAGGAATGCCGGAAATACCAGTTTTTTTGCCAACCAACGATCAGTTTGGAATGCCATGAAATCGAGAAGGCGCTCTGCATATTGGCTTGCCGCAGTACTCGGCCTTTCTTTCGGCCTGAGCCTGGCAAATGCCGCTCTGACGGACAGCGGAACCGAAAGCCACAGCTGGCGCACAGCACCGCGTCACTCCGCAGCGATCGCTCCGGACCCGGTCGAGCACTCCGATGTCGCGATCGTGCAAGTATATTCTGCCTCAACGTATGGCTGGCGCGGTCTTTTTGCTGAACATCCATGGATCATTTTCAAACGGTCGGGAGAATCTGCCTTCACTCGCTATGACGTGATCGGTTGGCGTAGTCCCGATGTAGTCCAGCGCAACTACGCACTTCCCGACGGTCTTTGGTATGGTTCGGTACCGCATCTTCTGGTAGACCATCGGGGCAACGGTGTCGACGCCATGATCGACCAGATCGAGGCTGCGATCAAAGACTATCCCTATGCGGACACGTACCGCAGCTATCCCGGCCCCAACAGCAACACTTTTCTGGCGCACATCGGGCGTGAGGTGCCGGCACTGAAACTCGACTTACCGGCCAACGCCATCGGCAAGGACTATCGTCCGCTGACAAGTCCACTGGGAATGTCGCCTTCCGGCAATGGGCTGCAGGTTTCAATTCTCGGCCTGCTGGGACTAAGCGTCGGGGTTGAGGAGGGCGTCGAGATCAACTTACTCGGCCTGAATTTCGGCGTAGACTTCAACAGCCCAGGGCTGCGCTTGCCATTCATTGGGAGACTGGGGATGAGCGACACCACTGTCTCAAATACAGTTGAACCGCGATAGCCAGAGCAACGGGCATCCAATAGGTTCATACTAATACAGGTCTTTCGATTCGCATCACTATTAATTGCGAGATGATTCGATGAAGTCTTCTTTTCGACTTGCAGCACACGGTCTGGCGACGTGTTTTTTGCTGGGCGTGCTGGCCGGATGTGCGACCACCCAAATAAATAGCCAATGGAAGAATCCCAACTTCAGCGGACAATCATTGATAAGTGACCGGGTTTTGGTGGCGTGCAAAGCACGCGATGAAACCCTTCGGCGGCTGTGTGAAGATCAATGGCTTGTCAAACTGGGGGCGCGTGGCGTCTCCGTCGTGCGCAGCTATTCGCTGGCAGGCTTCCCGCCTGTTGCTACGGCGACCCCTGATGTGATCAGGCTAGCCGCCAATGACAACGGAAGCCGAACTGTTGTCGTCATGGAGCTAACGTCCAGCGACATCTCGGTCGTAAACCCCGGCCCCCAATTGGGTGTAGGCGTCGGCGGTGGAAGCGGTGGCTATCACGGCGGAGGCTTCAGCTTCGGCGGCCTAGGGATTTCGTTACCGATCGGTGGCGCAACCGTAACGCAAGGCATGGCTTCCACCACGACGGTGGTGGATACTGCGAGCGGAGCGCTGGTTTGGTCAGCAAACGCCAGCACAGCGGCTGACGTCAATGTCGCTGAACAAGTGTCAGCGCTGACAAAAACTAACGTCGATGAGTTGATAAAGGCAGGGCTGTTCTAGTTGCGTTTTGCAGAATTGCCCGTGATTAAACATCCCACTCTATAAGTTTACATAATACAAATTATGCGCTTTTGGCATAGGGT
>DBMG01000131.1:1681-17051 GCA_002304785.1 Candidatus Accumulibacter sp. UBA704 | reverse complement strand
TGGATAATCGTTGGATAGGGGGCTGTCTGTGGACTCGAAATACATCCTTAATATTACCGAGCTGGACTCTCAGCACGAGGAAATCGAGACTATTTTCATCGCGCTGCAGGCGGCCATCGATGATAAGGAACGTTGGCACGCTCTTCTTGAAAACCTTTGCGAAAAACTCAAATTCCACTTCTACGCCGAAGAATCCATCATGAGAGTTTTTGCGTATCCGGAATACCAGGAGCACCGGAAATCGCATCTCGAAATCCTGAAAACGGTCGAAGGTTACAGAAACAGGGATTTGACCGAAGCCGACGTTGCGATGCTGAGAGATCATCCCATGCAGCTCTTCCTGGAGCAGATTCTCACTCAGGACCTGAGGTTTGCGGCCTTTCTCAATCGAAACAAGGAACGTCTGGGAATACAGTAGCGGCTGGTGCCTGCTGCCAGAACGGGGCGGAGCCTCTGGCAATTACGGAAATCTGAAAACCGTTCCCGTGGTGTGATGTTGTCCCCAGGATTCAGCTTTGCCACGTGGATACCCGTCTCGCGGCTGACGAGACATTCGCGCGCCCCCCGGAATCCTTGATGTGCAGCAGATCGCGTAGTGGCTTGCGGGCAGCCTGGGGGATCCGAAAAATTTCTCGAGTGTTGTAAATAACCGACACCACGACGTTGATGCCGGTGATAGTTTTCCATTCCTCAAAAAACCAACGAGGAACCCGCGATGCCCAAAACCCTGATCGAACCCTTCCGCATCAAGAGCGTCGAGCCGATCCGCATGACGTCTCGCGAAGAGCGCGTGCGCCTGCTCGAAGAGGCCAGGCTCAACGTGTTCAAGTTGCGCGCCGAAGACGTGCTGATCGACTGGCTGACCGATTCCGGCACCGGCGCCATGTCGTCGCGGCAGTGGGGCGCGATCATGGAAGGGGATGAAAGCTATGCCGGGGCGCGCAGCTTCTACCGCCTCGAAGCGGTCATCCGCAAGATCACCGGCATGTTGCATTTCGTTCCGACGCATCAGGGCCGCGCTGCTGAAAAGGTGCTGTTCACGGCGACCTGCAAGAAGGGTGACCTTGTACCGAACAACTGTCACTTCGACACTACCCGCGCCAATCTCGAATACATCGGCGTCGAGGCGGTGGATCTGGTGATCCCCGAAGGCTTGCAGCCCAGCCTGGTGCATCCCTTCAAGGGCAATATCGATCTGGCGCGGGTGGAAGCCGTCCTCAAGTCCGATGCGCATCGAATCCCGTTCGGCATGATCACGGTGACCAACAATACCGGCGGCGGGCAGCCGGTGTCGATGGCCAATATCCGCGCTTACGCCAGGCTGCTCAAGCAATATGGCAAGCCGTTCATCATCGACGTGTGCCGCTTTGCCGAAAACGCCATGTTCATCAAGATGCGCGAGCCGGGATACGAGGACGCTTCGATCGCCGAAATCGCCGCCGAGATGTTCTCGTATGCCGACGGCGCCACGATGAGTGCCAAGAAGGACGGCATGGTCAACATGGGAGGTTTCATCGTGTTACGCGACGACACCTGGATGGACGACGTGCGCAACGCGCTGATCATGACCGAGGGCTACCCGACCTACGGCGGGATGGCCGGGCGCGACCTGGAGGCGCTGGCGGTCGGGCTGGAAGAAGGTCTGGACGAGGATTACCTGCGCTACCGTCTGCGTACCGCCGAATACCTCGGCGAAAAGCTCGAGGCGGCGGGCATCGGCTTCGTCAAACCGACCGGCGGCCATGCGGTCTATCTCGACGCGCGCACCGTGCTGCCGAACATGCCGGTGGAGCACTATCCGGCCTGGGCGCTGTGCAACGCGCTGTATCTCGAGGGCGGCATTCGCGGCGTCGAGATCGGGTCGGTGATGTTCGGAAAGCGTCTCGACGACGGCACCGAGACGTTCCACAAGATGGAACTGGTACGCCTGGCGTTCCCGCGCCGCATGTACACGCAGTCGCACTTCGACTACGCGGCCGAGGTCATCGATGAGGTCAAGGCCAGGGCGGCGGCGATTCGCGGCGTGAAGATCGTCAAGCAGCCGAAATTCCTGCGCCACTTCACGGCCGATTTCGCGTGGGTTGATTGATCGCGTCGATTGGCACAGGCGTTCTGTCGATTCGGCCGTCATGCCGGTGAAAGCCGGAGTCCGGTGCGTTGAATTTCCTGGATTCCGGCGTTCACCGGAATGACGCGTCTGCAAGCAATTAGAGCGGAGTCTCCGGCCCATAGGCAGCCATGAAAACGCGGATGGCGCGGTCGGTGATGGCCTTGATCTCCTTCTTGCTCACCGAATCACTGACTTGGAAAAGGAAGCGGTCGAGCAATTCCGCTTCGAGCAGCCCGCGCAGGTGCAAGGTGGCGGCCAGCGGGTCGGCATGGCGCAATCGCCCTTGAGTCATTGCGCCCGCAAGAAACTTTGAAACCTCTTCCTGGCTGCGCTTCGGTCCTCGCGCGAAACACAGGCGACCAAGATCCGAGCGACCGGATTCCGCCACGATCAGGCGCCGTACCGCAAGCACTTCCGGCGAGTAGAGCAGGGTCAGGAAGCGTTCTCCGAAATGGCGCAGGCTGGCCGCGATGTCTTCGGTGGCAGGGTCGAGCGCCTTGTGGGTGGCCTCGAACTCGGCTTCCGTCGAGAGAAACATTACCTCGAAGAACAGTTCTTCCTTCGACGGAAAATAGTTGTACAGCGTGGCCTTCGATCCCCCGACCCGGGTACAGATTTCCGACATCGAGGCACGCTCGAAGCCGGATTCCCGGAATACCTCCGCGGCGACGTCGAGAATGGCTTGTCGCTTCTCATCGCTCTTGGTTCTCATGATTTCGGCCTATAACTGAACTTATTGGTTCAGTTTATCTTGACGAACGGAAAAGTCAAAACTAAACTGTACAGTACAGTTAATGCAAAGAGGTCGACATGCCCCGTACTTTCCATCAAGCGTCTTTTCCATCACGCAGTCGCGCTCTGTTCGGCCTGGGTGTTCTGACCCTGGGGTTGGCCGGGTGCGCCCAGTTTCCCTCGCTCGATGCGCTTGCCGCGCTCAAGCCGGCTGCGGATTACCAGTCGTCGTCTTCCTTCGCGGCGCCCGTTTCCACGTGGCCGGACGACCGCTGGTGGCAGACCTACGGCGACAAGCAGCTCGATTCGCTGATCGAGGAGGCGTTGCGCGATTCGCCGGACATGGCCGCCGCGGCTGCCCGACTGCGCCGGGCCGAGGCGGCGGGGCAAGTCGCCGGCGCGGCGTTGTTGCCGCAGGTCAGCGCCAACGCCTCCGCCACCGAACAGCGGCAGAGCTACAACTATCTGACACCCAAGGCCATGACGCCCGACGGGTGGCAGGACTATGGGCGGGCTACGCTGGATTTGAGCTGGGAACTCGATTTCTGGGGCAAGAACCGGGCGGCGCTGGCGGCGGCAACGTCGCAAATCGAAGCGAGCCGGGCCGAAGTGGCGCAGGCGCGCCTGGTCCTCGCCGCCAACATCGCCACCAACTACGCGGAACTGGCCCGTTTGTTCGCCGCGCGCGACACCGCAGCGCGGTCGGTCGAAGTGCGCGGCAAGACGGCCGCCCTGTTCGCCGAGCGTTTTGCCAACGGCCTCGAAACACGCGGCAGCGTGCGCGATGCGGAAGCGCGCCGCGCGGGAGCCGAAGGCGACCTGCTGCAGATCGACGAGCAGATCGGCCTGCAGCGCAACCGTCTGGCGGCATTGCTCGGCGCGGGGCCGGATCGCGGGCTGGCCATCGCTCGCCCGGAAATCGAGCTGGTGCGTCCGTTCGGTCTGCCCGGCGAGCTGCCGGCCAACCTGCTGGGCAGGCGCCCGGACGTGGTCGCGGCGCGGCTGCAGACGGAAGCGCAACTGCGCCGCATCGACCAGAAGAAGGCTGAGTTCTACCCCAACGTGAATCTCGCCGCCTTCATCGGAGTGCAGTCGCTGGGATTGAACATGCTGACCAGGAGCGGTTCCACTATCGGCAGCATCGGGCCGGCCGTCTCCCTGCCGATCTTCACCGGCGGGCGTTTGCAGGGTGAGTTGCGCAGTTCGGTGGCGGCGTATGAAGAAACGGTCGCCAGCTATAACCGTACCGTGACCCAGGCGCTGCAGGAAGTGGCCGACGCAGGCCTGAGCCAGAAGGCTCTTTCCGGCCGCCTGGCCAAGGCCGAGGAGGCCGTGGCCGCGGCCAGCGAGGCGCACCGCGTGGCGCGCAATCGTTATGAGGGCGGCCTGTCCAGCTATCTCGAGGTGCTTTCGGCCGAAGACGTGTTGCTGAGCAGCCTGCGCAGCCTCACCGACCTGCAGTCGCGTGCCTTCTCGCTGGATGTGGCGCTGAACCGCGCGCTCGGCGGAGGCTATCGCGAGGTGCGTGCCGCAACGAATGAATCGAACAGTTAATTCCCATGCAAGGAAATTCCACCATGTCTGAAAATACTCCTGTTTCTTCTTCCCCATCCGGTAACGAACTTCGCCGCAACCGTTTGTTGCTCGGGCTGGGTGGCGTAGTCGGCGCTGCGGCCCTGGTTTTCGGCGCCTACTGGTTCTTCTACGCCTCGCATTTCGTATCGACCGACAACGCCTACGCGGCCGTCGAGATCGCCCAGGTCACACCGGAGGTGGGCGGCACGATCAGCGAAGTGCGTGTTACCGATACGCAAACCGTTAAGAAGGGCGATGTCCTCGTCGTCATCGATCCGACCGATGCCCGCCTGGCGCTGGCGCAGGCCGAAGCCGACCTGGGACGCGCCATTCGCCGGGTCCGGGGCTACGCGGCCAATGACAGCGGGCTGAGTGCCCAGATTGTCGCGCGCGAAGCCGACGAGAAGCGCGCCGCCGCCCAGTTGGCGTCGGCCGAGGCGGACTATGAACGGGCGGTGATCGACCTGAAGCGGCGCGAGGCGTTGTCGGCGTCGGGTTCCGTTTCCGGCGACGAACTGACGCGCGCCCAGAATGCCTTTGCCGCCGCGCAGGCCAATCTGGATGGGGCTCGCGCTGCCGCGGCCCAAGCCCGGGCCAACCGCCATACGGCGATCGGCAGCCGCGATGCCAATGCGGTGCTGATCGTCGATGCGACCGAAGAAACCAATCCCGAGGTCGCGCTGGCACGTGCCCGACGCGACCAGGCGGCGCTCGATCTGGAACGCACGGTGATCCGCGCGCCGGTCGACGGGGTCATCGCCAAGCGCCAGGCCCAGCTCGGGCAGCGTGTTCAGGCGGGAACGCCGTTGCTGGCCGTGGTGCCGATACAGGAAATGCACGTGGACGCCAATTTCAAGGAGGTCCAGCTGCAGGATGTCCGTGTCGGTCAGCCGGTGACGCTCAGGGCCGACATCTATGGTAGTTCGGTGACCTACCGTGGCACCGTTGAAGGCTTCTCGGGCGGCTCCGGCGCGGCTTTCTCGGCAATTCCGGCACAGAACGCGACCGGCAACTGGATCAAGGTGGTGCAACGCCTGCCGGTGCGCATCAAGCTCGATCCCGCCGAGCTGCAGGCCAACCCGCTCAAGGTCGGCCTGTCGATGAGCGTGAAGATCGACACGAGCCGGCGCAGCTGACGGGGGACTGACATGAGCCAACCTCAAACCGCCAACGGCCAGGCGCCATTGAGCGGCGGCATGCTGTGGGCGGCAGCAGTGATCCTCGCCGCGGCCAACTTCATCGCCGTGCTCGACATGACCATCGCCAACGTCTCGGTGCCCAATATCTCCGGGAGCCTGGGCGCGACGACCAGCCAGGGCACCTGGGTCATCACCTCCTACGCCGTCGCCGAGGCCATCACCGTGCCGCTGACCGGCTGGCTGGCCGCGCGCTTCGGGGCCGTGCGCGTGTTCGTCACGGCCATGGCCGCGTTCGGCGCCTTCTCCGCACTGTGCGGCTTGTCGAACTCGCTGGGCATGCTGGTCTTCGCCCGCATCTGCCAGGGGCTGGCCGGCGGGCCGCTGATGCCGCTGTCGCAGACCCTGCTGCTGCGCATCTTCCCGAAGGAGAAGGCCGCCGCGGCGATCGGCCTGTGGTCGATGACGACGCTGGTGGCGCCGGTGCTCGGGCCCTTGCTCGGCGGCCATTTGTGCGACGAGTACAGCTGGCCGTGGATCTTCTGGATCAACCTGCCGATCGCTCTTCTATGCGGTTTCATCGCCTGGAACATGCTGAAGCGCTACGAGCTGCCGCTCACCCGCAACCCGATCGACCGCGTGGGCCTTGCGCTGCTGATCGTCTGGGTCGGCGCGCTGCAACTGATGCTCGACGAGGGCAAGGACCTCGACTGGTTTTCCTCGCACGAGATCGTCGCGCTGGCTATCGTCGCCGTCGTCGGCTTTGCCGCGTTCCTGATCTGGGAACGGCACGCAGAGCACCCGGTCGTCGATTTGCGCGTGTTCCGTCACCGCGGCTTCTCGGTCAGCGTGCTGACCATCAGCCTCGCCTTCGCCGCCTTCTTTGGCGCCAACGTCCTGACGCCGCAGTGGCTGCAGAGCTATATGGGCTACACNNGTCGCGCCGATCGCCGCCACGCTGTCGCACCGCGTCGATCCGCGCAAGCTGGTGTTCTTTGGCGTCATCTGGCTGGGCATCATCACTCTCACCCGCACCATCGCCACAACCGACATGGACTACTGGAGCGTGTCGCGGCCATTGATGCTGATGGGCCTCGGGCTGCCGTTCTTCTTCGTGCCGCTGACCGGGCTGGCGCTGGCCAGCGTCGAGGTGCATGAAACCGCATCCGCAGCCGGACTGATGAACTTCCTGCGCACGTTGTCGGGGGCCGTTGCCACCTCATTGATCACCACCGTGTGGGACGACCAGATCACGCGCAACCACGCCGAACTGGTCGGATTGGCGGATCAGGATCAAAGCGTCCGCACGCTTCTCGAAAGCTCGGGGATGGCCGCCGACGCCGTGTTGCAATCGATCGACCGGCTGGTGACCAGCCAGAGCGTGATGCTGGCTACCAACCAGATGATGGCGGCGGTAGGCATCGCTTTCCTCTTCGCCGCTTCGGCCATCTGGCTGGCGCCCAAGCCGCGCCGCAAGGTCGATGCTTCGGCGAGTGGGCATTAGTCAGTGCGTGTTTTCGCCGGGTTATGCCGCCCCCATCAGGGTGTCATCAGCTCAGCGGCGCCGGACTGTGCTATTTCACGCGTTATCTGCATAACCGTCCGGCATGCGGGGGTTAACTGCCCGTGGGGTGACATGGCGAGGGCGATATGACGGGTTACCGATGGGTCGATTACCTTCGACGACTGCAGGTCGAGGTATTTCGATGCCGTGGCGATGGCGTATGGTCCAAGCAGCGCGTACATGCCCCCATCCGCAACGATGTGCGTCTGCAGGCTGATGGAGTCGGCCTCCAGGGCGACGTTCAGCGAAATCCCCTGCTCGATGCTCAACTGGTCGAGCAGGTTGCGCCAACTGCTTGGGCGGCAGAAAGTCACTAGCGGGATGTTGTGTAACGCCGAAAACGGAACCGTCGGTCCCGTCGTCAGCGAGTCGCCCACAGCGCCGACAAGGTAGGTGGCAGTCTCGACCAGATAGGTGTCTCCGTTCTTTGGCATCGGACTCGTCCGGAAAAGAATCGCGAGATCGACACTGCCGTCTTCCAGCCACCTCTCCAGCTGCGCGCCTTGCCCTTCGCGTACCACCAGCCGGATGAGCGGGTAGCGATCCCTGAGTCGGTAATACAGTTGCGTGACCAGGGGATGGGCGGTGGAGGGCAGGCTGCCTATCCTCACCGTACCGATGGGCGTTCCGGCCGATGTGCGAATGTCATTGGCGAGCTGCTCCGTGCCGGCCAACCAGGCTCTCACCTTGGGAGCAATGCGCTGTCCCAGTTCCGTCAGCACGACGCCCCGTCCCGTGCGCTGGAACAGGCGTCCACCACATTCCTCCTCGAGTTCCCCGATCTGCCGGCTGACGTGAGGCTGGCTGGTGCCGTAGGCCGTCGCTACCTTACTCAGACTGCCCATTTCCACGGCGTCGATAAACAGTTTCCAAGCGGCGTAGTCCATCGTTTCGTTCCTGTATCGATATGTGTAGTTTGTATAGCTGAAATGTGTGGTTTGTGTATTCAAGTATAGCTTGGCGCTGCCTATACTGCCTCGCATGCACGCTGTTCGAGGTTCAAATTTCAGGAAATCGGCGGCGCGGCATCTTTGGCGAAGCCCGATCAAACCACCAGGCGCCAGTCGGGAGACAAACGAACATTCATGAAAGGAATTGCAATGAAAAATGTCGGTTTCGATATGCGCGGAGTCAACCCCGCACCGGTTACCCCCTTCAACCGTGACGGCAGCGTTGACTACGCGGCCTGCAAGCGGATCGGCAAGTGGCTCGGCAGCCTCGAAGGCGTCAAGAGCCTGACCGTCCTCGGCCACGCGGGCGAAGGCACGTTCCTCGAGCGCGACGAGCAGACGAAGGTGATCGAAGCCTTTGTCGAATCGACCGACGGGCGTGTCCCGGTCATCGCCGGCATTACGTTGGAAGGCACGAAGGTTGCGGCCGACGAAGCCAAGCGCGCCGTCGCGGCTGGCGCCAAGGCCGGTTTGCTCTATCCCTCGCACGGCTGGCTGCGTTTCGGCTACCAGAAGGGCGCCCCGCAGGACAAGTACCGCCAGGTCTACGAAGAAAGCGGCCTGCCGCTGGTCCTCTTCCAGTATCCGGACGTCACCAAGTGCACGTATAACCTGGAAACACTGCTCGAAATCTCCGCGCAGCCCGGCGTGTTCGCCATGAAGAACGGCGTGCGCAACATGCGCCGCTGGGACACCGAAATTCCGGTGATCCGCAAGGAGCGTCCCGACCTGCAAATCCTGAGCTGCCACGACGAATACCTGCTGTCGACGGTGTTCGATATCGACGGTTTCCTGGTCGGCTATGGCAACATCGCGCCGGAAGCACTGTACGAAATGCTGCAGGCCGGTAAGGCCAAGGACTACAAGAAGGCCCGCGAAATCCACGACCGCCTGTTGCCAGTTACCAAGTGCGTGTATCACCGTGGTTCGCACATGGAAGGCACCGTTGCGCTCAAGCACGGCCTGATTGCGCGCGGACTGCTCGAGCACGCTACCGTTCGTTCGCCGCTGCTGCCGCTCGAACCGGGCGCCGATGCGGAAATCTATGCGGCGATGGCTGCCGCCGGACTCGGGCGCGTGGTTTGATCTCATTGCACGGTTAAGCGACTCCCGGGCGAGGCCGGCCCTGCCTGGCCGGTTCCCGGAAGTCGGGCAAGAGACCGCCCGCAAGACTGCGAACCCTGCGGACCTCTGCGGCCGCAGGCTGTATTCAGGTCACAACAATAACAATCAGGAGGAACCAAACATCATGACAACGCTTGTTGCAGGCAATTCGGTAAGAGGTTTGGCAAATGACGATGTGGTCGTCGGCAGTGCCGCGCATGCGGCCTCCAACGCCGAACTGGTCGCCCGCCTCGAACGCCTTCCGGTCACGCGTCGGCTGTTGCTGATCCGCGTGATCATCGGTATTGCCACCTTCTTCGACGCCTACACGGTACTGTGCATCGCCTTCGCCATGCCCAGCCTTGTTTCCGAATGGAAGCTCACCCCGGCCGAAGTTGGTTTCATCATTTCCGCCGGTTATGTCGGACAACTCTTCGGGGCGGTGATTTTTGGATCGCTCGCTGAAAAATTCGGTCGGTTGAAAGTTCTTTTCTTTACCATCGTGCTGTTTGTGTCGATGGACATCGCCTGCCTGTTCGCCTGGAGCGGTATGTCGATGCTGGTGTTCCGCTTCTTCCAAGGGGTCGGTACCGGCGGCGAGGTGCCGGTGGCGAGCGCCTACATCAACGAGTTCATTGGCGCGCACAAGCGCGGACGCTTCTTCCTGCTATACGAGGTGATCTTCCCGATCGGGCTGATGTTCGCCGGTATGGCAGGCTACTTCCTGGTGCCGGTCTATGGCTGGAAGGCGATGTTCATCGTCGGTCTGGTGCCGTCGATCCTGGCCCTTCCGCTACGCTGGTTCATGCCGGAATCGCCACGCTGGCTCGCCTCGAAGGGCCGAATCGCGCAAGCCAACGCGGTCGTAAAAATGCTAGAGAACGATGCGACCAAGCATGGTCTGCACCTGCCCGAACCAGTGGTTCGTCCGCTCGACCCGAAGGCGACTGCCAAGTCCGATTGGCGCGAACTTTTCAAGGGTATTTATCTGAAGCGCACCTTCACGATCTGGGGGTTGTGGTTCTGTGCCTACATGGTCAACAACGGTCTGATCACTTGGCTGCCGACGCTCTACAAGTCGGTGTTCAAGCTGCCTCTACAGACTGCCCTGGCATACGGTTGGATCACCTCCGGGGTGGGTGTGATCGCCTCGATCATCTGCGCCTTGCTGATCGACAAGGTCGGGCGCAAGCCGTGGTACGCGGGGGCGTTCATACTGGCGATGGTGCCGTTGATCTCGCTCACCACGCTCGGCGCCACGTCGGCGATCCAGGTGGTGGTTCTGGCGACGATTGCCTACGCGATCCTGCAAACCGTCACTTTCTCGCTCTACCTCTATTCCTCGGAACTCTATCCGACCCGTCTGCGCGCGCTCGGCACCGGCTTCGGCAGCGCGTGGCTGCGCGCTGGGTCGGCCACCGGCCCGATCCTGGTCGGCTGGATCGTCGGCGACCTGGGAATACGCTACGTGTTCTCGGCGTTTGCCGCGGTGGCCCTGATCGGGGGGCTCGTGACCGTGCTGTTGGCCATCGAGACCAAAGGCAAGGTTCTCGAGGAACTGTCGCCCTGATCTCACCCCGTCCAGCCCGTCGGCTTTCGGTCGGCGGGTTGGCGTTTCAGCCAGGAGTGGAAGATGCTTGATATCGGCGATCCGCTCGGAGCGATGCTTTCGCTACTCATGGGAGCCAAGATGCACTACGTATTTCCGCCTGCTCCGCAGGTCGTTGTTCCAGTCGTTGGAGAATCCGCTGGCTTTCCTGTTCGCCGTGTCTATTGCGTTGCGGCGAACTATTCCCAACACGCCATTGAAGTGGGTGGCGACGGGCGCGAGCCGCCCGCCTTCTTTGCCAAACCAGCTGATGCGCTGGTGCCCGGTGGAGGTGACGTTGCCTATCCATCACGCACGGCCAATCTGCAGCACGAAGTCGAACTGGTCGTCGCTATTGGGAAAAGGGGCTCGGACATTCCGGCAGACAAGGCTCTCGCCCACGTTTTCGGCTACGCGGTGGGCATCGATCTCACACGTCGTGATCTGCAAGCTTTGGCGAAAGAGAAGGGGAAACCCTGGGAAATGAGCAAGGCGTCCGACCAGAGTGCACCGATCAGCGCCGTCGTGCCGGCGGCGCAGTGCGGACACCCGGTAGCGGGACGTATCTGGCTGTCGGTCAATGGAGCGGTCAAGCAGGACGGGGATCTCGGGCAGATGACGTGGAATGTGGCCGAAGTCATCGCCAATTTGTCGACCTACGTCGCCCTCGCGGAAGGCGACCTGATCTTTACCGGGACACCGGCAGGCGTGTCGACGATCGTGCCCGGCGACGTCATCGAATGCGGTATCGAAGCCCTCGGAAAGCTCTCGGTGAAAATCGTTTGATCTGTCAGCGCTGTGCAGGCAGGCATTGAACGTCTGACCACAGCAAATGCCGCGACAAACTTCAGTGCTTGTCGTTGCATTTGATGTGGTTGTCTGTCCTTTCTGAATCAAACCGGAGGGCACTGACCGGCGGTACGGGCCACGATTGCCGACGGATATCCGGCGCGATCGGACGATCCTCACGGCAACGGAAGCGCCGGACGTTCCGGCCCGTGGTCAGCTCAGCGTCGGGTAGTCCGTATAACCGGATGTGATGTCCGGAAGTCCGTAGCCGTGAAAGGTCTCCGGTCGCGGCGCGTTCAGAGGCGCGTTCAGCAACAGCCGCCGGGGCAGGTCGGGATTGGCGATGAAGTTGATCCCGAATGCTGCCGCATCGGCTTCGCCGGCGGCGATCAGCCGTTCTGCGTCTTCGCGCGTCAGTTTTTCGTTGGCGATGAAGACGCCTCCGAAACTGGCCTTGATCTGTGGCCCGAGGCGCGGTGAATCCAGGGATTCACGGGCGAAGATGAAAGCGATGCGGCGCTTGCCGAGTTCGCGGGCGACGTAGGTGAAGGTCGTCTGCGGGTCGCTGTCTCCCATGTCATGAGCATCGCTGCGGGGCGCCAGATGCACGCCGACCCGCCCGGGGCCCCATACGGAGATGGCCGCATCGGTGACCTCCAGCAACAGGCGGGCGCGATTTTCGATGCTTCCGCCGTAGGCGTCGGTACGCTGATTGGTTTTGTCCTGAAGGAATTGGTCGAGCAGATAGCCATTGGCTCCGTGCAGTTCGACGCCGTCGAATCCAGCGGCCTTGGCGTTGATTGCGGCCTGGCGGTAGGCTTCGACGATTTCAGCAATCTCCGCCGTTTCCAAAGCGCGCGGCACGACGTAGGCGCGCTTCGGACGCAGCAGGCTGACGTGGCCTGCGGCGGCGATGGCGCTGGGTGCGACCGGGCGCTCGCCGTTCAGGAATTCCGGATCCGAGATGCGGCCGACGTGCCACAACTGCAGGAAGATGCGTCCGCCCGCCGCATGAACGGCCTGCGTCACGCGCCGCCAGCCCTGCACCTGCTCGGTCGACCAGATACCGGGCGTGTCCGGATAGCCGACGCCCATCGGCATGACGGATGTTGCTTCGCTGATGATCAGCCCGGCGCTTGCACGTTGCGTGTAGTACTCGGCCATCAGTTCGGTCGGGACGCGTCCGGCGCCAGCCCGGCAACGGGTCAGCGGGGACATGACAATTCGGTTGGGCAGGTTCAGGTCGCCCATCTGCAGCGGGGTGAATAGTTGGTTCATGGGTTCTATTTCCATCCTTCCAGTACGATTTTTCCGCGGGCGGTGCCGGATTCGATCAACGCGTGCGCACGCCGGAGATTATCGGCATTGATGGTGCCGTAGTGTTCGGCCAGCGTGCTGCGGACGACGCCCGTATCCAGCAGGGTAGCCAGTTCCTCGAGAATCCGGTGCTGCGCGATCATGTCGGGAGTTTCGTAGATCGCCCGCGTGAACATCAGTTCCCAATGCAGTGAAATCGATTTGCGCTTGAGAAGTTTGATGTCGAACGGGCCCGGATCGTCGATCAGGCCGAGTCGTCCTTGCGGGACAAGGCTCTCGACGATTTCGGGGAGGTGCCTGTCGGTCTGCGTCAGACTGGCGATGTAGTGGACCTGCGGGATTCCGATGCGTTGCAACTCCTGCGAAAGCGGGCGGGAATGATCGACCACGTGATGTGCCCCGAGATCGCGCACCCAATCGGCGGTCTCCGGGCGTGATGCGGTTCCGATCACGGTCAGTTGGGTCAGCCGGCGCGCGAGCTGGACCAGGATGGAACCGACCCCGCCTGCGGCGCCGATCACCAGGATCGACTGGCCCGCGCCGCCACCCTGCGCAATCTGCAGGCGGTCGAACAGCAGTTCCCACGCGGTCAGTCCGGTGAGAGGCAGGGCCGCTGCCGCGGCGTCGCCAAGCGACCTGGGTGCGTGGCCGACGATACGCTCGTCGACGAGATGCAACTGGCAATTGGTGCCTGGCCGGGCGATCGATCCGGCGTACCAGACGCGATCCCCCGGCTTGAACAGGCTTGCTTCGGAGCCGGTGGCGCGGACAACGCCAACGGCGTCCCATCCGAGGACTTTCACTTCACCGGCCGCGGGCGTGGTGTTTCGTCGAACCTTGGTGTCGACGGGATTGACCGACACGGCACACACTTCCACCAGGAGGTCTCGTCCGTGTGGGGTGGGGTCGGGGAGGGGGAATTCGGTGAGGGCGTTCGGGTCGGTGATGGGCAAGCCAAATTGTGCTTCGGTATAGCCGATGGCTTTCATTTCATTTCTCCAATATGTCCTTCGGAAGTCTCGGGGAAGATCCGTGTGTGTCATGTTTCATGAAAGGAAAACTGCTGTGATGCAGCCCTAAAGCAATGATCTGTGATTACGAGTTTCAATAAAATAGGCAAAATACGAAAACACTTTCATTGAAATGCGAAAAATGATTCGTATCGATGACCTTGAGGTTTTCGTCAGTGCCGCAAGCTCGGGAAGTTTCTCCGCCGCCGCGCGCGGACTCGATATCACGCCAGCTTGGGCGAGCGGGGCCGTCCAGCGGCTAGAGCGCGAACTGGGGTCGCGCCTGTTTGTCCGTTCGACGCGAAAGATGAGGCTCTCGGAAGAAGGGGAGCGCTATCTGCCGCATGCCCAGGCGGTACTGGCGGCAGTCGCCGAAGGACGCCAGGCACTGGTGCGGCCGGGCGCGGAGATCGCTGGCCCGCTCAGGCTTTCGATGCCGTCCGATCTCGGGCGCAACATCGTATTGCCGTGGTTGGACGAATTTCAGCGCCTTTATCCGAAGATCACGTTGCACTTGCGCGTGAGCGATCAGATGGCGGATTTTTTCCAGCAGGCGCTGGATGCGAGCTTGCGCTATGGACAGCTTTCCGATTCAAGCCTGGTTTCTCTTCCGATCGCGCCAGGCAACCGGAGAGTCTTGTGCGCGTCGCCCGCGTATGTCGAGCGTCATGGCCGGCCGCGGACGCCGGACGACCTTTCAACGCACAATTGCCTGCGCTACGTCCTCAAGGATCAGACCTACGAGCGCTGGAAGTTTCATTTGCCGGAGGGCGCGAAAACCGTTTCCGTCAAAGGCGACCGGCTCAGCGACGACGCCGAATTGGTACGCCGGTGGGCGGTCGCCGGACTGGGCGTGGCGTACAAATCGAGGATCGACATCTGGCCGGATCTGCAAGCGGGAAGGCTGGTGGAGCTGTTTCCCGCGCAATACGGTGATCCTGTACCGCTGCAACTGATCGCCGCCCACCGCACTTCGATTTCGCCGCTGATTCAGCGGTTGCGTGGTTTTCTGGTTGAGAGGGTCGAAACGCTAATGAACAGTCCGACGTGATACGAGGTCCGGAGAAGCACGACAAGCAGCGCTTCTCCGGAATGCCGGTCAGTCGACGAGGCCGGCGAACAGCGGCGTGGAGAGATAACGTTCGCCGAACGACGGGATGATGACCACGATCAGCTTGCCGGCGTTTTCCGGACGCTTGGCCACTTCGATGGCTGCCCACAGCGCGGCGCCGGAAGAAATGCCGACCAGCAGACCTTCCTTTTGAGCGGCGGCGCGGGCCGTGGCGAAAGCATCGTCGGCCTTGACCCGCACGACCTCGTCGTAGATCCGGGTGTTCAGCACTTCCGGCACGAAGCCGGCGCCGATCCCCTGGATCGGGTGCGGACCCTTCGGGCCGCCGGAGAGCACCGGCGAAGCGTCCGGCTCGACGGCGATGGCCTGGAACGACGGTTTCCTCGATTTGATCACTTCGCCGACCCCGGTGATCGTGCCGCC